>NZ_JBITCT010000022.1:75484-160751 GCF_044453465.1 Streptomyces sp. NPDC051677
GGCTCGGCGGCTCGGCGGCTCGGCGGCTCGGCGGCTCGGCGGCTCGGCGGCTCGGCGGCTCGGCGGCTCGGCGGCTCGGCGGCTCGGCGGCTCGGGGGCTCGGGGGTGGGAGCGTATGCCCGCGTGCGCCTTAGCCGTCGTTGGCGCCCTTCGGGATGCCGTACGCCCGCTCGACGTGCAGGCGGAGCACCAGGCGGCGGTCGCGGACCATGGCGGCGCGGTAGTCCTCCCAGTCGGGATGCTCGCCCACGACGTCGCGGTAGAGGCGGATCAGTTCCTCGACGGTGTCGTCGTAGGGGTCCTCGGCGACCGGCGTGAGGTCGGCGGCGCCCTCGGCGACCGTGTAGGCGCGATGGCCGGGGGCGCTCACGTGGTACGAGGCCCGGGGATCGCGGCGCAGGTTGCGGGTCTTGGCGCGGTCGTCCGTGACGGAGATCCGGATGACGCCCTCGTCCGGGTAGTAGTGGTGCGAGACGTTCGACAACTGGGGGCGGCCGTCTCGCTTGAGGGTGACCAGTACCCCGCTGCGGCCCTCGGAGAGCAGGGCGAGCAGTGCGTTCTGCGTCGTGTCCTGAGTCATGTCCGAACAACCCGCGCCCCTCGGCCCGCATTCCCCCGCCGTCGCGAGTAGACACTGTCTACCCCCCATGGTAGACAGTGTCTATGAACAGACCGGAGCCGCCCGAACAGCACTCGCCCGACCAGGACCTGCGCACCCGCCTAGTCGACGTCGGCGTGGACCTGGTGTCCCGGGAGGGCGTCGGGGCGCTGACGCTGCGGGAGATCGCCCGTCGGGCGGGCGTCTCGCACGGGGCTCCGCGCCGCTACTTCCCCACCCATCTGGAGCTGCTGTCGGCCATCGCCCACCGCGGTTTCACCGACCTCGGCGTACGCGTGACGGCTGGCCGCGCTCGCGGCGACGCGAGTGCGGACCCCCGCGGACAGGTGGCCGAACTTGCCGGCGTCTACCTGGAGTTCGCCCTGGAGAACCCCGGGATGTACGAGCTGATGTTCCGTCACGATCTGTTGGAGAGCGGTCACTTGCGTCTGCGGGACACCAGCCTGCCGTTGTTCGGCGTGCTGGTGGACCTGATCGGTCGGGCACGCCCCGACTCCGACGCCCGAGCCGTCGCGGGCGCACTGTGGGCGAACCTGCACGGCATCGCCCAGCTCTGGCGCTGGGGAAGCCTCCAACTCGCCACGGGCGTAGCTGACTTCGCCCCCCTCCTGCGCACGACCCTGGACGCGCATCTTGGTCCGCGGGCCGCGCGGTGAACCGTCCCCTGGCGCTCGCGAGCAGTGTGGCCGGCGCCATGGTGGTCGCCCTGGACGGCACGGTGCTCACCGTCGCCCAGCCCGCCCTGCGCCGCGACCTGCACGCCTCCTTCTCCCAGGTGCAGTGGACCAGCACCGGCTATCTCGTCGCGGTGGCAGGCCTGTTGGTGTTCGCCGGTCGGCTGGGCGACCGCTACGGCCACCGGCGCACCTTCGCCCTCGGCATGCTCGGCTTCGGCGCCGCCTCGGCGGGCATCGTGCTGGCGCCGGGCGTCGGTTGGGTGATCGGACTGCGGGTCGTACAGGGCGTGTTCGGGGCCCTGCTGCAACCGGCCACGCTGGGGATGCTGCGGGCCGCGTACCCTCCCGACCGGCTGCGGACGCCGATCGCCGTGCGTACCGCGTGCATCGGAGTGGCCGCGGCGGCCGGACCGGTGGTGGGCGGGGCGCTGGCCACGGAGTTCGGCTGGCGGTCCGTGTTCCTGCTCACCATCGCACCCACGCTGCTGTTCGGCGCACTCGCCCTCACCTCCCCGGACCAGAACCGGAACCGGGACCCGGACCTCCCGCGCCCCCCTGCCCCTGTCCCGCTCGACATCCCCGGCGCCCTGCTGCTGGCCGTGGCCCTGGCCTGTCTGGTGCACGCCCTCGTCGGGCTGCCCGGTCTCACCTGGTCGGCCCCGGTCGCCCTCGTCGTCGGCGTCGCCTTCGTGCGGCACGAACGCCGCGCCGCCTCGCCTCTGCTGCCGCCGATGGGGGCACCTCCCGCTCGAGCGCAGCCGAGAGTGGGGGAGGGCGGCTGCCCGGCGGTGAGCGGGGCGCTCGGCGTGCTCGTCGTCGCGTCCGCGGCCCTGAACGGCGGGCTGTTCGTCTGCGTCTACGTCCTGCAGGACGACCTGGGGCTGACCCCGCTGCGCAGCGCGTTGCTCAGCCTGCCGCTGGCGGTGTTCCTGGTGGCCGCCGCGCCCGCCTCCGCCGTCCTGCTGCGCCGGGCCGGCGCCCGCGCCACGGTCGCGGGGGCGACGGCCCTCCTCGCGGTCGGCCTCCTCGTGCTCGCCCGGGCCCCCGGACAGGTCGCCTTCTGCGTCGGGTTCGCGCTGGTGGGCGCCGGGTTCGGCGCCGTGATGGTCGCGGCGACCCATGTCGTCGTACGGCAGGCCCCCGCGGAGTCGGCCGGGGTCGCGGGCGGGTTGCAGCAGACGGCGATGAACGTGGGACCGGTGCTGGGCGTGGCGTCGGCGACCGTGCTCATGGACCTCGGCGCGGCGCATACGCCCCTCCTCGCGCTGTCGTGTGCGGCTGCGGCGGCGCTGCCGCTCTGCCGGGCGCTGCCGAGCCGCGCGCCCCGGCGCACGTTCCCCTTCCGGCGGTCCACCGACTGGTGGAAGCGACGCAACGCACACAGGTCAGGGCGTTGAAAGGGGTCCGCACACGCGTTCCCTGCGCGACCATGAGGTCTGAGGTCGTCGGGGCGGGGTAGGGCCTGTCCGGCGGATCGAGTCGCAGGAACGTGGCGTTGCCTGATCAGCGCACGTGCGCGGGCCATGCCCCGCGTCTGCGGCATGATCCGCCGGACAGGCCCTGGGCCGGGACCGCACCTTGAGAGAGCGCACCCGAGGAGAACGATGGCACTGCTGCGACAAGAGGTCGACCCGAGCGAGGTCGGGCTGGACGCGAAGGCTCTGGACCGCCTCGACCAGCACATCGCCCACTATGTCGACGAAGGGCGCCTGCCGGGGTTCCTCGTGGCCGTCTCCCGTGGCGGCCGGGTCGCCCACCTCACCGCGCACGGCCGTCGCGACATCGCCGCCGGGCTGCCGGTCGAGGCCGACACCCTCTACCGGATCTACTCGATGACCAAGCCGGTCACCTCGGTGGCCGCGCTGATACTGATGGAGGAGGGCCGGCTACGGCTCGACGACCCGGTCGCCGAGCACCTCCCGGCCTTCGCCGACCAGCAGGTGTACGCGGGCGGCTCCGGCGCCGGCCTCACCACCCGCCCGGTCGAGCAGCCCGTGCTCGTGAAGCACCTCATGACCCACACCGCGGGCCTGACCTTCGCCTTCTACCACTGTCATCCCGTCGACGCGCTCTACCGCGAGGCCGGCCTGGAGTCGGCGGTGCTGCCGGGCTCGGACCTGGCCGGGACGGTGGAGGCGTACGCGCGGCTGCCGTTGCAGTTCGAGCCGGGCACGCAGTGGAACTACTCGGTGGCCACCAACGTCCTGGGGCGGATCATCGAGCTCGTCTCCGGCCGGCCGCTGGACGAGTTCGTCGCCGAGCGGATCTTCCGCCCGCTCGGCATGCCGGACGCCGGTTTCCAGGTCACGGACGAGCAGGCGAGCCGGCTGGCGGAGCTGTACGGCGACACCGACGACGGCCGTATCGAGCCGATCCCGGGCCTGCCGCTGTTCGGCCGGCCGCGGTTCCTGTCCGGCAGCGGCGGCATGGTGGCGACCGCGTACGACATCCACCGCTTCACCGAGCTGCTGCGCCGCCGCGGCGAACTGGACGGCGTCCGGCTCCTCGCCCCGGAGACGGTCGACCTGATGACCCGCAACCACCTCCCCGGCGGCGCCGACCTGCGCGCCTTCGGCAGCCGCCCCGCCCACGACGAGCCCGGCAACGACGGCGTCGGCTTCGGCCTCGGTGTCTCCGTGGTCGTCGACCCGGACCGCACCCAGGCCCCCGCCGGCCTGGGCGCCTACGGCTGGAGCGGCGTCGCCACGACGACGTTCTGGGTCGACCCGGCGCACGACGTGACCGTCCAGTTCCTGACCCAGCTGAGGCCGCGGCGATCCCTGAAGCTGTACCCCGACCTCAAGCGACTGGTCCACGAGGCGATCACGAGCTGAGACGGCGCCCCACGCGGACCTGTGCGGGCCGCCTCAGCCGTCGGCCCGCAGCGTGAACTCCAGGCCCTCGTCGGCGAGTTCCCGCAGCCACTCCTCGGACCTCGCCGCCGTCTCGGCCGCGCGGCTCAGGCCCGGCGGCAACGAGCCGTCCAGGATGTGCCGGACGCCGAGGGCGAGGGGCCGGGAGACACAGCGGGCCATGGCGCTCTCCCGGGCGTCGCCCTCCAGGTCCAGGAGGTAACTCCCGGACCAGGCCGTGCCGTTACGGCCGACGTCGGCGACGTTGTCGGCGTCCGCCTCCAGGGACACCGCGAGGACCACCCGGTCGCGGTCGGTGTCGGTGGTGGGGTACGCGGCCGCCAACTCCCGGGCCAGGGCGGCGATCCGAGCGTCGTCGCCTGCCTTCAGCTCCTCGAACACCGTGTCCCAGGCGCGCAGCCAGCCGTCCAGACGCAGCGTGCCGCGCACGAACGTCCGCGGCTTCCAGGCCTGCGGCAGTTCGTACTGCTCGATGAAGGGGACGCTGTCGCGGTTGGGGTAGACCTCGAACGTCTCCTCGCCGGCCCCGCCGACGACGATGTGTTCGCGGGTCGCCTCCCAGGGCCGGTCGACCACGGTCTCGGTGCCGTCGTCGACGTAACGCGCTGGCGAGCGCAGGGCGTTGAGGACGCCGAGAGGCGCCCAGCTGAAGCGGTACCGGAACTCGTTGGGGACGGCGGGGATGCCGCCGCAGTACGAGGTGAGGCGGTAGGAGGCCGCCGTGTCGTCGCCGATCGCCTCCCGGGCGCGGGCGACGAGGCTGTGCGCGAAGAGGTGGTCGATGCCGGGGTCGAGTCCGGCCTCGGTGAGGACGACGATCCCGGCCGCGTCGGCGGCGGGCACCTGCTCCAGGACCGCGTCCGAGACATAGCTGGAGCAGGCGAAGTGGGCCCGCCGGGCCACGCACGCCGACAGCAGCGCCGCATGCTCCGGGGCGGGGAGCATCGACACGACGACGTCCCCGGGGGCCAGTTCGGCCGTGAGCGCGTCGAGGGTGTAGGCGCGCGGCTCGGCGCGTCCGGTCAGGCCGAGCCGGTCGAGGGCCTCGGCGGCCCGCTCCGTCGTGCGGTGCCACAGGCGTACCCGGTCGGTGTGCTCGCACAGCGCGGCCAGGCCACTGCCGGTGGACAGGCCGGCGCCGACCCAGTGGACGGCGCCGGTCGCGGGAACGAGATCAGACACGGCCGAACTCCCCTTCTGTCACACCCAACTTGCCCTGCGTCATACCGAATCCCCCTCTGTCACGCCGAGTTCACGGCTTGCCTCGCGGAAGCGGGCCAGGCAGCGGCCCCACGGTCCGCCGACGCCGAAGTCCAGCAGGTGGGGCGTCAGGGCCGCGGAGAAGTCGGCGCTGGACTCGCGCGGCAGCAGGGACGGCAGGTTGTCGATGGCGATCAGGTCGAGCGGGGGTTCCTTGCGCAGGCGGCGCACGGGGTCCGTCCACTCGGTGGTGCGGTCGTACACCGGCAGGACGTTGAGGGGCGAGCCCACGTCGCAGGTGACGTCGGAGAGGGTGCGCAGCCGGCGGGCCGGGTCGTCGAGGTCCTCCTCGCGGACGAACGGCGGCACCGGGGTCGTGGCGAGGACACAGTTGACCAGCACGTCATGGGCCAGCAGTGCGGTGCGGTCCAGGTCCCGGGTCTCGGCGAGGTCCCAGCAGACGGGGTCGGCGCCGGCCGTGGTGAACGCGAGCCGTGCACCCCGGCCGCTGCGACCCAGGGCGCCGACGACGAGGGCGGCGAACTCCTCGTCGCCGGGGGCCGCACGCAGCGTCTCGTCCAACTCGTCCTTGCCGGTGGGACGCAGAGGTGCGAGGAGCCTGCCCCGGTGGTGGAGGACGGCCAGCGCCGCGCCCAGGTAGCCCGCCCAGAAACCGAAGGCGGCGAGGCGACGCCCCTGGTCGTCGACCAGGTACTCCAGGTCGAGAAGCGCCCCTCCCCCGGCGGCGAACCGGCGCAACAGGTCGGCCGCGCCCGGCTGTTGCTTGTAGGCGTGCCCGAAGTAGATATGGCGGTGTGTCAACTGGCCTGGTTCGTCGGGGAGTTCCTTCAGACCGAGGACGACGGCGTCGTGCGGCGCCGACGCCCAGGAGCCCGCGGGGGCGATCCGGGCGCCGACGGCCTCGTACTCCTGGATCGGGTGGACGCGCTGCGGGGAGTCCTCGACGGTCAGGTGCACGCCGGCCTCGACGAGGCGGCGGGCGTCGTCGGGGACGACCGGGGTGCGCCGTTCGGTGGTGCGGGCCTCGTGTCGCAGCCACAGGTGCAGTTCGGTCATACGCGGTTGGCCTCCGGACGCGGGGCGTCGGCCGCGAAACGGTCGGCGCTCAGGGGGGTGACGTCCACGAAGGGTACGCGGCCGAGGTACAGGTCGCGGACGACCTCGCCGACCGCCGGACCCTGGAGGAAACCGTGACCGGAGAAGCCGGTCGCATACAGAAAACGGGATACCGAAGACGCCTCGCCGATCAAGGCGTTGTGGTCGGGGGTGACCTCGTACAGGCCCGCCCAGCCGCCCGTGCGGCGCAGGTCGAGCAGGGCGGGAGCACGGTGCTCCATGGCGGCCGTGAGGCGGGGGATCCACCGGTCGTGGGTGTCGGTGGCGAAGCCGGGGCGTTCGTCCGGGTCGGACATGCCGACCAGCAGGCCGGGGCCCTCCCGGTGGAAGTAGAGGCTGCTGGTGAAGTCGATGGTCATGGGGAGGTCCGGCGGAAGGACGGGGACCGGTTCGGTGACCGCGATCTGGCGGCGCAGCGGCTGCACCGGCAGGTCCACGCCGGCCATCGCGCCGACGGCCCTGGACCAGGCGCCGGCCGCGCAGATCACCGTGTTCGTGGCGATGCGGCCGAGGGTCGTCTGCACGGCGGTGATGGCGGCGCCCTGCCGTTCGATGCCGGTGACGGCGGTGTGCCGCAGGATGCGCGCACCGCAACTGCGGGCGGCGGCCGCGTACCCGTGGACGACGGCTTCCGGGGTGCAGTGACCGTCGTCCGGCGAGAACGCGGCCGCGCGTAACCCCTCGGTCCTGATCAGCGGGGAGAGGCGCTGCGCCTCGGCCGGGTCGATCATCCGGCTGGGCACCCCGAGCGCGTTCTGCAGCCGCACCCCCGCCTCGAAGGAGGCGACCTCCTCGGGCGTGGACAGCAGGAAGAGGTAGCCGACGCGGTGCAGCCCGATGTCGTACCCGATCTCCTCGCCGAACCGCCCGAACGCCTCCAGGCTGCGCGCCCCGAGCTGGATGTTCAGTTCGTCGGAGAACTGGGCGCGCACCCCGCCCGCGGCCTTGGAGGTCGAGCCGGCGGCGAGTTCGTCCCGCTCCAGCAGCAGGACGTCACGGACGCCGGCGGCGGCGAGATGGTAGGCGATGCTGGCGCCCATCACCCCGCCGCCGATGACGACGACCGAGGCATCTGTGTTCACGCGAGCGGCTCCTTTCGGCGGCGGCCCCGGCCCGGTTGCCGGAGCCGAGGCTGTCGTACGCCGTGACCGCCGTGATCCCTACCCGTCGGGGCGGCGGTGCGAAGCGCGCTCAGGACCAGTGCGCCACCGCGTCCAGGTGGGGCAGCCGGTGGTCCATGCGCTCCCGCTTGGTGCGCAGGTAGGTGATGTTGTTCTCGCACGGCTCGATCAGCAGCGGCACCTCCTCGGCGACCTTGATGCCGTTGTCCACCAGCGCCTCGCGCTTGCGCGGGTTGTTCGACATCAGGCGGACGGAGCGCACCCCGAGGTCGCGCAGGATGTCGGCGGCCACCTTGTAGTCGCGGGCGTCCACCGGGAAGCCGAGCGCCACGTTCGCCTCGACCGTGTCCAGTCCCTCGGCCTGCAGCGCCATCGCCCGCAGCTTGCCCAGCAGTCCGATCCCGCGCCCCTCGTGCCCGCGCAGGTACACGACTATGCCGCGGCCCTCGTCGACGACCGCGCGCAGCGCGGACTCCAGCTGGTCGCCGCACTCGCAGTGCTGGGAGCCGAACGCGTCGCCGGTCAGGCACTCCGAGTGCAGCCGGGTCAGCACGTCCTCGGCGCCGATCTCCCCGTAGACCAGCGCGACTTGTTCGTCACCGCGGTCGTGGTCCAGGTAACCGACCGCCTGGAATTTGCCGTACACGGTGGGCAAGGGCGCATTCACCACGCGTTCCACACCGGTGCGCTGGGGGGTCTTCGTGCCGAGTACGCCAATGTTGTCTGTCATGATCTGGTTCCTAAGCAGAGACGAAGGGCCGGGAAAAGATGAGTGGTTCGGAAATACGGTCGGCGGCATCGGCGACGTACGGACAGGTGCCGACGGACACTACCGAAGACGTACGGACCCGGGGCTCCGGAGTCCCCACGCAGGTGGCGGTCCTTCCCGTCGGAAGCTTCGAACAGCACGGTGCGTACCTGCCGTTGGCGACGGACACGCTGGTCGCCTGCGCCATCGCCCGGGAGATCGCCGAGGCGTTCCCGGTGCACCTCCTTCCGCCGGTGACCATCGCCTGCTCGCACGAGCACGCGGCCTGGCCGGGGACCGTCAGCATCTCCTCCGTGACCCTTCACGCGGTGGTACGGGACATCGCGGCGTCACTGCGCCGCTCGGGCGTCGAGGCCCTGGTGCTGGTCAACGGACACGGCGGGAACTACGTCCTGGGCAATGTCGTCCAGGAGTCCTCCGCGGCAGGTGAACGGATGGCGCTCTTCCCGGCCCCGGAGGACTGGGAGACGGCGCTGGAGCGGGCCGGGGTGTCGACCTCGTTGCTCACCGACATGCACGCCGGGGAGATCGAGACCTCGATCCTGCTGCACGCCCACCCCGAAGTCGTCCGGCCCGGTTACGAGTCGGCCGATTTCGTCGCGGACGACCGTCGCCATCTACTCACCCTGGGAATGTCCGCCTATACCGATTCGGGCGTCATCGGCCGTCCTTCCCTGGGGTCGGCGGAAAAGGGGAAGGAACTCCTGGCGAGCCTGGCGGATTCCTTCGGCGCGTATTTCTCGTTGCTGACTTCGGCTGATTCGGGAACCGAAAAGGAGGACACCGAAGCGGACGGCGCCGCGGCGGGCGATTCCGTGCGGTCGTCGTAGCGCCGCTCGTCACCCTCGGGTCCGGTCACGTCGTCGGCCCCGGTCCCGGTTGTGCTGCGCAGCCCGGCGTACCAGCGGACGACCAGCACGACCGCGCCGGGCAGCGCGGCCACGAAGCTGAGCACGCCGTAGACGACGGCGACCGCGAGACCGGTGTTCGCGCCGAGTCCGGCGGCGCCGAACGCCCAGGCCGTGACGCCCTCGCGGGGGCCCCAGCCGCCGACGTTCAGCGGCAGGCCCATGGCCAGCAGGGCGAGGACGGCGATCGGCAGCAGCGCGAGGACGGAGGCCCCGGAGCCGGCGACCCGGGCCGCCACGACGAACATGCCGAGATGCCCGGTCAGCACGACCGCCGACGACAGGGCGACGCCCGGTGCGTTGCGCCGCGAGAGCAGTCCCTCGCGCGCCTCGGCCAGCGCCGCCCGCAGCCGCCCGCCGCGGCGCGGCTTCGAGGAGTTCATCCGGACGGCGAGGACGACGGCGAGCGCGCCCACCGCGGCGAACAGGACCGGCGCGGCGATCTGCCGGGCGTCCTCCATGACCGGCGACGGCAGAGTCAGCAGGACCGTTACGCCTGCCACGACCAGCACGAGCTGTCCCGCGGTGCGCTCCAAAACCACGGCGCGCACACCTCGTCCGACGTCGCCGGCGCTCTGCCCGTGCCGCACCGCCCGGTGCACGTCGCCGAGGACGCCGCCGGGCAGGGCCGCGTTGAGGAACAGGGCCCGGTAGTAGTCGGCGACGGCCGGACCGAGCGGCAGCCGGATCCGCAGCGCGCGGGCCACCAGCGCCCACCGCCAGGCGCTGAACACGGTGGTGACGACGCCGATCCCGAGCGCCACGAGCAGCGTCGGCGCGTCGATCCGCCGCAGCCCGTCGAGGAAGACGCCGGTGCCCAGCCGCCACAGCAGGACGGTGAGGATGACGACCCCGGCGACGGTCCCGAAGTGCGTGCGGACGGCGCGGTTGCCGAACAGGGCACGCAGCCGGAAGGGCTTCCTCTCGTGCGGCGCGGTCACGATGACGCCGATGCGGGCCTCGGACACGGCGGCGTCGGTGCGGGCCACCGACGGGCTGCGCGGGGGCCGTCGGATGAGCGGCCTGGTCCCCTCGCTCCACACCACCGGCGCCGCGGTCTGCACCCGTGGGCCCACCGTCTCCGCGCTCATCACGCCCCGCCCGTCGGCCGGGCCAGTGCCAGCAGGTCGCTGTGGTGGACGATGACGTGCAGGTCGCCCGCCGCACAGGCCGCCAGCCGGGCGGCGAGGTAGGGCTCGGCGCGCTCGGCCAGTTCGGGGCGCTCCTCCACGGCCGCGCCGACCCAGCCGCGCAGCCACTGCGCGGTCAGGCCGACGTTCTCGGGGCCGAGCCGCCAGGGGCTCGGGTGCACCTTGACGGTCGCGCCGTGGGCGGCGAACGCCTCGCAGGCGACGGTCACCGCGTCGGGGCCGAGCAGGCCGCCGCGCCGCTGGTGGTCGTTGAAGGCTGCGGCGATGTCCGCGTCCAGCGGGTCCGGCGTGCTGAACTCGACGCGCCCGGCGACCGAGAGCGTCAGCAGCGCCGGGCAGCCCGCGCCCGCACAGGCCGCCGCGAGGGTCTCGATCTCCTCGCGGGTGAGGACGTCGAGCAGGGCGGAGGCGGTGACCAGCGAGGCGCCGAGCAGCGCGTCCGGGGTGAGCCGGGCGACGTCGCCGCGCCGCGTCTCGACGGTGACCCGGCTGCCGTCGGCGGCCGCGCGCGGGGAGGCGACGGCGGCGAAGTGCAGGAGGTAGGGGTCGCGGTCGTGCAGGACCCAGTGCTGGGCGCCGTCGAGTCGGGGGGCGAGCCAGCGGCCCATCGAGCCGGTGCCGCAGCCCAGGTCGTGGATGGCGAGCCCGCTGCGACCGGGCAGGTTGGCGAGCCGGATCCGCAGCGGGTCCAGCAGGTCCAGCGCCCGCGCGGCGGCGTCGGCGGGCTCGCGCAGCTCCAGCCACTCGGGGGCGTACCGCGGCTGCTCGTCCGGCCCGGTGTCCCGCAGCCGCACGGTGGGCCGCTCACCGGGCCGGCCCACGGGTCCGGCGCCGGCGATGACGCTCTGCGCACCGGGGTTGGCCACGGAGTCCGCACCGGAGTCTGCGCCGAAAACGGCCTCCACCACGGAAACCGCCTCCTTCCGGCCCGGCTGTGCCGGGATGCCGTCCACGCGTCGTGCCACGTCGGCCGGGGTCGCCGTCGTCTTCCTCATGCCGCCCTCCGGGGTTCGCTGGGAAGCCGGCCGAGCACTCCGGCCAGGCTCTGGGCGGTGGTCGCCCAGCCGTTCAGGGCCGCGCGGCGGCCTCGCGCGGCGGCCTTGAGACGGCGCCGTACGTCGGCCTCGCCGAACCAGCCGCGCAGTTCGGCCGCGAGGGCGGCCGGGTCCTCCGGCGGGACGAGGATGCCGGGGACGCCGCCGTCGGGGGCGCGGCCGACCGCCTCGGGCAGACCGCCGACGTCCGTCGCGAGGACGGGGATGCCCCGGGCGAGCGCCTCGGTGACGGCCATGCCGTAGGTCTCCGCGTAGGAGGTGAGGACCATCAGGTCGGCGGAGGCGTAGGCGGCGTCGAGGTCGGCGCCGGCCTTCGGGCCCGCGAGCTCCAGCCGGTCCTGAAGGCCGTACTTCGCGATGAGGCCGCGCAGGTGGGCGACGTACTCCGGGTCCTGTCCGAGGCCGCCCACGCACACGCAGCTCCACGGCAGGTCTCTCGCCGCGGCCAGCGCCTCCACCAGCCGGTGCTGGCCCTTGCGGGGGGTCACTACGGCCACGCACAGCAGCCGTGAGACGCCGTCGGTGCCGGAGGCGAGGGGGGCGATGTCGGCGCCGGGGGCGGCGACGTGCACCCGCTCGGGCGCGAGGCCGTGGTGGGAGACGAGACGGCGCACGGCCCACTCGCTGGTGGCGACGACGGCGGGCACGGCCCGCAGCACGGCCCGCTCCTTGGCGTCGAGTTCGGCCGCCACCTCGGGCGCGATGCCGCGCTCGTCACCGAGCGGAAGGTGGACGAGGACGACGAGCCGCAGCCGCTCCGCCTCGGGGGCGATGATCTCCGGGACCCCGCAGGCGACCAGCCCGTCGATGAGGACGACCGTGCCGTCGGGGAACTCTCGCAGCGTGTGCGCCAGTTCCGCGCGGGCGGCCGCCTCCGGGCGGGGCCAGGAACCGTTCACCAGGTGCTTGTGGACCTGCCAGCCGAAGCCGGGCAGATCCAGGCAGAGGCGCCGGTCGTAGGCGTTGCCGCCGCTCGGGTTCGCCGGGTCGTCGACCCCGCCCGGCATCACGAAGTGCACGGAGCGCAGGGACATGGGGATGATCCCGCCGATCTTGGGAAGCTGCGCCTGCGAGGGCACGTACGCGAGCGGGGCCTTCTGCACGATCTGCACGGGCTGCGCGGTCTGCATCGGCTGTGCGGTCTGCATCGGCTGCGCGGGCTGTGCGGTCGGCACGGCCTTCTCAAGGGTCACATCGGTCACAGCGCACGCTCGTAACTCGCCCAGGCGACGTGCGACTCGTGCAGCGTGACCGCGATGGCGGCGATGCCCCGGGCGCCCTCACCGAGCGCGCCCTTGTTGATCCGCTCCGCGAGCCGGTCGGCGACGACCTTGGCGAGGAACTCCGTCGAGGTGTTGATCCCCGCGAAGTCGGGCTCGTTGTCGAGGTTGCGGTAGTTCAGCTCGCTGACCACGGCACCGAGTTCCTGCGTGGCGAGTCCGATGTCGACGACGATGTTGTCGTCGTCCAGCTGCTCGCGGCGGAAGGTGGCGTCCACGAGGAACGTCGCTCCGTGCAGGCGCTGCGCGGGTCCGAAGACCTCGCCGCGGAAGCTGTGGGCGATCATGATGTGATCGCGGACGGTGACACTGAACAACGGACGACCCTCCAGGTGCGGCGCGTCTGGTCCCCCGGCCGTTGGCCGCCGGGGGATGCCGTGTAGTACGGCTCTTCGCTTCCCCCCGTTCAGCCCGATCTCACTCTTTTCTCAGGTCAGGCGCTCCTGCCCGTACCCGATGCGGTGACACAGCGCCGGAATCTCACCCGACGCGAGCTTCGGCATCACCTGCGGCAGCTCCTCGAAAGCGCTGTCCCCCGTGACGAGCGCGTCGAGCGCCGGGTCGGCCAGCAACTCCAGGGCCAGGGCGAGCCGGTCGGCGTAGGTACGGCTGGAGCGGCGGGCCGGGGAGACGGTGCCGACCTGGCTGCTGCGGATCACCAGGCGGCGGGAGTGGAATTCCTCGCCGAGCGGCAGGGAGACCCTCCGGTCGCCGTACCAGCTCAGTTCGAGGACGGTGCCCTCGGCCGACAGCAGTTCCAGGGAGCGGGCGAGGCCCTGTTCGGTGGCGCTGGCGTGCACGACGAGGTCGAGGCCGTCGCGGGCGTCGGCGGGGGCGGCGAAGTCGATGCCCAGGGCCTCGGCGATCTTCGCCCGTGCCGGGTCGGCGTCCACCAACTGGACGCGGACGCCGGGGAAGCGGGCGAGGAGGGCTGCCACCGAGCAGCCGACCATGCCGCCGCCGACCACCGCGATCCGGTCGCCGACCAGCGGCGCCGCGTCCCACAGCGCGTTGACGGCCGTCTCGACGGTGCCGGCGAGCACGGCCCGCTCGGCGGGCACGGAGTCCGGCACGACCGTCACCGCCGTCGCCGGGACGACGTACCGCGTCTGGTGCGGGTAGAGGCAGAAGACCGTACGCCCGACCAGCTCCGCCGGACCTTCCTCCACCAGCCCGACGTTGAGGTAGCCGTACTTAACCGGCGCCGGGAACTCGCCCTCCTGGAACGGCGCCCGCATGACCGCGTGCTGGCTCTCGGGCACCCCGCCCCGGAAGACGAGGGTCTCCGTGCCACGACTGACGCCGGACCACAGCGAACGCACCAGAACCTCGCCCTCGGCCGGGGCCGGAAGGACGACTTCGCGGATCGCTCCCTCACCCGAAGAGGTGACCCAGAACGCACGTGCGCTGATCGACATCCACATCCTCCTGAACGATCGGGAACCTGTTCACGTACCGAGGTGTGCACAGTCCGCGCACAGTACGCGGCACTGATCATCTCTGTCATCTGGCCGGAGGAATGTGCGGTGGCCCTGAACAACACTTACGACGCAAGGCTGGTCCAGCAGGAGACCGCTGTGGGAGCGGGCGTTCAGATCCTGTTGCTGGCTCTGCTCGGCACGGCGATCGGCATGGGGCCGGCGGGCTGGGTCACCGGTCTCGTCTTCGCCATCGCCACCTGGGCGGTGCTCTCCCGGGCGCTGCACCGTTCCAGTCTGCGCACGTTCGGCCCGGCCAACCGGGTCACGCTCGGCCGGGCGACGCTGGTCGGCGGGGTGACCGCGCTGGTCGCGGACTCCTTCGAGAGCGCGCCGCCGGTGACGCTCCTGGTCGGTCTGACGGCGGTGGCCCTGATCCTCGACGGCGTCGACGGCAAGGTCGCCCGGCGCACCGGCACCTCGACGGCGCTCGGCGCGCGCTTCGACATGGAGGTCGACGCGTTCCTGATCCTGGTGCTCAGCGTGTACGTCTCGATGGCGCTGGGCCCGTGGGTCCTCCTCATCGGCGGCATGCGCTACGTCTTCGTCGCCGCGGCCCGCCTCGCCCCCTGGCTCAACGCCCCGCTCCCGCCGAGCACCGCCCGCAAGACGGTCGCCGCCCTGCAGGGCGTCCTGCTGCTGCTGGCGGGCTCGAACCTGCTGCCGTACGCGGCCAACTTCGCGGTCGTGCTGCTGGCGCTGGGCTCGCTGGTGTGGTCGTTCGGCCGGGACGTGCTGTGGCTGTGGCGCACCTCGCGCATCACGGCCGAGGTTTCGGCGCCGAAGATGCTGGAGCTCGTGTAGCGGTATCCCGCCCCGGCAGAGGTGAGGCCCGGACCGTGTAAACGGTCCGGGCCTCACCTCTGCGCCGGTGCTACGACCGCATCAGTGCTACGACCGCGTCGACCGCGTCCGTACGACGGCGAAGGCGGCCGCCGCGAGGCCCAGCACGCCGACGACCAGCCCGGCGACGCCCAGGCCGCGGGCGGTGGAGTCGCTGCTGCCGGCGGAGGCCACTGTCGTGCTCTTGGGGGAGGCTGTGGATGCCTCGGAGGTGGGGGAGGTGGAGGTGTCGTCCGCCGCCGCTGTCAGCTTCAGCACCGGCGCCGGGTTCTCCGGCTCGTCCGCGCCCGGCGCGGTCTCCTCGATCCAGCGGACGGTCTTGCCGTCGGAGTAGGTCTGCAGGGTTTTGAAGGCCAACTGGTCGGCGTCGTCGGGAAGCCGACCGAAGGCGACGTCGAAGTCCTCGTACTGGCCGGCGCCGATCTTCCCTCCCGTCCAGGTGATCTCGGAGACGGCGTCGGTGATGGTGCCGTCGTCGGTCTTGACCGGGGTCTTGAGCTTGGTGGTGGTCACCTTCGCGGTCCAGCCGTCCTTCGGGTGGACCAGCACGCCGAGCACGGGGTGGTCGGTGGGCAGGAAGACCTGGACCTTGGTGGTGCTCGCGGTGTCCTCCTCGTTGGGGACCCGGAAGCTGAGGAGGCCGTCGGCTGCGCCCTTGGCGTAGCTCTCGGGGTGGACGGTGACGTGCGCGGAGGCGACGCCGGCGGCGGTGAGGACCGCGGCGGCGGCGAGCACGGCGCCGAGGCCGGCGCGGCGCAGGGCGAGGCGTGTCGTGGACATGAGTGGGTGATCTCCGTACAGGAAGTCAGGAAAGGTAGGGGGCGGGCCCGGACGGGTGGAGGTCCGGCCCTGGGTCAGCTCGCGTACGGGATCGGGGTGGGCGGTCCGCGGCGGCTCACGGCGTGCCGCAGCAGCAGTTGCCGGGGCGGGACCGCAGCCGGGGCGGCGGCGGGGAGGAGGGGCGGCACGGGCAACGGGACGGGGACGTCCCGCCACCAGGCCGCGAGGCCCGGCAGGAACGCGACCGCCCGGCGCAGCAGCTTCCACAGGGCGGCCTCCCCGCGCCGCAGCCACCACGAGGCGGCGAGCGCGGCGAGGACATGGGCGGCCGTGGCGTGCGGCGCCATCGCCGTGGCGGTGTGGGCGTGCATATGCAGGCCGTGCCCGGACGTCATGGCCATCGCGGGCATGGTGTGCGCCGTCGTACGGGAGCGGGCGGCGTCGAAGGCGACGTGCAAGCCCGCCTGCGTGGCGAGCATGGCCGCGCCGATCCCGGGCAGCGAGCGCTCCCGGGCGCCGAGCAGCCACCCGGCGGCGAACACGGCCAGGAATCCGGCGCCGTCCGCCCACGGCGGCGGCGTGTCACCCGTGGCGAGTCCGTGCCCGGCGGCGGCCAGCAGCACGCACATCGCGGCGAAGACCGCAGCGCGCAGACTCCGGACCGCCGGGGACGCACTCATAGCGACGGATCCTCCCACGCCCGACAGATACGTCGACGCCCCCTCCCACGTTCACCCGACGCAGACCGCACGAGGACACCAACCGGTACGACGCCCCTGCCCAACCGCCAGGACACGCCCGACGACACCCCGGCCCCCATCCCGACCCCGCCCCCCTCAACCCACCGCCGACCCCGCACTCACCCCCTCCGCGCCGCACGCGGAAGCAAAGCGACGGCGGCGGCCGGTACTGCGGCAGGGACAAACCGCCAGGACACGCCCAACGACCTCCCCGGCCCCCAACCCGACCCCGCACTCACCCCCTCCGCGCCGCACGCGGAAGCAAGGCGACGGCGGCGGCCGGTACTACGGCCAGGAGGAGCCAGGGCACTGTCGGCGGGAGGCCGGTGTCGAGGAGGGTGCCGGTGGCTGCGCTGCCGAGGAGCACGATCAGCCCCGAGGCCGAGGACAGTGCCCCGGTGTACAGGCCGAGCCTGCCCTCCTCGGCGAGGTCGGGCACCCAGGCGCGGGCGGCGGGCGCGACGAGCATCTGGCCGAGGGTGAGCAGCACGACGAAACCGGCCGCGGGCAGCAGCCCGGCCGTCCCGGTCCGCCCGGCGGGCAACGCGGCGGCGACGACGGCGAACCCGGCGGCGATCAGCGCGAGTCCGGCCGCCATCGACCGGCGCAGGCTCAGCCGCTCCCCCACCCACCGGGTGACCGGCAGCTGCGCGGTCACCACCAGCAGCGACGACAGCGCGAACAGCCAGGCCAGCGGCGCCTGCGAACCGGCCGCGCGCTCCACCTCGGCGGGCAGCGCGAGATAGAGCTGGTTGTAGGCGAGGAGGTAGGCGCCGTAGGCACAGCACAGGGCGAGGAAGCGGCGGTTGCGCAACAGCGGGCCGACGCCGCCGCGGACCTCGACGCGGGTGCGGCCGGGGATGTGCTGCGGCAGCAGCCGGGCGTGACCGGCGAGGACGAGGACGAAGACCCCGGCGCCGGCCAGGCACACCGCACGGAAGTCGACCTCCAGGAGCAGCGCGCCGAGCAGCGGTCCGAGGAATGCCCCGGCCTGCCCGGCGACCGTGAACAGCGCCAGCACCCGGGTCCGCGACCCGCCGCCCGACTCCTCGTGCACGACGGCCTGCCGGGCCACCTCGGACTCGACGGCGGGCGAGAACAGCGCGGCCGCGAACCCGATCAGCAGCACCGCCCCGATGACCGTCCAGGGCTGCTCGGCAGACCCGAGCCAACCGAACCCGGCGATGCGCAGCACGCAGCCGGCGAGGACGACGGGCCGCACGCCGTACCGATCGGCCAGTGCCCCGCCGACCACGAACAGGCCCTGTTGGCTGAAGGTCCGCAGCCCGAGCACGAACCCGACCATCCAGCCGGCCATGCCGACCGCGCCGCCCAAGTGCTCGGCAAGGAAGGGCAGGACGGCGAAGAAGCCGAGATTGAAAGCGAGTTGAGTGAGGATCAGAAGCCGTAGGAGCGGCGTCAGTCGAGCCGCGTCGCTCGTCCTGCCGTGCAGCGACGGCAGAGGTGTGGGCGCAGGTCTCGTCATCGGGTGCCCGTCAACTCTCCTTCGGGGGCTGGGTGTTCGTGGGTGCCGAGATCTGCGGATCCTGCCGGTTCTGCTGTTGCTCCCGGTCCTACCTTGTCTGCTTTGTCTGCCTCGCCTGCCATACGACGACGTCGTGGCCGTCGGAGTGCTCCGGCCGCGGTGACGGCGAGGGCGCCGAGAAGGGCGAGGACGGCGGCGGGGGCGAGGACGGCCCAGGGGGCGCGTTCGGCGTAGGGCTGGTTCTCGGCGAGAAGCAGGCCCCACTCGGGGGACGGCGGCTGAGCTCCGAGGCCGAGGAAGCCAAGCGAGGCGAGGGCGAGGGCAATGCCGGGCAGGCGCAGAAGGGCGTGGCGGGCGACGGGCGGCAGGACGGCGGGCAGGAGTTCGCTCCGCAGCAGATACCAGGGGCCGGCGCCGAGGGCCCGGGTCGCGGTCAGGTGGACGGTGGCCCGCTCCTGCCGCAGCAGCGCGGAGGTGTGCGCGGCGAGCGGCGCCCAGGCCACGACCGCCACGGCGAGGACGGGCGTCGTGGGCCCGCTGCCCCAGACCGCGCTGACGAGCAGCGCGGCGAGAACGGGCGGTACGGCGTTGACGGTGTCCACGAGTGGCCCGGACAGCCGGGGCAGCAGCCCGAGCAGGACCCCGGCGGTCAGTGCGATCGCGCCGATGGCGAGGGCGAGGAGCAGGGAGTCGAGGGCGCCGTGCGCGACCCGGGCGAGGACGTCGCGGCCGAGCGCGTCGGTGCCGAACGGATGGGCGGTGGAGGGGGGTTGGAGGCGGGCGCGGGTGTCGAGGGCGAGCGGGTCGCGGGGAAGGCCGAGGGCGATGACGACGAGCAACAGAAGACTGTAGGCAAGGGGCCGGAGGCTGCGGGTCGTCGGCGATGACGTGTGGAGTGCGGGCAGGGCGCCGTCGCGCAGGGCGGGCCCGATGAGCAGCCGGGCGGCGAGGCGGCCGCCGCCGGTGGTGACGGCCGCGAGCGCGACAAGGACGAGCGTGCCGGTCTGGAGGACGGGCAGGTCCTGGGCGATCGCCGCCTGGAGGGTGGTCCGGCCGAGCCCTGGGATGTCGAAGATCTGCTCCACGGCGACGGACCCACCGGTCAGTCCCACGACGAACAGCCCGAGGTTGGGCAGCAGCCCGGGCACGCAGCGGCGCAGCGCCTTGCGGGCTATGACCCGGCCGCGCAGTCCGCGCGCGGCGGCGGCCACCGCCCACGGCTCGGCGAAGGCGGCGGGCAACTGGTCGTCGAGGAGGCGCCCGAGCACCGCCCCGGCGGGCAGGCCGAGAGCGAGCGCGGGCAGCACGGTCCACTGCGGGCCGTACCAGCCGAGGGCGGGCAGCCACCCCCACTGCACGCCGACCACCGTGGCGAGGACCGAGGCGGTGAGGAACTCCGGCAGTGCGGCGAGCACGGCGGAGCCGGAACCGCCGACGGGTCGGCCGTCGAGGCTGCGCCGCGCGCCGAGGCACAGGGTGCGGGCGCACACGCCGGCGGCGGTGACGACGGCGACCGCCAGTGCCACCGCCATCAACAGCAGGGACACGCCCAGGGCTTGGAGGACGCCGGGCATGACCTCCGTCCCGGAGATCCACGATCGTCCGGCGTCCCCGCGCGGCAATCCCGAGAGCCATTGCCCGAGCAGGTGCAAGGGACCCTCGTCCAGGCCGAGTTGGGTGCGGATGGCGTCGAGCACCTCGGGGGTGGGGTCACGGTCGGCGGACCGTGTCTTCAGCACGGTGAGCGCCGGGTCGGTGTGCGAGAGCCAGGGCAGCAGCCCGATCCCGCACACCAGCAGCGCGGCCAGTCCGGCACGCCACAGCAGCGTGCCCACCCTGCTCCTCATGCCGTCAGCGCCGGGTGCCGGTGCCGACGAGGGTCCGCTCGTACGGGTCGAGCAGAACACCGCTGACCTTGGCGCTCACGCCGGTGATGACCCGCTGGTGGACGAGCGGGACGACGGCGTCGGCACCGAGGATCGCGGCCTCGGCGGCCATCGCGGCGTCCCGCCGCCTGTCGGTGTCGGCGACCGCCTGCGCCGTGCCGACGGCCCGGTCGACGGCCTTGTCGCACAGCAGGGCGAGGTTGTAGCCGCCGTCGCAGGTGAAGTCACCGGCGAGCACGGAGACGGGGTCGCCGGTGTCGAGGAGGCTGTTGCGGGCGCCGACGAAGGCGTCGAACTTCCCGGCGAGCGCGTCGCTCTCCAACCGCGAGTACTCGCGCACCTCCAACTTCACCGCGAAGCCGGCCCTTTCCAGTTGCTGCTTCAACACCTGTGCGGCTTCGGGAAGTTCGGGCCGGTTGTCGTAGGTGGCGAGGGTGAGGGAGGCGCCGCCGGGGGTACCGGCGTTCGTCCGCCCGGTGGGCGGGACGCGCTTGCCCGCGGCCCAGGTGACGGCGGGGCCGTAGATCCCGGCGCCGGCGTCGGCGTGCCCCTCGTAGACGCCCTCGGCGAGGGCGGCGGTGTCGACGGCCGTGCGGGCGGCGGCGCGCAGGGCCGGGTCCTTGAAGACGCCCGACTCGGTGTTGAGGAGCAGGCTGGTGGTGCGGGTGGTGGCCGTTTCACGGCGGGTGTCCGCGTCGAGGGTCGCGGCCTGGGCGACGGGTATCGCCTCGGCGAGGTCGACCTGACCGGTGCGCAGGGCGTTGGCGCGGGCGACGCCGTCGGCGATGAAGCGCACGTCGATGCCGGAGGCCTGGGCCCGACCGCCCCAGTAGTCGTCGAAGCGGTCGAGGTCGGCGCCGGTGGTGCCGGCCACCTCGCTGACCTCGAAGGGACCGGTGGCGGTGCCGACCGGGTCGACGGCGCCCTGCTTGCCGCCGTACGCCTTCGGGGCGAGGACGGCGAGGCTGGGGCTGGACAGCCGCAGCGGCAGGACCGGGTCGGGGGCGGTGGTGGTGACCCGCACACCGGTGCCGCCCTCCGCCTTCGCGGTGAGGGTGACGCCGGAGAGCGCGGCGGGGGCCGGCTCGGCCTGGGTGGCGTGCGCGAGTGAGGCGGCGACTGCGACGGGGGTGACGTCCGTGCCGTCCTGGAAGACGGCCTCGCGCAGGGTGAACAGCCAGGTCCGGTCGTTCTCGCGACGCCAGGACGCGGCGAGTGCGGGGGCGGCGGCGCCGTTGGCGTCGAGGGCGGTCAGCCCTTCGGTGACGCCGAGACGACTGAGGATCGTCGCGTCGGCGCCGTACGGGGAGAGGTTCTGGGCGGGCGGGAAGGCGAGGGCGACCCGCAGCCGGGAGCCGTCGTCACCGCCGGACGCCTCACCGTCGCCGCCGGAGGAAGAGGCGAAGCAGCCGACGAGAAGCGGAGCGAGGAGGAGGCAGACGAGGAGTCGCGGGCGAGGCGGGCGACGGAGGAAGCGCACGGGGGACCGACCTAGGGGATGGGGGACGGAGCGGCGAACGGGGACCGACCTAGGGGATGGGGGACGGAGCGGCGAACGGGGTGGCGAACGGGGCGGGAGCGCGGAGGGGGACGTCGAAGTGGACGATCCGCTGGCCGCCGCCGGGATCCGCACGCTCGTCGTGCACGACCTCGCCGAGCGAGCGCCAGAAGCCTTCGGCGCCTTCCACGGCCGGGTCGGTGTGCAGATACACGGAGCGGTAGCCGCCGTCCGCCGCCGCGAAGGCAAGGAGTTCGGCGACCAGTCGCCGGGCGAGACCGCGCCGCCGATGCCCCCGACGCACGTAGACGCGGCGCAGTTGCGCGGTCGTGCCGCAGGGGTAGCGCTCGGCGACCTGACGCGGGTTCGGCGGGTGCGCGGGACCGCGGGAGTCGAGGGCGGCCGTGGCCACGACCTCGCCGCCCTCCCCCTCGGCGCCCTCGATCGCGACCAGCAGGGTGTGGCGGGCCGGGACGAGGTAGGCGGCGACCGGGTCGATGATGTCGCCGTGCCAGCGCGGCACATAACCGGTGCCGAAGTCGCGGTAGACGGTGTCGAGCATGACGGCACGGGCGCCGTCGAGGTCGCCTGGCCCCGCGGGCCTTATGCAGTAATTACGCACCTGCACATCATATGCATTAAGACTCTTTCCCTTGATCGCCACCCGACCACGCCACTCCGTCACCCGCTCCGACTTGACAGCGATCATGACCTCCCCCTAAATCTAGACACATGACATTCATTTTCAAAAAGGTGGGCCGATAGGTGCGCGTCGCGTTCGTGGGGAAGGGCGGCAGCGGCAAGACGACGCTGTCGGCCCTGTTCGCCCGGCAGTTGGCGCAGTCCGGCGCACCGGTGCTCGCCGTGGACGGCGACATCAACCAACATCTGTCCGAGGCCCTGGACCCCACCGCCGGGACGCCGCCCTTCACCGCCCCGCCCCTGGCCGCGCACCTGGGTGAGATCAAGGACCTGCTGCGCGGCGCCAACCCGCGGATCGCCTCCCGCGAGGCGATGGTCAAGACGACCCCGCCGGGCCGCGGCTCCCACCTGCTGCGCCTGCTGGGCGACGACGCGCTGCACGCCCGCCACGTCCAACGGGTGGGCGGTGTGCCGCTGATGGTGACCGGCGAGTTCGACGAGAGCGACCTGGGCGTGGCCTGCTACCACTCCAAGCTGGGCGCGGTGGAGCTCTACCTGAGCCATCTGGTGGACGGTCCCGACGAGTACCTGGTGATGGACATGACGGCCGGCGCCGACGCCTTCGCCTCCGGCCTGTTCACCCGCTTCGACATGACGTTCCTGGTGGCCGAACCAACCCGCAGAGGCGTCTCCGTCTACCGCCAGTACCGCGACCACGCCCGAGAGTTCGACATCCCTCTCGCCGTGGTCGGCAACAAGGTGACCGGCGAGGACGATCTGCTCTTCCTCAAGGAGGAGGTGGGCGACGACCTCCTCACCCACCTCGTCCTCTCCCCCTGGGTCCGCTCGGCCGAACGGGGCAGCCCCCAGGGCGAGTTGGAGGACATCAACCGCCACGCCCTCAACGTCCTGCGCGAGACGGTCGACGCCCGCACGAAGGACTGGCCGACCCTCCACCGCCACGCCGTCGACTTCCATCTGCGCAACGCCCGGTCCTGGGCGAACGAGGCAACGGGCCAGGACCTTGCCGCGCAGGTGGACCCGGAGTTCGTCCCAGGCCCGACATCACTGCCGTAAACGAACCGGACCAACCTCACCCACCCTTTCCTCCTCTTGCTCTCCCTCTCCTCTCTCCCCCTCTCCCTCCACAGGAACAGGACCCCCATTCCCATGTCTCTCGACGTCTCCCCGAAGCTCCTCGCCGAGGCCGAAGCCGGCGCCATCCGCGAGGAGGACTTCGTGGACACGGTCCGCACGTCCCTCCCCTATGCCTACGAGCTCGTCGACTCCCTCGCCACCCGACTGCACGCCGGTATCGGCGAGTTCGCCGACAACCAGACCCCACCCGCGTCCGAGCAGGAGCGCGGCCAGCTCCTGCGGGCCATGGCCAGCGACGCCATCCGCGGCAGCCTGGAACGCCACTTCGGCATCACCCTGGCCTTCCAGAACTGCCACCGGGTCGCGGCATTCCGTCCGGGGGCTCGGAACGGGGAGACGTATGCACGCTTCACGTCCACGCGGGCCCAGGTACTGAACCAGTCGGCGGAACTGCGGGACTGCTGACGCGGACGCGAACACACGCGGGCGTCGACGCGGCTCACAGCCACGCGAGGAAGACCGTGCCGAGGCTCAGGAGCTTCTGTGAGACGGGCACGGTCTTCCCGCCTGACGCAGTGGACACGACACGGAAGTCGGGAGCGAAGCCCTCCGCTCCGCAGGCGTCGTCGGGGACGTGCAGGGTGACGATGAACTCGCCACCGTCTGGCGAGACCACCATGCTCTGCTCTGCTCTGTTCTGCTCTGCTCTGCGAGGCTTCACCCGTACTCGTTCCCTCACGCCCAACCGATGCCCGTGGCATCGAGCAGCCGCACCAGGTCTTTCCGTCCGTATCCGAGGAGTGCGGCGCGATGGGCCGACATGAGCATCAGATGCGCCACGATCTGTGCGCCGTAGCCGTTTCTGTCCTCCCCGAACCACTCGTCGGGTTTCTCGACGCCGAGGCTGTTCATCACCAGGCCGTGCTCGCGGCGGATCTCGGCGACGGTGTCGGACACGGCACTCAGGAGCGAGGCCCCCGGCCGCTCGCACTCCAGGGCGAAGCAGCCCCAGTCGGCGGGTTCGCAGCCGCCGGGAGGACGTGTGCGCAGGCTCTCGTACCGCTCGTCCCCGAAGCCCTCGTGACCGAACTCCTCGTGTACCAGGGCGAACCGGTGGACGCCCGGCGGCGGAGGAGCGGGCGGCGGAGTGTACTCACAGCCGGCGTCCTCGTAGACCAGCCGCTGCACCTCCTCCTCGTCCGCCAAGGTGACCGTGTAGCCGGTCTCGGTGTTGCGGCCGGTGACCGTGCCATCGGCGTTGCGCTGGAAATGCAGGCTCATGTGTACCCCCGTGGTCCTCACAAGCGGGAAGATCCCGACACCCGCACAACGGCCGCCCGATTTCGCGCGTGCCCCGCCCACCGGAGGCTCACCCGTTCGCGTGAACGACCCGACTGAGCACCCGCGCGCCACCTGCCTCAGGCCGTCAACCCACCGTCCGTGAAACGCTTCACCGTCGTCACGAACCGCTCGGGATCGTCCCGCCACGGAAAGTGCCCCGCCCCCGGCTGCACGACGAGCTCGGCCTTCGGGAACAGTTCCGCGAACTGCCGCATCACGCGCGGCGGTCCCGCCACATCCACCTGTCCCGCGACGATCAGAACAGGGGACGGGAGGGCGGCGAGGGCTTCGCGGGTCGCGGTCGGGGCGAAGGCTCCCTCGGCGGTGTACACGGCTGCCGCCTCGGCGTTCCTCTGCTGGTCGCCCGCCTCATCGAAGGCCCGGGCCTCCTCGTCCCAACGGGCATGGAAGAAGGGGGCGATGGCCTGCCAGGAGTCGGCGGTGCCCCGGTCGGCGGTGACATCCTCCAGCGCCGCGTAGGCGGAGGCGAACCACGGCTCGCTCCCGCGCAGCCGCGCAGTCGTCAGACGGTCCTCGGCGGTGATCCCGAGACCGACCGCGTACACGCTCGGCGTGATCAGCAGCAGCCGGTTGACACGGTCCGGGTGACGGGTGGCGTACAGGATCGCCAGGTTGGCCCCGCCGGAGTGCGCGAGCATGTCGATCCGGTCGAGCCCGAGGTGCTCGCGCAGTGCGTCGACGTCGTCGACCTGGCGGTCGCAGCGGTACGACGCGGTGTCCGCGGGGGCGGCCGACTCGCCGGTGCCCCTGAGGTCCAGGCCGATCAGACGGCGGTGGGCGGTGAGGCCGCCTAGGTCGCCCAGGTAGGCGGCGGACTGCATGGGGCCACCGGGCAGACAGACCAGTGGCGGGCCGTCCCCCGACTCGTGGTGGGCGAGGCGGGTTCCGTCGGGGGCGGTGAAGATCGACATGGGACAGAGCCTCACAGCGGAGGGCGCGGCGGGCAACCGGGTTCCTCGTCAGGGACGTCTCCGGCCCGAACGAACCCCCGGCTTCGCCGCCCCGAACGTGCCGGGCGTGAGGTTTCACGACCTGCTGGTGCTCTCCCTCGGCGGCAACGGCCCGTACGAGCACTCATCAACGACCTCGGACCGCCTACTTCGGGAACGTCTGCGGAGCGACGACGGCGACCTGGCCGGCGGGACGGTCGTCGAGGCGGCGGTGCCGCAGGAGCTCCACGTACGACGCCGTAGGGGGCGTAGGCCCACGGTCCGGGGACCACAGACCTACGCCTCCCGAATCCGGGACCTACCGGGTGACCGCCGCCGGCGCCGGGGCGTATCCCGTCGGTCGGGCCGAGAACGTGCCTCGGCCCTGGGTGCGGCTGCGCAGCCGGGTCGCGTAGCCGAACAGCTCGGCCAGCGGCACGGTGGCGGTGATCACCGCCGAACCACCGTGCACGGTCGAGTCGGTGACCCTCCCGCGCCGAGCGGCCAGGTCCCCGAGCACTCCGCCGACGGCGTCCTCGGGAACGGTGACGGAAACCTCGACAACCGGTTCCAGCAGGACCATGACACAGCGGCGCAGGGCTTCCCGCAGCCCCAGCCGGCCGGCCGTGCGGAAGGCGGTCTCGGAGGAGTCCTTCACATGGGTCGCCCCATCGGTCAGGGTGACCCGCAGCCCGGTGACCGGGTGCCCGCCCAGGGGTCCCTCGGCAAGGGCATCCCTGCAGCCGGCCTCGACGGCACGGACGTACTCCTGCGGCACCCGACCGCCCACGACGGCCGAACGAAACGCGAAACCGCTTTCGACGTCGCTGTCCGCGCTCTCGCCGCCGACCGCGTCGAGCGGTTCGACGTCGAGCACGACATGCGCGAACTGGCCTGCGCCACCGTCCTGTTTGACGTGCCGGAAAACCAGGCCGGACACCCCGCCGACGACCGTCTCCCGATAAGTCACTTCCGGACGCCCCACGTTGACCTCCAGGCCGAGTCCACGGCGCACCTTCTCCACCGCGACCTCCAGATGCAGTTCACCCATGCCCGACAGCACCGTCTGACCGGTCTCCGGATCAGTCCTGACGACCAGCGACGGATCCTCCTCCGCCAGCCGCGCGAGCGCCGAGGCCAGCCGGTCGGCGTCGGTGCTCGCCCGCGCCTCGACCGCCACGGAGACGACCGGTTCGGCGACGCCGGGCGGTTCGAGGACGATCGGCGCCTCCGGCGCGCACAGGGTGGAGCCCGCACGCGCCGACTTCAGCCCGACCACGGCCACGATGTCCCCGGCGACCGCGCACTCCACCTGGGCGTGCCGGTCGGCCTGCACCCGCAGGATCCGTCCGATCCGCTCGGTGCGCCGCGCACCCGACTCCCACACCGCGTCCCCCTTCTCGATCGTGCCCGAGTACACCCGCAGGAACGTGAGCCGACCGGTGGGCGTGGCGCTGACCTTGAACGCGAGGGCGGCGAACGGCGCGGAGGGGTCGGCGGGCCGTTGCTCACCGACGACATCCTGCACACCGCCGAGCGCATCCTGCATACGGTCGGCGCCTCCCTGCATACGGTCGGCGCCTTCCTGCACACGGTCGACGCCTCCCTGCATACCGCGGCCGGTGGCATGCGTACCGCGTACAGGCGGCATGTCCAGCGGCGACGGCAGATAGGAGACGACGGCGTCCAGCAGCGGCTCGATGCCGCGGTTGCGGTAGGCCGAGCCGCACAGCACGACCACCCCGTCACCCGTGCGGGTCAGGTCGCGCAGCGCTCCGGAGAGGGTCTCGGCAGACAGCGTCTCCCGGTCGCAGAACTCCTCCAGCGCTGCCGGATGCCGCTCCGCCACAGCCTCTTCCAGCAGCCGGCGCCGACGCAGCGCCTCCTTGCGAAGCTCCTGCGGCACCGCCGCCTCGACGACCGTCCCGCCGGCCAGGTCGCCGTCGTCGCTCCAGGTCAGCGCCCGCATGCGGAGCAGGTCGACGACGCCGGTGAAGTCGTTCTCCGTGCCGATCGGCAGCTGTACGACCAGCGGGACCGGATGCAGGCGGGCACGGATCGACGCCACCGCGGCGTCGAGGTCGGCGCCGACCCGGTCGAGCTTGTTGACGAACGCGATCCGGGGCACGCCGTGCCGGTCGGCCTGCCGCCACACGGACTCGCTCTGCGGCTCCACGCCCGCGACGGCGTCGAACACCGCCACCGCCCCGTCGAGTACCCGCAGGGATCGCTCCACCTCGTCGGCGAAGTCGACGTGCCCAGGGGTGTCGATCAGGTTGACGCGGTGACCGTCCCAGTCGCAGCTGACGGCCGCAGCGAAAATGGTGATGCCACGGTCGCGCTCCTGGGGGTCGAAGTCGGTGATGGTGGTGCCGTCGTGGACCTCGCCGCGCTTGTGCGTGGTCCCGGTGGCGTACAGGATCCGCTCGGTGACGGTGGTCTTGCCCGCGTCGACGTGGGCGAGGATGCCCAGGTTGCGCACGGTGGAGAGGTGACGGTCGAGGTTGTTGCGCACGGCCCTTGGCCTTTCGGGGTGTTTCCGAGAACGGGCAGCGCGATTTCCGGACGAAGGCAGGCAGCACGTGCATGACGTCCAAGTGGATGACGCACACATGCATGACTCGCCGTCAGATATAGGTCATTGACGGCGCGTTGGGATACTCAGAGCTTCGTCAGGACATCCGGCGCCGGCCGCGCAGCGAGCACCGGACGGACGAAGACACGAGGATCACCTCGTAGCGGGAGCGGGGAGAGACGACAGCGGCATGGTCACGCATGGCCGGGCTCCCCTCGTTCGTACCGGTGCGGCGCGCCCTGATCGTGGGCCGCGCTTGGTCTTCGGTGAGTGTAGGGGCGAACGTGCCCGCCCGGCACGCGATTTATCGCACCGGGCCCGGCGCCTCCGCGTAGAACTGCCTCCGCACCCGACGCAGCCAGGCGTCGGCGGCCGTGTCGTCGGGTTGTTCGGGCAGCACGCTGCGCGTCTCGGCGAACGCCTCCTCGAATCCGCGCAGCAGTGGCAGCGCCGCTTCCGGGTCGGCGGCGACCTGTTCGCCGAACCGGTGGTAGCTCTCCGGATCCTCGACGCGAATCGTCAACTGCCCTGTTGCGTACAGCTCGTAGCCCTGAGTGCACAGCCGCTTGAGGTGACGGGCGTGCTTGGCGGTCCGGCTGCGGGCGCCCGCGGAGAGGGTCCCTGCACTGCGGTTCTGGAGTTTACGGAACTGCTGGGTGGCGTAGCCGAGGTAGGCGTCACGGACGCGTCGCGCACTGAGCAACGTCTCGCGCAACGCGATGAGTTCCTCACCGAAGGGAGTGCGCACCTCGTACAACTCGTCCGGCAGCCAGACGAGTTCCATCACCGTCGGGTTGCCGCCGAGGGCGAGCCGGCACCACTTCGCGGCCTCGTGCAGGGTGTTGTCGGGCGAGGTGCTGACGTGCGACTCCTGCGGTCGGTGCAGGCCGTGCAGTTCCTCGGTGGGGGCGGCGA
Organism: Streptomyces sp. NPDC051677; assembly: GCF_044453465.1. Taxonomy (NCBI): domain Bacteria; kingdom Bacillati; phylum Actinomycetota; class Actinomycetes; order Kitasatosporales; family Streptomycetaceae; genus Streptomyces; species Streptomyces sp. NPDC051677. The sequence continues at coordinate 104,507 of NZ_JBITCT010000022.1, forward strand.
ACATGCCGAGGCGGTCCACGTCGGAGCCTTCGTGGGCGAGCCCGTAGGCGGTCGAGCCGACGACGCCGGACAGCAGGATGTTGGTGACGGTCACTGGTGCCCCCGGACGTTCCCCGATGCTGATCACCGCCGCCGGGTGGGGCGACGGGACCGCCATAATGCCCCGGCGCCGGCCCCGAGCACCTCGCATTTTCCGGCAGCGCCCGCCCGGTCGCCCCGCCCTTGGCCGCACCCCTCCCCGCGCCCGCCGCCTCACCCGTACGGCTCATTGCACTGGTAGAGCGGCCTGGCCGGTGGTGCCGTGAGGGACAGGGGCAGCCGGCCCCGTCCTCAGGAGGCGCCCGTGACCACCGCTCGCCCGTCGTCCCGCCCGCCCTGCCCGCCCCGCCCGTCGGGCCCGTCCGGCTCGTCCGGCGCGCGTGTCGGCTGCCGTCCTGGCGTGCGGAACGCTGCTGGCCACCGCGGCCTGCTCCAACGGGGCGACAGCGCGTCGACCGACTCGGGCGTCGCGGCCGGACCCGTCACCCAGCGGACCGTCACCGCGTCCCCGGACCAGCCGCTCACGAACGCCCGCGCACGGATCGCGCTGCCCCGGAACCCAGCCAGTTCGACTGATCGCGCCTCCGCGCCCTGCCGTGTCCGGCCTCCTTCCTCCCAGCAGAACCATGTGACATATTACTGCTGTGCCCAAGCGACCGAGCGGTGACGTCGTGGTCGTCGGCGCCGGCATGGTGGGCGCCGCCTGCGCGCTGTACGCGGCCCGTGCCGGGCTGGAGGTGGTACTGGTCGACCGCGGTCCCGTGGCCGGCGGCACCACCGGCGCGGGCGAGGGCAACCTCCTCGTCTCCGACAAGGAACCCGGTCCTGAGCTCCAACTGGCCCTGCTGTCCGGCCGCTTGTGGGGCGAACTGGCCCAACAGCTGGGCACGGCCGTCGAGTACGAGCCCAAGGGCGGACTCGTGGTCGCGTCAGCCCCCGAGGCCCGCACCGCCCTGACGGCCCTCGCGGCCGGACAGCGCGCGTCCGGAGTGGAGACAGTCCACGTCGAAGCGGACCAACTCCACGACCTGGAACCGTACTTGGCACCCGGCCTCGCGGGCGGCGTGCTGTATCCGCAGGACGCCCAGGTCATGCCCACTCTTGCCGCCGCGCACCTCGTACGGTCCTCGGGCGCGCGGCTGGAGACCGGTCGCACCGTGACACGGATCCTGCGCGGCGCCGACGGCGCCGTCCGGGGCGTCCGGACCGACCAGGGCGACATCCTTGCGCCGGTCGTGGTGAACGCGGCCGGGACCTGGGGTGCGGAGGTCGCGGAACTGGCGGGGGTGCGGCTGCCCGTACTCCCCCGCCGGGGCTTCGTGCTGGTCACCGAACCGCTGCCGCGCCGGGTGCGGCACAAGGTGTACGCCGCCGACTACGTGGCCGACGTGGCGAGCGACTCGGCCGCCCTGCAGACCTCACCGGTCGTCGAGGGGACCGCCGCCGGGCCGGTGCTGATCGGCGCGAGCCGCGAACGGGTCGGCTTCGACCGGTCCTTCTCGCTGCCGGTCGTCCGCGCCCTGGCGGCGGGGGCGACGCGCCTGTTCCCGTTCCTGGAGCACGTACGGGCGATGCGCACGTATCTCGGCTTCCGCCCGTACATGCCCGACCACCTCCCCGCCATCGGACCCGATCCCCGCGTCCCCGGACTGTTCCACGCCTGCGGCCACGAGGGCGCGGGCATCGGGCTCGCCACCGGCACCGGCCACCTGATCGCGCAGACGCTCGCCGGCAAGCGCCCGGAACTGAGCCTGGCGCCGTTCCGCCCCGACCGCTTCGACCGCTTCGCCCAGGAGGCCGCGCCGTGAACCCGCTGAAGCTGGTCCGGGCGCGCCCCGGCGCCCCGTTCACCCTCACCTTCGACGGCCGGGAGATCGAGGCGCTGCCGGGGCAGACGATCGCCGCCGCGCTGTGGTCGTCCGGGGTCACGGCCTGGCGCACCACGCGGGGCGGAGGGCGTGCGCGTGGAGTCTTCTGCGGGATCGGCGCGTGCTTCGACTGCCTGGTGACCGTCGACGGCCGCCCCAACCAACGCGCCTGCCTGGTGCCGGCCGCGCCGGGCGCGGACATCCGTACGCAGCAAGGGACGGGGCACGATGACTGAGCGGCGCCCGGTGCTCGCGGTGATCGGCGCGGGCCCGGCCGGGCTCGCCGCCGCGTCGGCAGCCGCTGCGCACGACGTGCGGGTGGTGCTGATCGACTCCGCCGCCGAGGCGGGCGGACAGTTCTACCGGCAGCCCGCGCCCGCACTCGGCGCCCGCCGTCCCCAGGCACTCCACCACCAGTGGCGCACCTGGGAGCGACTGCGGGCCGGACTCGACACCCACCTCGCCACCGGACGCGTCACATACCTGAGGGACCGTCATGTGTGGTGTGTGGAAAGGGAGTCGAAGGGTTCCGGCGGATCACACGGCTTCACCGTGCATGCACTGCTGGGTCCGGAGCAGGAGGAGTCCGTCGCGGTCCACGCCGACGGGGTGCTGCTGGCCACCGGCGGCTACGAGAAGGTCCTGCCGTTCCCCGGCTGGACCCTGCCCGGTGTGATCACCGCGGGCGGCGCCCAGGCCTTGTTGAAGGGCGGGCTCGTGCTGCCCGGCCGTACGGCGGTCGTGGCCGGCACGGGCCCCCTGCTGCTGCCCGTCGCGGCCGGCCTCGCCGCTGCGGGAGCGCGGGTCGTCGCCCTGGTCGAGTCGGCCGGGCCGGGGAACTTCGTACGTCGCGCCCCGGCCTGGGCCACCGCCCCTCAGAAGCTGGCCGAAGGGGCCGGGTACGCGGCCCGACTCCTGCGTCACGGCATCCCGGTGAAGGCCCGGCACATGGTGCTGGAAGCGCACGGCGCCGAACGGCTGGAGTATGTCACCGTCGCCGCGCTGGACGCCGAGGGCCGGCCGATGCCCGGTTCCGAGCGACGTGTGCCCTGCGACACGCTCGCCGTCGGGCACGGCCTGCTGCCGCACACCGATCTCGCGGATGGCCTCGGCTGTCGCCTCGACGGGCCGGGCGTGCGCGTCGACGACGAGCAGCGCACCGACGTCCCCGGCGTCTGGGCCGCGGGCGAGACCACGGGCATCGGCGGCGCGGCCCTGTCGCTCGCCGAGGGGCATATCGCCGGACGGTCGGCGGCGGCCAGGCTGACCGGCACGGCTCCCGACCCGCGGGCGTGGGCGCCGGCCGCGCGGGACCGGAGCCGGCTACGGGCCTTCTTCGCGGCACTGGACGGCGCGTATGCGGCACGGCCCGTCCGGTGGACGGACCAGGTGACCGACGAGACGGTCGTGTGCCGCTGCGAGGAGGTCACCGCGGGCGCCGTCCGCGAGGCCGTCGGCACACTCGGCGCGGGTGACCTGCGCACCGTGAAACTGCTGACCCGGGCCGGGATGGGCTGGTGCCAGGGCCGGATGTGCGAGCCCGGCGTGGCCGGTGTCGGGGGCTGTGAGCTCACCCCGGCCCGACGGCTGTTGGCCCGCCCCGTGCCCCTGGGGGTGCTGGCCGCCCCGCCGACGGACCCCACACCCACCACCCAGTGATATGTCACACACCACTCGCTCCCCCTCATCGCGCTCACCACTCATGCGCTCACCACTCATCGCGCCACGTGAAAGGGAACCAGGATGACCGCCCCCACCCCTCCCCCCGGACCCTCCACTCCCCAGCTTCGCCCTTGGCATGGTGTCCTCGTCGCCACCGCGCTCCCGCTCAACCGCGACCTCTCCGTCGACTACGACCGGTACGCCGAGCACTGCTCCTGGCTGGTGGCGAACGGGTGTGACGGCGTCGTACCCAACGGCTCGCTGGGCGAGTACCAGGTGCTCACGCCCGAGGAACGCACCAGGGTGGTGGAGACGGCGGTGGCCGCGATCGGCGGGGCGCGGGTGATGCCCGGGGTCGCCGCGTACGGCTCTGCGGAGGCCCGCCGTTGGGCCGAGCAGGCCGCCGAGGCGGGCTGCGAAGCGGTGATGCTGCTGCCGCCCAACGCCTACCGCGCGGACGAGCGTGCCGTCGTGGCCCACTACGCGGAGGTCGCCCGGGCGGGCCTGCCGGTGGTGGCGTACAACAACCCGATCGACACCAAGGTCGACCTCGTGCCCGAACTGCTGGCGCGGCTGCACGGCGAGGGTCTCATCCACGGCGTCAAGGAGTTCTCCGGCGATGTCCGCCGCGCCTACCGGATCGCCGAACTCGCCCCCGAACTGGACCTGTTGATCGGTGCCGACGATGTGCTGCTGGAGTTGGCCGTGGCGGGGGCCAAGGGCTGGGTGGCGGGCTACCCCAACGCGCTGCCGAAGGCCTCGGTGGAGTTGTACCGGGCGGCCGTCGCCGGTGATCTCACCACGGCGCTCCCCCTCTACCGTCAGCTCCACCCACTGCTGCGCTGGGACTCCCGCGTCGAGTTCGTCCAGGCGATCAAACTCTCGATGGACGTCGTGGGTCGCTATGGCGGCGGCTGCCGTCCGCCACGGGTCCCGCTGCTGCCGGACCAGGAGGCGACGGTCCGCGCGGCCACCGAAAAGGCCGTCGCCGCAGGGCTCGCGTAACTCCGCACCGGACAAGGGGACTTCATGCGCAGCAAGCTCGTCCTGCACGCCGTCGACTCGCACACCGAGGGCATGCCCACCCGAGTGATCACCGGCGGGATCGGCACCATTCCCGGCGCGACGATGAACGAGCGGCGGCTGTACTTCCGTGAACACCGCGACGACGTCAAGCAGTTGCTGATGAACGAGCCGCGCGGGCACTCCGCGATGAGCGGCGCGATCCTCCAGCCGCCCACCCGGCCGGACTGCGACTGGGGCGTCGTCTACATCGAGGTCTCCGGTTATCTGCCGATGTGCGGGCACGGCACGATCGGAGTGGCGACGGTGCTCGTCGAGACGGGCATGGTGGAGGTCGTCGAACCGGTCACCACCATCCGGCTGGACACCCCGGCGGGACTCGTCGTCGCCGAGGTGACGGTCGAGGACGGCGCGGCCACCTCCGTGACCTTGCAGAACGTCCCCTCCTTCGCGGTCGCGCTGGACCGCAAGGCGACCCTGCCCGACGGCCGCAGCGTGACATACGACCTGGCGTACGGCGGCAACTTCTACGCGATCCTGCCGCTGGAGGAGTTCGGGCTGCCCTTCGACCGCGCCCGCAAGGACGACATCCTGCAGGCCGGCCTGTCGCTGATGGAGGTGATCAACTCCGAGGAGGAGCCGGTCCACCCCGAGGACCCGTCCATCCGCGGCTGCCACCACGTCCACCTGTACGCGCCCGGCGCCACCGCCCGGCACTCGCGGCATGCGATGGCCATCCACCCCGGCTGGTTCGACCGCTCGCCCTGCGGTACGGGGACCAGTGCACGCATGGCGCAACTGCACGCTCGGGGCGAGCTGCCGTTGCGCACCGAGTTCGTGAACGAGTCGTTCATCGGAACCCGCTTCACTGGGCGGCTGCTCGGCACGACGGAGGTCGCCGGCCGCCCGGCGGTACTGCCCAGCTTCACCGGCCGCGCCTGGATCACGGGAACGGCCCAGTACCTGCTGGATCCGACGGACCCCTTCCCGGAGGGGTTCGTCCTGTGACACCGGGGCCTCCACCACCGTAGATACTGAGGGTCGTACTACGTGACATGGCACAGTGCGATGGCACAGCCCGTTTCCGAGGAGACCCACCATGGCCCCGCCGCCCGTGAGCAGCAGTCAGCCGCCCGCCGAGCCGTCGCTCCCCGTGCTCGGCGGGCGCCGCAGCAGCTACCGCGAGCGGGTCGCGGACGCCCTGCGGGCCGCGCTGATCGCGGGTGAACTGCGGCCCGGCGAGGTGTACTCGGCGCCGACCCTCGCCACCCGCTTCGGCGTCTCGGCGACGCCGGTCCGCGAGGCGATGCTGGATCTCGCCAAGGAGGGCCTGGTGGACGCGGTCCCCAACAAGGGGTTCCGGGTCACGGAGGTCTCCGACCGGCAGCTCGACGAGTACACGCACGTCCGCGCGCTGATCGAGATCCCCACGGTGGCGGCGCTGGCGACGAGCGCCGACCCGGTGTCGCTGGAGGCGCTCCGCCCCGCCGCCCGGGAGATCGTCGCCGCCGCGGTCGCGGGCGATCTCATCGCCTACGTCGAGGCCGATACCCGCTTCCACCTGGGCCTGCTCGCCCTGGCCGGTAACGCCCATCTCGTCGAAGTCGTCCGGGAACTGCGCGGCCGTGCCCGCCTGTACGGCCTGACCGCGCTCTCCGCCTCGGGCCGTCTGCTGGCCTCCGCCGAAGAACACCTGGAGCTTCTGGACGCCCTGCTGACGCGCGACGAACGGGCCGTTCGCGAGGTCATGACACGGCATCTGGGGCATGTCCGGGGTTTGTGGGCGTCAGCCCGGGAGTAGGCCGCCCTCCGCTCAGATACCCCCGGCGCCCCCAAAACGTCCTGTGATCCTTGTCGCGGGCGGGAGAAGAGTGGGCGCAGCGCCGCTTGGGCAGTCACTTGCCCGTGCGCGAAAGGATGGTGTCTATCCCGTGGGGGAATCCGTGCGTCTGTGTCTGATCGGTGCGGGACTGTCGGGGCTGGCGACGGCACACGCCCTGAAGAGCGCCGGTGTCGACTTCGTCTGCCTGGAGCAGTCGAGTGACGTCGGCGGGCTCTGGCGTCGGCCGCAGGCGGGCGAGCGCGGTCCCGGCTATCTGTCGCTGCACCTCAACACCGCCAAGCACCTCACGGGGTACGCGGACTTCCCGATGCCCGCCTCCTACCCGCTCTACCCCCGGCACAGTCAAATCGCCGCCTATCTACGCTCGTTCGCCGAGTGGGCCGGCATACGGGACCGCATCGAGCTGGGGACGACCGTGGAGTCCGTACGGCAGAAGGCCGACGGTGGGTGGACGGTCGTCAGCCGGGATGCCGACGGCACGACGTCGTCCCGCAGCTTCACGCATGTGATCGTCGCCTCCGGGCACAACTCGGAACCCTCGATGCCCGCACTGCCGAAGGGCGCCGAAACGTTCACAGGAACGATTCGCCATTCTCTCGACTACCTCGACGGCAGCGCATTCGCCGGACAGCGCGTCATCGTCGTGGGGCTCGGCAACTCGGCGGTGGACATCGCCGCGGACCTCTCCCGGCACGCCGAGCTGACCGTCCTCTCGGCGCGCCGGGGACTGCACATCATGCCCAAGCAGTTGTTCGGCATGGCGCTCGACGAGATCGCCGACGCGCCGTGGTGGATCAGCATGTCCCTGGCGGAGCAGCGCCGTTTCATCGAACAGGCCCTCTTGATCGCCCGCGGCAGACTCCGCGACCACGGGCTGCCCGAGCCGGACCACCCGGTCTTCGCCTCGGCCGTCACCATCTCCGACGAGATCCTCAGCCGTATCCGCCATGGCGCGGTCACCCCGAAACCGTCGATCGCCGCCGTCGACGGCGGCCGGGTCTCCTTCGTCGACGGCACGTCGGTCAGGGCCGACGCGATCGTGTACTGCACCGGCTACCAGATGACCTTCCCGTTCCTGGAGCCCGGCTGCCCGGTCGGCCCGCAGGGCTCGGTCGAGCTGTACAAGCGGGTCGTCGCCCCGGGCCGTCCCGGACTGTTCTTCGTCGGTCTGGTGCGCCCGGTCGGTTCGATCACGCGGCTGGTGGAGGCGCAGGCGCGGTGGATCGCGCGGCTCGTCAACGGCGATGCGGTGCTGCCGGAGGCGGAGGTCATGCGCAAGGAGATCGCCGCGTACCTGAGCGGAGTCGCGGGTCAGTACGGGCAGCGGGACAGCGCGTCGATCCAGGTCAACGTGGCGCCGTATCTGCAGGAGCTGCGCGAGGAATGAGGTCGGACGGGCTCGGGACGCCGGGACGCCGGGACGCCGGGAGCCGGGACGCCGACAAGCAGATACCCGCCCCGAAGGGCGGGTATCTAGTTGGCTGGAAGGCTGTGAGTGCGGCGCGTCACTTGGTCAGCCAGTTGAGGAACTTGCTCCACACTCCGGCCTGTTCGTGGCGGACCGCGCCGGCGGTCTCGCGCGCCGGTGCCTGCGTGGTGGTCTGCCGGCTCGGACGAATCACCGGTTTTACCGGCGTGTACCGGGCCGGGAGCGTGACGAGGCCACGGCTGAAGGCTCCCTGACGCCAGGTCAGACTGCCTTCTGGAACGCTGAGTTCGACGTCGGGAAGGCGGTTGAGAAGGTTCTCGACGGCCGACACGACGATCTGCCGGGCGGGTTCCTTCGAAGGGCAGGCGTGCGGGCCCGCGCTCCAGGCGAGGTGTGCACGGTTGCTGCCGGCCTTGCGGGCCGCCGACAGCGTGGGACCGGTGTTGGCGGCGGCGATGCTGACCAGCATCAGGTCACCGGCGGTGAGCTTCTGACCGGCGAACTCCATGTCGGACACCGGGTAGTGGGCGGCGAAGTTCGTCATGGGCGGGTTCTCCCACAACGTGTCGTCCATCGCCTCCTCGATCAGCCCGCCCTCGTGGGCGTACCGGTCGTCGGTGAGGATTCGGTGCAGGGTGTTGCCGATGAGGTTGACCAGGGGCTCGGCTCCCGCGCCCAGCAGCAGGGAGACCTGATGCACCATCTCCTCGTCAGACAGACGGGTTTGATGCTTCAGCAGCCAGGAGGTGACGTCCTCGCCGGGCTTGCGCCGCTTGAGCGCGACGAGTTCGCCCACGGCCTCGAACAACACCTGGCTGGCCTTCTCGGCGTTGATGCCGTCGAACATGCCGGAGATGCCGAAGAAGACGCGGTCGCCGATGTCGGCGGTGCAGCCGAAGAGCTCGTTGAACACGAACAGCGGGAGCTGCTTGGCGTAGGAGCCGATCAGGTCGGCCGAACCGCGTTCGCTGAACTGGGAGATGAGGAAGTCGGAGATCCGCTCGACGCTCTGGCTCAGCCGCATCGGATCGATGCGCGCCATGCTGTCCGAGATGGACTGACGCAGCCTCAGGTGTTCGGCGCCGTCGGAGGACATGCAGTTGGGCCGGTAGGCGAGCACGGGCAGAACGGGGCTGTCGGGGGCGATCCGGCCTTCGTTGAGGTCCCGCCAGCGGCGTGCGTCCTTGCGGAAGGAGCCGGAGTCCTGGAGGAGTTGGAGGGCGGTGGCGTAGTCGGTGACGAGGGTGGCCTCTACTCCCGGGGCGATCTCCACGGGCGCGGTCGGCCCGTAGTGCCGCAGGTAGGTGTAGTAGGGCTCCGGGTCGGCCGCGTACTCCGGTCCGTAGAGCGGCACTCGGCCGCCGGGCTGGTGCGCCGGGCAACCTGGAGGGGGCACGGGGGCGGTGGGTTGGGCGTCCATGTCTGCTCCTAGTGGGCACGGTCCTGCAGGTGACGGACGAGGGTGATCAGCGCTTCTGCCGAGGACTTCTCGTCTCGTGCGTCGCAGGTGACGACGGGGGTGTCGTCGAGCAGGTCCAGTGCGTCGCGCAGGGCCATCTCGTCGCGCAGGGGCGAGCCGTCGAAGTGGTTGACGGCGATGGCGTAGTCGAGTCCGTACTGCTCGATGAGGTCGATCACGGCGAAGGAGTCCGCGAGTCGCTCGGGGTCGACGAGCACCAGCGCGCCGAGCGCGCCGCGTGCCATGTCCTCCCACATCTGGACGAAGCGCTGCTGGCCCGGCGTTCCGAACAGGTACAGCACGACGCGGTCGCTGATGGTCAGACGGCCGAAGTCCATGGCCACCGTGGTGGTGGTCTTGCCCTGGACTCCCTTGAGGTCGTCGACGGACTCGGCGGCCCGCGTCATCGTCTCCTCGGTGGTCAGCGGCTCGATCTCGGAGATCGCCCCGATGAACGTGGTCTTGCCGACCGCGAAGTGGCCCACGACGAGGATCTTCACCGCTGTCTGCGTAGCCCCGTCGCGGACGTACGCCTGTTCATCCAAACTTGGCCCTGAGACCATTCAGCACCTCCTCCAGGATGTCCCGGTCGGCGAGCGGCGCCCGCTGCACGGGCGGGCGGGTGATGAGGTAGCCGCCTTCTGTGAGGGCGGCCAGGAGGATCTTCACCACGCCCAGGGGCAGTTGGGTGTGCCCGGCGATCTCGGCGACCGAGAGGTAGCCGGCCGAGCACAGGTCCAACAGGTTCTGCTCCTCGGGGGACAGGCGGGTCGGCCGCTGCTCGTGATCGGCGGCCGCCGTGACCAGGGTGATGAGGGAGAGCTGCCCTTCGTCGGGCAGCCCGCGCCCCTTGGTGATGACGTACGGACGCACTAACTCCGGTGTCTGGGGCTCCAGTTCGTCGAAGCCCTTCATGACCGTGCGCCGAGGTTCTCGCGCGGCGGTGTCATCAGGGCCTTGCCGAGCTGGCCGACGAGCTGCTGCATCCGGAAGGTGATGTCCTGCATGTCGATGTCCGGGGCGGCCGAGACGCCGAGGTAGGCGCCCTCGCCGGCGGAGATCAGGAAGACCCAGCCCCCGTCGAACTCGACCACCGTCTGCCGCCACCGCATCTGCGGGTCCTCACAGAAGAACGCGAGCGAGCGGCTGAGCGACTGCACGCCGCTCATCGCGGCGGCCACGCGGTCCGCGTCGTCCTTGTCGAAATCCTGCGTCCGGGCCATCAGCAGGCCGTCGGCGGAGATCAGGACGGCGTGCAGGGCCCCGGGAATCTCCAAGGCACTGTCAAGCATCCATGACAGATCGTCGTTCACGAGACCTCATGCCCTTCGCTGCTTGCACCACGTGTACTGCTCGACTTGTCAGCGGGATCCGCAGGCGTGGCCCGGCCCGACTGGGTACCCCGTTGGAAGGCGCCCATGATCGCCGCCGTCTCGGCGCCCGAGCGGGCGGGAGTGGGGGCGGACGCGCTGCCCGGCACGATGGCCATGGGCCGCTTGCGCCGCCGCTTCGGCAGGCCGTCGGCGGTGGTGGTGTTGGCGGTCAGCGCGCCTTCGGGGCCATTGAAGCCCGTGGCGGTGACGGTGGGAGCGACGGCCGGAGCAGGCTCCTTCTGCTCGGGCGCGTTGGTGAGCAGGTCGTGCGGCAGGAGGAGCACCGCCCGGACGCCTCCGTAGGGGGAGGTGGAGTCCACGGACACCTCGAAGCCGAAGCGCTCGCTGAGCACACCGATCACGGCGAAGCCGAACTGCGGCGGGTTGCCGAGTGCGGAGACGCCCGAGACCCGATCGCTGGCGAGGAGTTTGTCGGCACGGGTGCGCTCTTCGTCGTTCATACCGACACCGGCGTCGTCGACGACGATGCAAATGCCCTTGGGCACGGTACGAATGTTGATTTCGACGACGGTGTCCGGGCTGGAGTAGCTCGTGGCGTTGTCGAGGAGCTCGGCGAGGGCCAGGGCGACCGGTTCGACGGCACGGCTCGTGACGCCGAAGTCGACCTGCGAGAGAATCTCCACCCGCCGGTAGTGGCGAACCCTGCCCTGGGCGCTGCGCACCACGTCGTAGACGGACGCGACATCGCGTGCGCGCCCCAGCCAGCCGTCGCAGAGCACGGCGATGGACTGGGCGCGCCGGCCGAACTGCGAGTTCGTGTGGTCGATCTCCAGGAGGTCCTGGAGGATGACCGACTCGCCGTATTTGTTCTGCAGCCGGGAGACAATCAACTGCTGTTCCGCGGCCAGGCCCTGAAGGGTCCGCATCGCGGACTTGAGGACCGTTTTCGTAGCCTCTTCGGCTCGTTCCTGAGCTGCCTCGACGGATTGCGCGTACTCGTTTTCCAACGCGGAGTAGTGGGACTTGAGCCCCGCGATCTCCTGCCTTAAGGCGCGCGCCACCCTGCGCTGACGAACAATGAGGGTGACTGCAACGAGTACGGCGACGAGGAGAGCCCAGAGTACCGGGTTCTGTATGTAATCAGTCATAAGACTCTCTTCAGGCGGCCTCGACTGACGGCCAGTTGCTGAATTCCCGTCAATGCGGGTGGACCGGCGGACCGCCCGCACCGGGGTGACCGCCCGGACTGTCCCCGTAGTCGGAGATGTCGTCTTGCACCCATCCGCCCGCTCTACAAGCGAGCGTGATCGTATCACCACAAGAACGGGCCATAGACCGTCAATCTGCTGGCAGAGATGAACATTGACGATCTGTCAATAACCTGTCGGCTTCAGCCGGCGAGCAACCGACGAGTACCCGACGACCGGCCGGCGCGAGCCTGGGAAGCAGCACCCGGAAGCGGCGCCCAGACGAGAGCGCCGGGCGCCGTGACAGGACAACCGATAAACGGGCTTCCGCGACATTCGGGCGGCAATGGATACGGACACAACAAAACCCGCACCCGGCGGGACGCCGAATGCGGGCACTGACTGATCACCGATGATCACCGAGCGAAATCCGCTCGATGCGGAGAGTGAGAGTGTCCGAGGGGGGACTTGAACCCCCACGCCCGATAAAGGGCACTAGCACCTCAAGCTAGCGCGTCTGCCATTCCGCCACCCGGACCAGGTGTCTGCCGCCATGCGAGAGTGTTTCCCGCGGCGACATGGACAACAATACCAAGCTTTCGGAGTGCGTTTCACCTGCATATCCGCTGGCCACGCAGGGGGCAGGGCGCCGCCGTGAACGCCTCACGCCGGGTGACGGCACGATCGCTCCACGCTCAGGCCGCCGCGGTCGTACCGCGGGCGGGCGTCTCGATCTGACTGAGGGCACCCGCCGCGTCAGGCGCAGCCTGGCCCGCCAGGATGCCGGCCCGCCGTCGGCCCGCCGTCGGCACGGCGACAGCGCGACCTCCGGTGGGCAGTCAGGGCATCTGCTGGTACTCCGGGAAGTTTCCGGGCAGCCGCTCCCCGGCCGGGCCTCGTGTCACCGCGCGGACCAGCAGTTCCCCGCCTACGAACGCGCCTCGCCAGGACGCGCCGAAGCCGCCGAAGAGCTCGTCGCGGTCGCCGCGGGAGCGGGGCGTGCCGTGGCCGACCTTGAAGGCACGGACCTGCGGGGCCAGTCGGTCGTAGGTGGCCCGGTCGTCCGTGGACAGGGTGGCGACGAGCGCCCCGTTGGACGCGTTCATGGCGGCCAGCAACTCCGCCTCCGTGTCGACGAGGACGATGGTGTCGACCGGACCGAACGGCTCCGCGTGGTGCAGGGGCGAGGACGGCGGCGGGCCAAGGAGCGTGACCGGTTGGACGTACGCCGAGGTGTCCTGGCCGGGCAGGAAGCGGGCGTCGGCCGGACGGCCGCGGTACAGCGGGACCGCCCCCCGGTCGATGGCCTCGGCGACCTGGTCGTGGAGTTCCTTGGCCTTGGCCACGTTGATCACCGGCCCGAAGTCCAGCCGTGGGTAGGGGTCGTCGCGCTTCTCGACGGCGAGCGGATGTCCGAGCGTCAGGGTGCGCACCGCCGGGAGGTACGCCGTCAGGAACTCGTCGAACAGCGCGCGCTGGACGACGAATCGCGGGTACGCCGTGCAGCGTTGCTTGCCGTAGTCGAAGAGCCTCGGGACGACCGCGGCGAAGGCGTCCCAGTCCGAGTGGTTCCAGATACCCCAGGTGTTGAGTCCTTCCTGTTCGAGTACATGTCGCTTGCCGAGGTCGGCGACGGCCGTGGCCACCGCGGCGCCGGTGTCGCGGCCGCCGACGAAGGAGACGCAGCCGATCTCGGGCGCTCGCACCAGCGCCTGGGACAGCTCTCCCCCGCTGCCGCTGACGAGGGTGACGGGGACGCCCTCGCGGGCGGCGAGCGCACAGGCCAGGGTCAGACAGGCGACACCGCCGTCGGTCGGGGTCTTGGCGATGACCGCGTTGCCTGCCAGTGCCTGTACCAGCAATGCGTGAACGAGCACGCTCATCGGGTAGTTCCAGCTCGCGATGTTGGAGACCGGGCCGTCCAGCGGGGCCCGTCCGTTCAACATGGGGTGGATGCCGTCGACGTACCAGCGCACGCCGTCGACGGCCCGGTCGACGTCCGCCTGCGCGAGCCGCCACGGCTTGCCGATCTCCCATACGAGGAGGAGTGCGAGGAGCTCTCGGTGTTCGGCGAGGGCGTCGAGGGTGGCCGCGATACGGGCGCGGCGTTCCTCCAGTGGGACGTGCCGCCAGGCGCGGTGCTGGTCCAGACAGGCGCGGACGGCTCGGTGGGCGGTGCCCCGGTCCAGTCGGGGCGGGCCGGCGATCGGGCTGCCGTCCACCGGAGTGGCAGCCGGCAGTACCCGGCCGTCGGCCTGCCAGGAGGCGTTCCAGCGGTTGAGGACGCGGTCGCCGCGAAAGGCCTCCGGGGCGACGGCGAGGCAGCGCCGCCAGGCGTCGGGCCAGGAGGTTCCTGACTTGAGGGTGAGGGTGGTGGTCATGGGGCTGCTCCGCTCTCGGTGCACGGTCGGGGGCGGGGTTGGTGCGGTGCTGGGTTGGTGCGGGACGGACGGGGCGGGTGCCGGAGGGGTCGGCAGGGCACGCGACTTCGGAGGGCGGCCGCCGGTGGCCTGTGAGGGACGTCACACTCCTTGTTCCAGTGCGGCCAGCGCGAGGCGCGCGGTCTCGGTGGGTGTGACGCCCACGCGTACGCTCGCCGCCTCCAGCGCAGCCTTCTTCGCCTGCGCCGTCCCCGAGGCGCCGGACACGATCGCGCCCGCGTGCCCCATGGTGCGGCCCTCGGGCGCGGTGAAGCCGGCGATGTAGCCGACGACGGGCTTGGTGACGTGCTCGCGGATGTAGGCGGCGGCCCGTTCCTCCGCATCGCCGCCGATCTCTCCGATGAGGACGACGAGCTCGGTGTCGGGGTCCTCCTCGAAGGCGGCCAGGCAGTCGATGTGGCTGGTGCCGACGACCGGGTCGCCGCCGATGCCGACACAGGTCGAGAAGCCGATGTCGCGCAGTTCGTACATGAGTTGGTAGGTGAGCGTGCCCGACTTGGAGACCAGACCGATGCGGCCCGGCTTGGTGATGTCGGCGGGGATGATGCCCGCGTTGGACTGGCCGGGGGTGATCAGGCCGGGGCAGTTGGGGCCGATGACGCGGGTCCCGCGGGCCGCCGCGTGGGCGGTGAAGGCGACCGCGTCATGGACCGGTATGCCCTCGGTGATGACGACGGTGAGACCGACCCCGGCGTCGGCGGCCTCGATGACGGCGGCTATGGCGAAGGCGGGCGGTACGAAGACGACGGTGACGTCGGCACCGGTCGCCTGCATACCGTCGACGACCGACCCGAAGACGGGCACCGTCCGCTCGCCGAAGCCGACGGTCCGGCCGGCCTTGCGCGGGTTGACGCCGCCGACGATGTTCGTGCCGGCGGCGAGCATGCGCCGGGTGTGCTTCATGCCCTCGCCGCCGGTCATGCCCTGGACGAGGACCTTGCTTTCCTGGGTGAGGTAGATGGCCATGGCGTCCGGACTCCTCAGGCTGCGGTGGCGAGTTGGACGGCCCGGCGGGCGGCGCCGTCCATGGTGGTGGCCTGCTCGACCAGGGGATGCCGGCGCCCGTCGAGGATCGCCCGCCCCCGGGCCGCGTTGTTGCCGTCCAGGCGGACGACGAGCGGTTTGGTCAGCCGTACGGTGTCCAGGGCGCGCACGATGCCGTCGGCGACCGCGTCGCACGCGGTGATGCCGCCGAAGACATTGACGAGGACCGACCTCACGGCGGGGTCGGAGAGGATCACCGACAGACCGTCGGACATGATGCGGGCGGACGCGCCGCCGCCGATGTCGAGGAAGTTGGCGGGGCGGGCGCCGCAGCCGGCGACCACGTCGAGGGTCGACATGACGAGTCCGGCGCCGTTGCCGATGATGCCGACCTCGCCGTCCAGTTTCACGTAGGTGAGGCCCTTGGCCGCGGCCGCCGCCTCCAACGCGTCGCCCTGCTCCACGGCCTCCGTACTCCAACGCGCCTGTCGGAACGACGCGTTGTCGTCGAGGGTGACCTTGCCGTCGAGGGCGAGGATCTGTCCCTGGCGGGTGCGCACGAGCGGGTTGACCTCGACCAGGAGGGCGTCCTGCCGGATCAGCACCTGCCACAGCCGGGTCAGGACGTCCACGGTCTGCGGCGGCAGTCCCGCAGCTTCGGCGATCTCGCCGGCCTTCGCCGAGGTGACGCCCTGCGTCGGGTCGACGGGGATGCGGGCGACCGCCTCGGGCCTGGCGGCGGCGACCGCCTCGATCTCCATGCCGCCCTCGGCGGAGGCGATCGCGAGGAAACGGCCGGCCGCGCGGTCCAGCACGTAGGAGACGTAGAACTCCGCCTCGATGTCCACGGGTTGGGCCAGCATCACCGCGCCGACCGTGTGCCCCTTGATGTCCGTGCCGAGCATCTGGCGGGCTGTCAGCTCGGCCGCGGCCGGATCAGCGGCGAGCTTGACGCCTCCCGCCTTGCCCCGGCCTCCGGTCTTGACCTGGGCCTTCACCACCACTCGCCCGCCGAGCCGCCGGGCGATCTCGCGCGCCTCCTTGGGTGAATCGGTCACCTCGGCCCATGGCACCGCGATGCCGTGTTCCTCGAAGAGTTGCCTTGCCTGGTGTTCCTACAGGTCCATCTCGGGCTCCCGTCTGCGAAGTCGAGTCCGAAGTCCGCCGAGCCGTTGCGAGGCCGAACTCCGATGGCCGAAAGTGCCGCACGCCCCCTGGACACCACCCACCGGATGCGGGATAACAAGCTTCATACAGTATTCGTCGACTGTATGCAATGTACCGACGACTGCATCCCATCCCCATACGAAGGGACAGGACTTCGCCATGCCCGACGACACCCAGGACGTGATCTCCGGTGGTCATCTCGTTGCCAAGGCGCTGAAGGCAGAGGGGGTCGACCGCATCTACACCCTGTGCGGCGGCCACATCATCGACATCTACGACGGCTGCGTCGACGAGGGCATAGAAGTCGTCGACGTACGCCACGAACAGGTCGCCGCCCACGCCGCAGACGGCTACGCACGCATCACCGGCAAGCCCGGCTGCGCGGTCGTCACCGCCGGACCCGGCACCACCGACGCCGTCACCGGTGTCGCCAACGCCTTCCGCGCGGAGTCCCCGATGCTGCTGATCGGAGGTCAGGGAGCGCTCACCCAGCACAAGATGGGGTCCCTGCAGGACCTGCCGCACGTCGACATGATGACGCCGATCACCAAGTTCGCCGCGGCCGTGCCGGACACGGCCCGCGCGGCGGACATGGTGTCGATGGCGTTCCGCGAGTGCTACCACGGCGCGCCCGGCCCCTCCTTCC
This sequence comes from Streptomyces sp. NPDC051677, assembly GCF_044453465.1. Classification (NCBI taxonomy): domain Bacteria; kingdom Bacillati; phylum Actinomycetota; class Actinomycetes; order Kitasatosporales; family Streptomycetaceae; genus Streptomyces; species Streptomyces sp. NPDC051677. Next base: position 121,589 of record NZ_JBITCT010000022.1, read on the forward strand.
TGGAGATCCCGCGCGACGTCCTCGACGCCAAGGTGCCGACGGCGAAAGCCCGGGTGCCCAGGCCCGGCGCCTACCGCGCCTCCACCCGCTCGGCCGGCGACCCCGAAGCCGTCGAGAAGCTCGCCGACCTGCTGGTGCACGCCGAGAAGCCCGCCATCCTGCTGGGCAGTCAGGTGTGGACGACGCGAGGGACGGAGGCGGCCGTCGAGCTGGTACGCACGCTGAACATCCCGGCGTACATGAACGGCGCGGGCCGCGGCACACTGCCGCCCGGCGACCCGCACCACTTTCAGCTGTCGCGCCGGTACGCCTTCTCAGGCGCCGACGTGATCGTCATTGTGGGCACGCCCTTCGACTTCCGGATGGGCTACGGCAAGCGGCTCTCCCCCGACGCGACCGTCGTGCAGATCGACCTCGACTACCGCACCGTCGGCAAGAACCGCGACATCGACCTCGGCATCGTCGGCGACGCCGGGCTGGTGCTGAAGTCGGTGACCGAGGCCGCCTCCGGGCGCCTCAACGGGGGCGCGTCGAAGCGCAAGGAGTGGCTCGACGAACTGCGCGCCGCCGAGCAGACCGCGATCGAGAAGCGGTTGCCCAGCCTCAGGTCGGACTCCTCGCCGATCCATCCCTACCGCCTGGTCAGCGAGATCAACGACTTCCTCACCGAGGACTCGATCTACATCGGCGACGGCGGTGACATCGTCACTTTCTCCGGGCAGGTCGTGCAGCCCAAGTCACCGGGCCACTGGATGGACCCGGGCCCGCTGGGCACCCTCGGCGTCGGCGTCCCCTTCGTGCTCGCAGCGAAGCAGGCGCGGCCCGACAAGGAGGTCGTCGCCCTCTTCGGCGACGGCGCGTTCTCCCTCACCGGGTGGGACTTCGAGACCCTCGTCCGCTACGACCTCCCGTTCGTCGGCATCGTCGGCAACAACTCCTCCATGAACCAGATCCGCTACGGCCAGGCCGCCAAGTACGGCCCGGAGCGCGCGCGCGTCGGCAACACCCTCGGCGACGTCCACTACGACAAGTTCGCGCAGATGCTGGGCGGTCACGGCGAGGAGGTGCGCGACCCCGCCGACATCGGCCCCGCGCTCAGGCGCGCCCGCGAGTCCGGGAAACCTTCCCTGATCAACGTCTGGGTCGACCCGGACGCGTACGCCCCCGGAACGATGAACCAGACGATGTACAAGTGAGGTGCCCCCGATGACCCCGATGACAGGAACGGCCGGCAAGGCTCTCGAAGGCATCCGCGTCCTCGACATGACGCACGTCCAGTCGGGGCCGTCCGCGACCCAGCTGCTCGCCTGGCTCGGCGCGGACGTCGTCAAGCTGGAGGCGCCCTCCGGTGACATCACGCGCGGGCAGTTGCGTGACCTCCCGGACGTCGACTCGCTCTACTTCACGATGCTCAACTGCAACAAACGGAGCATCACCCTCAACACCAAGACCGAGCGCGGCAAGGAGATCCTCACCGAGCTGATCCGGCGCTCCGACGTCATGGTCGAGAATTTCGGACCGGGCGCGGTCGACCGCATGGGCTTCACCTGGGACCGCATCCAGGAGATCAATCCGCGGATCGTGTATGCCTCCATCAAGGGGTTCGGGGACGGCCCGTACACGGGCTTCAAGGCGTACGAGGTCGTCGCTCAGGCCATGGGCGGGTCGATGTCGACCACCGGTTTCGAGGACGGACCGCCGCTGGCGACGGGGGCCCAGATCGGGGACTCGGGGACAGGGGTGCACGCCGTGGCGGGGATTCTCGCGGCGCTGTACCAGCGCGAGAACACCGGGCGCGGTCAGCGGGTCAACGTGGCCATGCAGCACGCCGTACTCAACCTGTGCCGGGTGAAGCTGCGGGACCAGCAACGCCTGGCACACGGGCCGCTCGCTGAATATCCCAACGACGACTTCGGCCAGGAGGTTCCCCGGTCCGGAAACGCGTCCGGCGGCGGCCAGCCCGGCTGGGCCGTGAAGTGCGCGCCGGGCGGGCCGAACGACTACGTGTACGTCATCGTGCAGCCGGTCGGCTGGCAGCCGATCAGCGAGCTCATCGGCCGGCCCGAGCTGGCCGACGACCCCGAGTGGGCGTCGCCGCGGGCCCGGCTGCCCAAGCTGAACAAGATGTTCCAGTTGATCGAGGAGTGGTCCTCGACGCTGCCCAAGTGGGAGGTGCTGGAGCGGCTCAACGCCCACAACATCCCGTGCGGCCCGATCCTGTCCACCAAGGAGATCATCGAGGACGAGTCGCTGGCCGCCAACGGGATGGTGGTCCGCGTGCCGCATCCGCAGCGCGGCGAGTTCGTGACCGTGGGCAGCCCGCTGAAGCTCTCCGACTCCCCCGTCGAGGTGACCGGCTCACCGCTGCTCGGCGAGCACAACGAAGAGGTGTACATCGGCGAACTCGGCCTCGGGGACGAGGAGCTGCGCCTGCTCAAGTCGAACGGGGTGATCTGACGTGATGGCCGAGGACCGGGTGCTCAGGGTGCGTGCGCTGCTCGACGCGGTGCGCGCCGAGGGACGGACCGCGCTCACCGCGCCGGAGGGCAAGGTGATCGCCGACGTGTACGGGATCGCCGTACCGGGCGAGGAGCTCGCGACCGACGTCGAGGAGGCCGTCGCGTACGCTGCGCGCTTCGGCGGCCCCGTCGTCATGAAGATCGTCTCGCCGGACATCCTGCACAAGACCGACGCCGGCGGAGTCGTCGTCGGGGTGGAGGGCGCGGCGGACGTACGAGCGGCGTTCCACCGGATCGTCGAGAACGCGCGCGCGTACGACGCCGCGGCCCGGATCGCGGGCGTGCAGATCCAGGAACTGCTGCCGCAGGGGCAGGAGGTCATCGTCGGGGCGGTCACCGACCCGACGTTCGGGAAGGTCGTGGCGTTCGGGCTCGGCGGAGTGCTCGTCGAGGTGCTCCAGGACGTCACCTTCCGGCTTGCTCCGGTGGACGCCGACGAGGCGGTGTCCATGCTGGACTCGATCCGGTCGGCGGAGATCCTGCGCGGGGTGCGCGGCCGGGCCGGCGTGGACCGGTGGGCGGTCGCCGAGCAGATCCGCCGGGTGTCCCAACTGGTCGCGGACTTCCCCGAGATCGCCGAGGTGGACCTCAACCCGGTGATCGCGACGCCACAGGGCGCCGTCGCCGCGGACATCCGCGTGATCCTGTCCGACACGCCCGTCAGGGAGCGTCGCCGCTACACGCGCGCGGAGATCCTCACCTCGATGCGCCGTCTGATGCAGCCGAGTTCCGTGGCCGTGATCGGGGCATCCAACGAGCAGGGCAAGATCGGCAACTCGGTGATGCGCAACCTCGTCGACGGCGGCTTCGCCGGGGACATCCATCCGGTGAACCCCCGGGCCGATGACATCTTGGGCCGCAAGGCGTACAAGAGTGTCACCGACGTTCCCGGTGAGGTGGATGTGGCGGTCTTCGCGATACCCGCCAAGTTCGTGGCCTCGGCGCTGGAGGAGGTCGGACGCAAGAACATCCCCAACGCCGTGCTGATCCCCTCCGGGTTCGCGGAGACCGGGGAACACGCTCTGCAGGACGAGATCGTGGCGATCGCCGAGCGCTACGGCGTGCGGCTGCTCGGGCCGAACATCTACGGGTACTACTCGACCTGGCATGACCTGTGCGCCACGTTCTGCACTCCGTACGACGTCAAGGGCGGGGTCGCGTTGACCTCGCAGTCCGGTGGCATCGGGATGGCCATCCTGGGTTTCGCGCGCACCACGAAGACGGGCGTGTCGGCGATCGTGGGGCTCGGCAACAAATCGGACCTGGACGAGGACGATCTGCTGACCTGGTTCGGCGAGGACCCGCACACCGACTGCATCGCGATGCACCTGGAGGACCTCAAGGACGGCCGTGCCTTCGTCGAGGCCGCGCGGGCGACCGTCCCGAAGAAGCCGGTCGTCGTCCTGAAGGCGGGTCGTACGGCAGCGGGCGCCAAGGCGGCCGGCTCCCACACCGGGGCGCTGGCGGGCGACGACGCCGTCTACGACGACATCCTGCGGCAGGCGGGTGTCATCAGGGCGGCCGGCCTGAACGACATGCTGGAGTACGCGCGCGCGTTGCCGGTGCTGCCCACCCCTCAGGGGGACAACGTCGTGATCATCACGGGCGCGGGCGGCAGCGGGGTGCTGCTGTCGGACGCGGTGACCGACAACGGCCTGACCCTGATGGAGATCCCGCCGGACCTGGACGCGGCGTTCCGGGAGTTCATCCCGCCCTTCGGGGCCGCGGGCAACCCGGTCGACATCACCGGGGGCGAGCCGCCGTCGACGTACGAGGCGACGATCCGGCTGGGGCTGGAGGATCCGCGCATCCACGCGCTGGTGCTCGGCTACTGGCACACCATCGTCACTCCCCCGATGGTCTTCGCGGAGCTCACCGCGCGCGTGGTGGCCGAGTTCCGCGAACGCGGCATCGAGAAGCCCGTCGTGGCGTCGCTCGCGGGTGACGTGGAGGTCGAGGAGGCCTGCCAGTACCTCTACGAACGGGGCGTCGTGGCGTACCCGTACACGACGGAGAAGCCGGTGGCCGTGCTCGGCGCCAAGTACCGCTGGGCACGGGCCGCGGGGATGTTGGGGGGCGGTTCATGAGGTGACCCAGGCTCGGGGCCGGCCGACGGTGCGCGTCGGCCGGCCCCGGGACCCGTGCGCACACGAAAGGCATTGGACAGGGGGCGCTGGCCAGAACTTTCGACGCAAGGGGTGCTGAGCTGTATGACAACCACCGACTACTCGACGTCCCTCCCCTACCGGGAGGTGACCGACCGCAACGGCCGCGTGTACCGGATCGGCGAGAGCGACCGGGACATCACGGGGCGGCCACGCTGGACCATGGTGCTCTTCCCCTGGATGGGCATGCTGGGTATCAGCTCCTCGGAGTACGCGTTCACGTCGGCCGAGGACACCCTGCACGACGCCCATCTGTGGAGCAGTGGGCACATCTTCTGGCTGATGGGCGTCTGGGTGTTCTTCCAGGCGGCCGTGGCCTTCCCGGCCGGGCAGCTGCGGGAGAGCGGCAAACTGCCCGCGCGGTACGCGATGATGCTGGGCGCGCTGGGCACGGTTGTCGGCTATCTGTCACTCGCGTACGCGCCGCACGTCACCGTCGCCTATCTCGGCTTCGGCGTGTGCAGCGGCATCGGCGCCGGCCTCGTCTACGCGACCTGCGTGAACATGGTCGGCAAGTGGTATCCGGAGCGTAAGGGCGGCAAGACCGGCATGGTCAACGGCGGTTTCGCCTACGGCTCGGTGCCCTTCGTGTTCCTGTTCACGTCGTACATGGATCTGGGCAACTACCAGGGCGTGCTGGTGATGGTGGGCCTCGTCTGCTGCGCCGTCGTGGCGTTCGCGGGGTGGTTCTTCCGGGACCCGCCGAAGAACTGGTGGCCGGCACAGGTCGACCCGCTCAGGCTCACCGACGACCCGAAGATCCGGCGGGCGCTGGAGAAGAACCCGCCGGCGGTGAAGCAGTACACGCCGAAGGAGGCCGCCCGTACCCCCGTCCTGTGGATGATGTGGTTCTGTCTGCTGTGCACGGCCGGGATCAACATCTTCGGCATCGCCTTCCAGGTGCCGTTCGGCAAGGACATGGGCTTCGCGGGCGGGATCGTGGCCACGGCGATGTCCCTGAAGGCGATCGTCAACGGCACCGGACGCGGCATCATCGGCTGGATCTCCGACCGTTGCGGACGCCGCCACACCCTGATCATCGTCTGTCTCGTGCTCGGTACGGCGCAGTTCGGTGTGCTGATCTCCGGCCAGCTGGGCAGCATGCCGCTCTTCCTGTTCTGCTCCATGGTCTCCGGCTTCGGCGGCGGCGCGATCTTCCCGCTGTTCGCCGCGATGACGGCGGACTACTTCGGCGAGAACAACAACGCCAGCAACTACGGCTTGGTCTACAGCTCCAAGCTCATCTCGGGCCTTGTGGGCTCCGGCGTCGGCTCGATCGTGGTCCACGCGTGGGACTACGAGGGCGCGTTCGTCCTGGCCGGCTCCATCGGCCTGGCGTCCGCGGTGCTGGCGCTCTTCCTGAAGGCGCCCGGCAGGCCCCGGACCAGTCGTCGAATCGTCCCCAACCCGCATCCGCTCGGTGAGGAAATGGCCTGACATGACGGCAGATCCCCTCGCAACGAACAGTTCTTCGACCGACGCCGCAGCCCGTCCCTACCGCGAGGTGACCGACTCCCGCGGCCGCGTCTACCGCATCGGTGAGACCGACCGCGACATCCTCGGCCACTCCCGCAAGCTCATGATCTATCTGCCGTGGATCGCCATGATGGCGATCAGCGTCTTCGAATACGCGTACGGCTCCGCGGAGGACACCCTGTCCCACGCGCACGGCTGGACGCAGAGCAACACCTTCTGGATCCTGAGCGTCTGGGTGTTCTTCCAGGCCGGCATCGCCTTCCCGGCGGGCTGGCTGCGCGAGAAGGGCGCTCTGACGGCCCGTAGGGCCATGTACATCGGCTCCGGCATGTGTCTGGCCGGATTCCTCGCCCTGTCCCATCTGGACGACGTCCTGCTGGCCATTCTGGGCTTCGGGGTGGTCGGCGGGATCGGGGCCGGTCTGGTCTACGCGACCTGTATCAACATGGTCGGCAAGTGGTTCCCGGAGCGGCGCGGCGCCCGGACCGGCTTCGTCAACGGCGGGTTCGCATACGGCTCGCTGCCGTTCATTTTCATCTTCAACTACGGCTTCGACACGGCGAACTACCACCGCGTCCTCGACCTCATCGGCTGCTACATCATGGTCGTGGTGTTCGGATGCGCGTTCTTCTTCAAGGACCCGCCGAAGGACTGGTGGCCCGCCGACCTCGACCCGCTGACGTTCTCCGGCGACCACAAGAACGCCGCGAGCCTGGCCAAGAACCCGCCGGCGGTGAAGCAGTACACACCGAAGGAGGCCGTCCGGACCGGCATGCTGCCCCTGATGTGGCTCTCCATCGTGCTGACGGCCGGCGTGTCGATCTTCGGAATCTCCTTCCAGGTCGACTTCGCCAAGGAGGTCGGCTTCGGCCCGCTGGTCGCGGCGTCGTCGATGGGGGTCATGGCGGTCATCAACGGCATCGGCCGTGGTGTGGTGGGGTGGCTGTCCGACCGCTGGGGCCGCAAGCCCACGCTCGTGTTCGTCATCGTCGTCCTGGGGCTCGCTCAGTTCGGCGTGATCTGGGCCGGTGACGTCAGGAGCGAGTGGCTGTTCCTGTTCTTCGCCTTCCTGTCCGGCTTCGGCGGCGGCGCGTTCTACCCGCTGTTCGCGGCACTGACCCCGGACTACTTCGGCGAGAATTACAACGCCACCAACTACGGGCTGGTGTACAGCGGCAAGCTGATCAGCGGTCTGTTCGGCGGCGGCCTGGGCTCCCTGGTGGTCGCGGCCTGGGGGTACGACGGCGCGTACGCGCTGGCCGGCGGCGTCTCGATGGTCGCGGCGGCCATCGCACTGCTGCTGCGGCAGCCGGGCCGGAGCGGGGAGACCGACTCCACCGCTCTGCCCCAGTCCACGGGTTGATGAGGCACGCGCGCGTGGGGGGGCCCCCCCCCCCGGCCCCGTGTGGTGCAAGACTCGCGGAGTGATAGACCGAGCCGGCGCGCGAGGCGGGCAGACGCTAACCCCCACACAGTTGACGGGGGCGCGGNNNNCCCCCCCTCCACCGAACACATCATCCTGGGGAGGGGCGCCCGCGCCCCCCCCCCCCCCCCCCCCGGCCCGCCCGCCGCGCGCCCCCCCCCCCCCCCCCCCCCCCCCCCGCGGGGGGGGGCCCCCCCCCCGCGCGCGTGGTCAGCGCATCCGGCGTCGCCCGGTGCTCAGCACTTCTCGCGCAGCGAGTGCAGGTGCGCGCTCGACTTCCGGGCGAAGGCGAACGACTCGACCGGGTTGTCGTGTTCGGCCTGCCAGTGGTGGGCCAGGCGCTCGCCGCGCAGCCGGGTGACGGCGGAGATGAACCGCTGGTAGTCGATGTCGCCGTCACCGACGTCGACCATCCGGTACCCGAACTGGTTCGAGGGGTCGCTGACGCCGTCCTTCACATGGAAGAGCGGGTAGCGGTGCGGCTGCCTCAGTACGTAGTCCAGCGGCTCGAAGGGCGCGGGCGTACCGTCGGTCCGCGCCGAGAAACGGAACTGGCCGACGTACGCCCAGAAGATGTCCATCTCCAGGAACACCAGGTCGGGGTCGGTCTCGGCGAGCAGCACGTCGTAGAGGCGGACCTTGGGGTTGTCGGTCGCGAAGGCGAACTCGTCGGAGTGGTTGTGCTGGTAGAACTTCATGCCGCGCGCTCTCGCCGCCGCTCCGTAGGTGTTGAACTCCTCGGCCGCGCGCTTCCAGGCGTCGACGGTGGACCCGTAGCGGAACGGGCCCGAGGCGGTGCCGATGTGCTTGAGGCCGAGGGCCTGTGCGTCGTCGAGGACCTTGGTGAGGTTCTGGGCGAAGGTGTAGGCGTTCGGATCGTCGGCGTAGTACCCGACGTGGCTTCCGATCGGCGTCAGGCCGTGGTTGCGGGCCAGCCGCTTGAGCTGGGCGAGGGTGATGGGCCCGGCGGAGCCCTGGGTGTAGCCGGCGAACTCGACCTCGTCGTACCCGTACTTCTCCAGCTCGGCGAAGACGGCGGCGAAGCCCAGCGTGGAGACCTTGTCCCGCAGGCTGTAGAGCTGGATGCCGAGCCGGCCGGGGGGCAGGACGGGCCGACCGCGGCCGGCGGCCGAGGATTCAGCGGCGGGTGCTGCCGTGGCCGGGGTCGCGGCGGCTCCCAGCAGTGCGGCGGCGGTGGCTCCCGCGGCGACGCCGAGCATGCCTCGTCTGGTGAGGCGGTGGGTGAGTTCGGGGTCGGTGTCGGAGATGCGGCTCATGTCTGGAACTCCTCGAGGTCGGAGGGCGTTGTCAGTGGTGAGTGCTTCACTTGTGACCAGTCGGCAATCAGTCAGGACAGACCGGCCAGTTGGAGCAGTAGTGCTTTCACGTCGGTGGCCGCGACGCGGTCGCCGAGCGAACGGGGGGTGGAGCAGATGAGGAGCGGACCGTCGGCGTCGCTCGTCGGAAGGCGGCCGTGGCTGCCGCGAATAGGTGACGGATCGAGGGGCACGACCGCCATGCGGTAACGCATGCCGAGCTTCTTGCGGGCCAGGGCGGTGGCCGCCTTGACCTTCACATAGGGGTCGCGCGGATCCATGAACAGCTCGACCGGGTCGTAGCCGGGTTTGCGGTGGATCTCGACGAGCCGTGCGAAGTCGGGCGCGCGGGCGTCGTCGAGCCAGTAGTAGTACGTGAACCAGGCGTCCGGCTCCGCCACGGCGACGAGTTCGCCGGAACGCGGATGGTCGAGATGGTGCGCCTTCTTGCCCTCGTCGTCGAGGAGTTGCTCGACACCGGGCAGTCCGGCGAGTGCGGCCCGGGTGGCCTCCAGGTCCTCGGGGCGGCGTATGTAGACGTGGGCGAGTTGGTGGTCCGCGACCGCGAAGGCACGGGACGCCATCGGGTCGAGGTACTCCATGCCGTCCTGGGTGTGGACCTCGAGCAGGCCGGCACGGCGCAGGGCGCGGTTGATGTCGACGGGCCGGCTCACCGGGGCGATGCCGTACTCGGACAGTGCGACGACGGTGCGGCCCTGCGTGCGGGCGTCGGCCAGGAGGGGGGCCATGGCCTTGTCCAGGTCGGCGGCCGCCCGCAGGGAGCGCCGGTCGTCGGGCCCGAAGCGCTGAAGGTCGTAGTCGAGATGAGGGAGGTAGCACAGGGCGAGGTCGGGTCGGCGGGTACGCAGGATGTGGCGGGTCGCGGCGATGATCCAGCGACTGGAGACCAGGTCCGCGCCCGGTCCCCAGAAGTGGAAGAGGGGGAAGGCGCCGAGTTCGTCGGTGAGTTCGTCGTGCAGGTCCGGGGGCCGGGTGTAGCAGTCGGGCTCCTTGCGGCCGTCGGAGTAGTAGATCGGACGGGGGGTGACGGTGAAGTCGGTGTCGGCGCCCATGGCGTACCACCAGCAGACGTTGGCGACCGTGTAGCCGGGGTGCGCCCGGCGGGCGGCGTCCCACAGCTTGTCTCCGGCGACGAGACCGTTGTGCTGCCGCCACAGCAGGACGTCACCCAGCTCACGGAAGTACCAGCCGTTGCCGACGATGCCGTGCTCGTCCGGGAGGGTCCCGGTGAGGAAGGTGGACTGCGCGGCGCAGGTGACGGCCGGCAGGACGGTCCCGAGCGGCGCACGGGATCCGGCCTGAGCGAGGGCTTTCAGGTGGGGCATGTGGTCGAGAAGACGGGGGGTGAGACCGACGACGTCGAGGACGAGCAGAGGGACGGGCGCGCTGCTCACGGCAGCTCCTTGAGGCCGAGGTCCGTCAACAGGTCGCGGGCCAGGGAGAGTTCGGCGGCGATGCCGTCGGCGAGCTGGGCTCGGGCGCGGGGCCGTAGTTCGGGCGGGAGGGCCTGCCACGTGTAGGTCTCGACCTCCAGGTGGCGGGTGAGCGGGTGTGGGCCGCCGACGAGCCGGGTCAGCGCGGCTTTGAGTACCGGGAGCGTGGAGGTGAGGGGCGCGGCGGGGGCTGCGTGCAGTGGGACGTGGAAGTGGGCGCGCCAGGGCCCGATGTCGGGCAGGGCGGTGCCTGCGAGGGCTTCGCCGAGGTCGTCGGCGCCGTGCAGACCGGTGGCGTCGGCGGTGACCGTGCGGGTCTGGTGCAGAAAGCGGGGTTCGTCGAACGCGGCGAGGGCTTCACGAACGGCTGGGAGACGGGGGTGTTCGGCGTGCAGGGCGGCTGACAGCTGGGATTTGACGACAGGGACGCGGGCTTCGGCGAGCGCGTCCAGGGCGGTGTGCGGGTCTTCGAAGGAGGTGGCGAGATGGCAGGTGTCGACACAGACGCCGATCCTGGGATGGTCGATGGCTGTGAGCGGGGCGAGGGCGTCGGCGGTGGTCTCGACGATGCAGCCGGGTTCGGGTTCGAGGCCGACGCGGACGGAGCGGCCGGTGAGGTCCGCCAGTGCGTCCAGGCGGTCGGCGAGGGTGCACAGGGCGGAGCGGGCCGTCTTGGAGCGTTCGGTGGTCCACCCGGTGCGCCAGCCGAGGGGGAGGGTGGAGACGGTGCCCTCGGTGACGTCGTCGGGGAGCAGCCCGGCGAGGACACGGGCCAGAGCCGTGGTGTGTTCGAGGCGCTCGGGATCGGCCCAATCGGGCTTGTACACACGGTACTTGACCGCCCCGGCACCGAACCCCTCGTAGGGGAAGCCGTTGAGGGTGACGACTTCGAGGCCACGCCGGTCGAGCGCGGTGCGCAGTGCGCGCACGGCCGACGGATCGGTGTCGAGGGCGCGGGCGGCGTCCTTGGCGAGCCACAGACCGATGCCGAGCCGGTCGCGGCCGAGGCGGCGACGGACGGGTTCACAGTGGTCCCGGAGTTGCGTGAGGACGCCGTCGAGGGTCTCGGCTGGGTGGACGTTGGTGCAGTAGGCAAGGTGGACGGTGGTGCCGTCGGGATGGCGGAAGCGCATCGGTCACTCCCCGCCGCGCAGGATGGAGTTGCCCTCGTGGGTGGGGTCGGGGGATGCCACGTCCAGGGTGAGGCGGCCGCTGAGACCGTAGAAGGAGACGGGGTTGCGCCACAGGACGAGATCGACGTCGTCCTCGGCGAAGCCCTCCGCGAGCATCAGGTCGGCGACCCTGCGGGTCTTGAGGGGGTCGCTCCTGCCCCAGTCCGCGGCGGAGTTGACGAGGACCTTGTCCGTACCGTGGGCACGGAGGATCTCGATCATGCGGGTCTCGTCCATCTTGGTGTCGGGATAGACGGAGAAGCCGAGCCAGCAGCCGGCGGCTTTCGCCTCCTTGACGGTCGTCTCGTTGAGGTGGTCCAGCAGGACCCGGTCCGGGGCCAGGGCGGACTCGCGGACGACGTCGAGGGTGCGGCGCAGTCCGGCGAGCTTGTCGCGGTGCGGGGTGTGCACGAGGGCGGGCAGAGCGTGGTCGGCGGCCAGCTGGAGCTGGGCGGCCAACGCCGTGTCCTCGGCGGGGGTCATCGAGTCGTAGCCGATCTCACCGACGGCCACGACGTGATCCTTGACGAGATACCGCGGCAGCTCGTCCAGGACGGCGGCACAGCGCGCGTCGTTGGCCTCCTTGGGGTTGAGGGCGAGCGCGCAGTGGTGGGCAATGCCGTGCTGGGCGGCCCGGAAGGGTTCCCAGCCGAGGAGGGAGTCGAAGTAGTCGAGGAAGGAGGCGGGCGAGGTACGGGGCTGCCCCAGCCAGAAGGACGGCTCGACCACGGCGCGGACGCCGGCCGCGTGCATCGCCTCGTAGTCGTCGGTGGTGCGCGAGGTCATGTGGATGTGGGGATCGAAGATGCGCATCAGGACTCCTTGCCGTGGGGGTGGACCGGGCTGTGGGGGCTGTCCGTGCCAGGGGGGTCCGTGCGGTCGCGGGAGGGGCTGGGTGGGTCTGGCCGACGTGGATCCGGTCGATGTGGATCCGGTCGGTGTGGATCCGCGGTGTTCGATGGAGGTGCGGTGGGCGTGACCGGGTCGGTCAGGGTCAGGACGCGGTCCAGATCGGGGGGTACGGAGCGGCCTGCCGCGGTGCGTTCGGCGGCGTAGTCATTGAGCATGCGGGCGAGTTCGGCGTCGGCGCGGGCGCGCTGTTCGAGGCCTGCCACCTCGTCGACGGGCACTCCCACGAACAGGCACTTCAGGACGGCGTGGCGCCACGCGTGGGCGTCGAGGTGGCGGGCCGTGTAGGGGCCGACGGCGGCGGCGAGGAGCCGGGTGTCATGGGTGCGCAGGGCGTCCTCGACGAGCGGAAGGGCGTCGGGGCCGGGCACGAGGTGAGGCAGTGCGTGCAGGACCGCGCGACGCTCGTCGGCTGTGCCCTGGAAATAGACGCGGGCCAGGGCGTCCGGGTCGGCGCGGGCGGCGTGGAGGATGAGCACGCGGGCGACGTCGGCGTACCGGCTGCCGCAGCGGCGTCCGGCCTCGGCGAGGCGCAACTCCCAGACGGAGATGGGCCCGTGGATGCCGGGGTGGGCAGCGGCCTCGTCGAGAGCCTGGTGGAACCAGGTGCGGGCGGTTCCCTGGAGGTGGGTGTCGAAATGGCTGTGCAGGGCGTCGAGGGACGCGAGGGCGAGGGTGGCGCCCGTGGGTCCCGCCGCCCGGGGTGCCGGGTCGGCCTGGGGCGGGGTCATGGAGTGCTCCCTTCTGGGGTGGCGGAGGGCTCGCCGGGTGGAGCGACGGACGGGTTCGCTGCCGGGGACGGCCGGCTCGGGAGGACGGCGTGAGAGGAGGACCGTTGCCGGTCGGCGGGGTGGGCGGTCGAGGCGGGGAGGGAAGGGGGCCGCGGGTCGGCGTACGCGACGGCTTGAGCAGCCGTCTGCACGCGGCGGAGGAACGGGAGGGAGAGTTCGGCGTAGTGGGGGCCGGCATGGGAGTGACGGGGCAGTTCGACCACCGTCAGCCCGCGGTAGCCGGTCGCGGCCAGGGCGGCGAGGACGGGCGGGAAGTCGATCTCGCCGTCTCCGAAGGGAAGGTGTTCGTGGACCTCGCGGCGCATGTCCTCGATCTGGACGTGGCGCAGCCAGGGAGCGGCGTCGCGTACGCAGTCGGCGGGAGGGAGTGGTTCGAGGCACTGGCAGTGGCCGATGTCGAGGGTGAGGCCGAGGGACGCCGGGTCGCCGAGCATGCGGCGGAGCCGGTGGAAATCGGCGAGGGTCGCGAGGAGGTGACCCGGTTCCGGTTCGATCGCGAGGGGGATGCCGGCGGTGGCGGCGGCGTCCAGGACGGGGGTGAGGGTCTCGGCGAGGCGCTGCCATGCCGTGTTTGTGTCCGGGTCCTTGTCCGTGCTCGCGCCCGGGTCCGGGTCCCTGCCCGGCGGGAGGGTCCCGCTGAAGCAGTGAACGGCGTGCGCACCGAGGTCGCCGGCGATGCGGACGGCCCGCAGGAGCAGGTCGACACGGCGGGCGCGGTCCTCCGGATCCGGGTCCAGGAGGGAGGGGCCGTGCTTGCGACGCGGGTCGAGGACGTAGCGGGCGCCGGTCTCCACAGTGACGGCGAGCCCCAGCGTGTCCAGTCGGTGCGCGACGCGTCGGGTGCGGGCTGCGAGGTCCGGGGCGAGCGGATCGAGGTGCATGTGGTCGAGGGTCAGTCCGACGCCGTCGTAGCCGAGGTCGGCGAGGAGGGCGAGGGCGTCGTCGAGGCGGAGATCGGCGAGGCCGTTGGTGCCGTAGCCGAAACGAAGCGAGGGCGAGGGCGGCGGGGACGGCGGGGACGGGCCGTCGTCGGGAACGGGAGACAGGGGGTGCGGGTGCCGGGCGGTGTGACGCGGGGAGTCTTCCTGTGGGGCGCTCTGTCGCTGAGCGTTCCCGTGGTTCCCGTGGTTCGCGTGTCCGAGGCTGACGGGTCCGAAGCTCATGTGCTGCTCACCCCGTCTCCTCGGCAGGCGCGTTCTTCAGCCGTCGGGCGAATCGCTGCAGTTGCGCGTGCTGCTCCGCCAAGGCCGCCGGCGCCTCGCCCACGGGGTCCTTGAAGAAGAAGGCGAGTTCGGAGAGCGGGCCGGACAGGCGGGCTTCGTGGGCGCGGGCGGCGAGGCGGGCCAGATCGAGGACGAGGGGTGCGGCGAGCGCGGAGTCGCAGCCCTGCCAGATGGTCTGGAGGATCATGCGGGTGCCGAGGAACCCGTCGAAGGCGACGTGGTCCCAGGCGGTCTTCCAGTCCCCCAGGACGGGCACGTCGTCGATGTGCACCCGGCCCTCGGGAGTCACGCCGAGGGTGTCGGCGAGGACGCGTTCCTTGCCCGCGTTCTTCGCCTCGGCGGCGGCCGGGTCGGCCAGGGCCGCCCCGTCGCCGCCGCCGAGGAGGTTGGCGCCGGACCAGGCCCGCACCGCGAGTGCCCGCTGGGCGAACATGGGGCCCAGCGCGGAACGCAGAAGGGTCTGGCCGGTCTTGCCGTCGCGTCCGGCGTACGGCAGTCCGCTCGACTCCGCCAAAGACGCCAGCGCCGGGTGGTGCAGCCCGGTGGAGGGCGTGAAGTTCACGTACGGGCAGCCCGCGCGCAGGGCGGCCGCCGCGTACAGCGAACTCGGGGGAAGCGTGGGCCCGTTCGCGGCGGGTTCGGTGGAGGCCACGTTCACGACGACCGCGCGCGCCAGCCCGCGTCGGCGTACGAAGTCCCTGAGGTCGGCGGTGAACGCGGCGATCAGCTGCTCCTCGTCGCGGGTGTCCCCCGGGACCGGGCCTCCGGGCCGGATCTCCCGGTCGGCGGCGGCGAGTTCAGCGCCGACCGCGGCGGGCAGCCCGGCCGGCAGGACCCCTCCGGCCGCAAGTTGTTCAGCTCGTTTGGGCAGGGGGCAGTCGGAGGTGTCGTGGCCGCCGAAGACGAGGGAGGACAGGGCCGGCAGGTCGCTGTCGGCGAAGGCGGGCGACTCCGTGACCAGGCCCGTCGGCGGGTGCAGACCGCCGGTGACGGCGGCGCATCCCGCGACCACGGTGGTGGCCACGGAACCGCGGGCCCCGATCAGCCAGACGCCGACGCGCGGGGGACGGGAGAGGGACGCGGACATGGGCAGCCTCCTTGTCTGTCGTGCGCGAACCCCGGAGAACGAGGGGGGACGGCGGGCGGGGGTCCGGCGTCCCCCGCCCGCCGCCGTTCAGTCGCCCTTGACGGGCAGTTCCTTGACGGGCAGTTCCTTGATCCGAACGTCACGGAAGGACACCTGGTCGTCGGCTCCGTGGTTCTGCAGGCCGATGTGTCCGTCGCGCAGGCTCCGGGCCGGATCGGTGTTGGTGAAATCGTTGATCTTCACGCCGTTGAGCCAGACGCGCAGGCGTTCGCCCTCCACGCGGATCTCGTACGTGTTCCACTCACCCGGCGGATTCAGTGCGCGGTCCCGTTTCCGCAGGTCCGCGGAGCTGAAGCCGTAGACGGACCCCGTGGTCTTCTCGGGGACGTCGGTGGCGTCGATCTGGATCTCGTAGCCGTTGTTCACCGCGGACCACGGGTCGTCCGACGGCGGGAAGCCCACGAAGACACCGGAGTTGTCGTCACCGGAGCCGCTCGGTCCGCCGGCCGTGGTCTTCCAGTCGAGCTTCAGGGAGTACGCCCCGAAGCTCCGGCCCGCGTACCAGAGCAGTCCCATGCCGCCCGTCGACGTCAGCGTGCCGTCGTCGGAGAGGGCGAAGGAGCCGGGTCCGGCCTGCTGCCAGCCGTCCAGGGACGTTCCGTCGAAGAGCGGACGGTATCCGTTCTCCGGTCGGCAGTCTGCCTGCACATCGCCGACCGCGTAGTGGATCCCGCCCAGCAGATGTCTGCGCAGTGCCGGATCCGCGTAGGACTCCTTCGTGTGACCGACGCCGGTGTAGAAGGCGCGGCCGCCCTCATAGTTCTGGCACCAGGCGATCGGATGGTCGCCGTTCATGGCGCCGCCCGTGTACGACGACTCGTCGAGCGACGCCAGGACGTGGACCCGCTCACGGGGGTTGGAGCGGTAGTTGTACCACTCGTCGGTGCGGTTCCAGGTCCGGTCGAGTCCCGAGGTCGCCGGGTGGGCCCGGTCCTCGACAGCGACCGTCGCGGGCTGGATCGCCGGGTGCGACTGGAACCATGCGCCGACGAGACCGCCGTAGAACGCCCAGTCGTACTCGGTGTCGGCCGCCGCATGGATCCCGACGTAACCGCCGCCGTGTCGGATGTAGCCCTCGAAGGCCGCCTGTTGGGCGGCGTCCAGGACGTCTCCGGTCGTCGACAGGAAGACGACCGCGTCGTAGCGCCGCAGGTTCGTCCGCGTGAACGCGCCCGCGTCCTCCGTCGCGTCGACCGTGAAGCCACCCGTCGCGCCGAGCTCCCGTAGCGCCGTGACGCCGTCCGGGATCGAGTCGTGCCGGAACCCGGCCGTCTTGGAGAAGACCAGCACCCGTCGACCGTCGTCCGTGGCTGCCGAGTGGGCCGCGGCCGGTTGTGCGAGGCAGCCGAGGAGCAGGGCGGCTCCGGCCACAGCGCTCACTGTGCGCATGCAGGCCTCCCTCAGCCCGTCGCCGTCGTGAAGGTGAAGTCGTCCACCTCGTACAGGGTTCCGCTGCCGCCCTTGAAGACCAGGTAGAGCGTGGTCGTGCCCCTCGGGGCGCGGGACAGGCCGGCGCTGACGTCCTGATAGGCGTCCCATCCGCCGGTGACCGGCACGGTCGCCTTGCCGAGGAGGGTGCCCTTCGGCGAGCCCGCGCGGACCTCGAGGACGCCGCCGGCCCCGGCGGAGGAGACCCTGGCGGTGATCTTCTGGGCGTTGCCGAGCACGTACGGGGTGAAGGAGATCCAGTCGCCGCGGCTGAGGTCACCGACCGTGCGACCGCCGTGGGCGGACTCGCGTGCGGTCACCGTGACGCCGGAGGAGGCGCCGAAGTGCTCTGCCTGACGGTGGCGGGGCTGGAGGACGTTCTGGTCGTGCGAGGTGAGCGCGGCCTGGCCGCCGCCTCCGCCGTCGGTGTACTCGGCGTCCAGGACCCCGAAGATGTTGGCGTCCTCGTCGTGGCCGCCGTCGGCGCTGGTCTGGAGGGTGCCGGTGCAGCCGTTGGCCGAGGTCACCGGGTGGCCGTGGCTGTCGTGGCCGAGGACGAAGGTGACCTCGACCTTGGCGCAGTCGATCGCCGTGCCGTCCTCGGGGTCGGTGACGTTCACCTTGAACGGGATCGCGTCGCCGAAGCTGAACAGCTGACCGTCCTTCGGTGTTTCCAGCACCACCTTCGGGGCCGTGTTGCCGACGACGATCTGCACGCTCGCGCTGCCGGTGCGGCCGGAGCCGTCCTCGGCGGTCAGGGTCGCGGTGTACGTGCCGTTCTTCTTGTACGTGTGGGCGGGGTTGGCCGTCGTAGCGGTTCCGCCGTCGCCGAAGTCCCAGCGGTAGGTGAGCGCGTCGCCGTCCTGGTCGGTGGAGCCGGCGGAGGTGAAGCGCACCTTCAGAGCGGCCTGTCCCGAGGTGCGGTCGGCCGCGGCCTGGGCGACCGGGGAGTGGCCGTCGGTGGCGTTCTCTATGCGGTATAGACCCGAGTGCTCGTCTCCGCCGAACCAGGCGGTGCCGTAGTCGAGGACGTACAGCGCTCCGTCGGGTCCGAAAGCCATGTCCATGACCTGGGTGCCGGTCCACGGGACGGGGTTGATCGACTGCACGGCGCCGTTCGCGTCGCTGACGATGCGCTTGATCCAGCGGCGTCCGAACTCCCCGGCGAAGAAGCTCCCGTCGTACGCCTGCGGGAACTTCACCGGTGAGTCGAGCGAGGCGTCGTAGTGGTAGACGGGGCCGCCCATCGGGGACTCCGAGCCGTCGCCGAACTCGGGTACCGAGGCGCCGTCGTACGGGATCCAGGCGGGCTGCGCCGGGGGCAGGTCGGTGAGTCCCGTGTTGTGCGGCGAGGTGTTCTTCGGGGCGTTGCAGTCGAACGGAGCGCCGGACACGCCGGTCGCGAAGTCGTATGCGACATAAGGGTCGTTGTCGCCCGTGCAGAACGGCCAGCCGAAGTTGCCGGGACGGGTGACACGTGCGAACTCGACCTGGCCGGCCGGTCCACGGGCCGGGTCGGCGGCACCGGCGTCGGGACCGTAGTCGCCGACGTAGAGGATGCCGGTGGCCTTGTCGACGCTGAAGCGGAACGGGTTGCGGAAACCCATCGCGTAGATCTCGGGCCGTGTCCGGTCCGTGCCGGGCGCGAAGAGGTTGCCGTCGGGGACGGCGTACGAGCCGTCGGCGTTCACCTTGATGCGCAGGATCTTGCCGCGCAGGTCATTGGTGTTTCCGGCGGAACGGCGGGCGTCGAAGGCGGGGTTGCGGCCGTCGCGGTCGTCGATGGGGGTGAAGCCGTCCGACTGGAAGGGGTTGGTGTCGTCGCCGGTGGACAGGTAGAGGTTCCCCGCCGCGTCGAAGTCGATGTCACCGCCGACGTGGCAGCACAGACCGCGTGAGGCAGGCACGTCGAGGATCTTCGTCTCGCTCGTGGTGTCCAGCGTGCCGTCCGTCTTCAGCACGAAGCGGGAGAGGCGGTTGACGCCGTCGAAGGGGGCGAAGTCGGCGGCCGTTCCGGTCTCGGGGGCGTCGCCCGCCGGGGTGTTCAACGGCGGTGCGTAGTACAGGTAGATGAAGCGGTTGGCGGTGAACTCCGGGTCCACGCCGATGCCTTGGAGGCCCTCCTCGTCGTGGGAGTAGACGTCGAGTTTGCCGGCCAGCCGGGTGTTGCCGGCGGCGTCGGTGAGGCGGAGCTCGCCGTCGCGCGAGGTGTGCAGGACCGAGCGGTCGGGCAGCACGGCCAGCGACATGGGCTCGCCGACCTCGGCCTCCCCCTTGGCGAGGGTGACCTGCTGGAAGTCCTCGGCGGCCGCGGCCACCGGGTCGGCGACGGCTGCGCCGGCCCGGGGTGTGGTGAGGGTGAGGGACGCGCCGGCCAGCAGGGCGCCGCTCAGCAGGGCGATCGCCCTGCGCAGCGAAGGACGTCGTCGTCTGCGCGTCCCGGCTCTGCCGGTGCGGGTGCGGGTGGTGGGGTCGTTCCCGTGCACGGATGCCTCCAGGAGTGGGGCTGGTTGTACGGGTGGGTGCGTACGCCGGGATGCGCCGTCATCCCGGAGAGCTGATGGAAAGTCAGAGGCGCTTGCTTCGCCGTCAGTTGCCGAACGCCGCGTCAAAGGAGGCGGACGGCGGGTCGAAGTCGTAGGCCTTGAGGCGGGTCAGGGCCTCGGGGGCGCCTTGGAGACGGTCCATGCCGGCGTCCTCCCACTCCACGGAGATCGGGCCCCGGTAGTCGATGGAGCGCAGCATGCGGAAGACGTCCTCCCAGGGGACGTCGCCGTGGCCGGCGGAGACGAAGTCCCAGCCGCGGCGCGGGTCACCCCAGGGCAGGTGGGAGCCGAGGCGGCCGTTGCGGCCGTCGAGGCGCTTGCGGGCCTCCTTGCAGTCCACGTGGTAGATGCGGTCGCGGAAGTCCCACAGGAAGCCGACCGGGTCGAGGTCCTGCCACACGAAGTGGCTGGGATCGAAGTTGAGGCCGAAAGCCGGCCGACGGTCGACCGCGTCCAGCGCGCGCACGGTCGTCCAGTAGTCGTAAGCGATCTCGCTGGGGTGGACTTCGTGGGCGAACCGCACGCCCTGCGCGTCGAAGACGTCGAGGATCGGGTTCCAGCGCTCGGCGAAGTCCTCGTAGCCGCGCTCGATCATCGACTCGGGGGCGGGCGGGAACATGGCCACCAGATGCCAGATGGCGGAGCCCGTGAAGCCGATCACCGTGTCGACGCCGAAGGCGGCGGCGGCCCGCGCCGTGTCGGCGATCTCCGCGGCGGCTCTGCGTCGGACGCCTTCCGGCTCGCCGTCCCCCCAGATGCGGTCGGGCAGGATCGCCTGGTGGCGTTCGTCGATGATGGCGTCACAGACCGCCTGTCCCACCAGGTGGTTGGAGATGGCCCAGCACTTCAGGCCGTACTTGTCGAGGAGTTGGTGGCGCGACTGCACATATGCGGGGTCCGTCAGCGCCTTGTCGACCTCGAAGTGGTCGCCCCAACAGGCGAGTTCGAGGCCGTCGTAGCCGAAGTCGCGGGCGAGGCGGCAGACCTCCTCCAGGGGCAGGTCGGCCCACTGGCCGGTGAAGAGTGTGAATGTGCGCGGCATGCTCCAGCCCTCCTCGTTCCTCAGTCCGCAATCGGGGTGTAGACGGAGTTCTTCTCGGCGCTCTCCTCGACGGCCGCCAGGACGCGCTGCACCTGCAGCCCGTCGGCGAAGGAGGGTTCGGGGCGGCTGCCCTCGGCGACGGCATGGACCAGGTCGCGGGCCTGGTGGACGAAGCTGTGCTCGTAGCCGAGGCCGTGCCCCGGCGGCCACCAGGCGTCCAGGTAGGGGTGGTCGGGTTCGGTGA
Source organism: Streptomyces sp. NPDC051677 (assembly GCF_044453465.1). Taxonomy (NCBI): domain Bacteria; kingdom Bacillati; phylum Actinomycetota; class Actinomycetes; order Kitasatosporales; family Streptomycetaceae; genus Streptomyces; species Streptomyces sp. NPDC051677. The sequence goes on from NZ_JBITCT010000022.1 coordinate 142,444, forward strand.
CGAGGATGCGGCGGAAGCCGGCGTGGGTGCCGGGTTCGGTGGCGTCGTGGAACCAGAGCTCGTTGAGGCGCTCCAGGTCGAAGCTCAACGAGCCGCGCTCGCCGTTGAGTTCGAGCCGCAACGCGTTCTTGCGTCCGGTGGCGAACCGGGTCGCCTCGAAGGAGGCGAGCGCCCCGGAGGCGAAGCGGCCGGTGAACAGGGCGGCGTCGTCGACGGTGACCGTGCCGGTGCGGGTGTCGGCGCCGTCGGTGGACGTCGCGCCCAGGCCGCTCGTCGGCCCGTCGGGCAGCGGCCGCTGCCGTACGAAGGTCTCGGTGATCGCGGAGACGCCGGCGAGCCGCTCCCCCGCCAGGTGCTGTGCCAGGTCGACGATGTGCGCGCCCAGGTCGCCGAGCGCGCCGGAACCCGCCCGTTCCCTGCGCAGTCGCCAGGTCAGCGGGAAGTCCGGGTCCACGAGCCAATCCTGAAGGTAGGTCACCCGCACATGCCGGAGGGCGCCGATCCTGCCCTCGGCGACCATCCGCCGGGCCAGGGCGGTGGCTGGGAGGCGGCGGTAGTTGAACCCGACCATCGCCAACTGACCATGCTCGTAGGCGGTTTCGGCGGCGCGAGCCATGTTCTCGGCTTCCTCGACGGTGTTGCCGAGGGGCTTCTCGCACAGCACGTGCTTGCCGGCGGCCAGCGCAGCGACGGCGATCTCGGCGTGCGAGTCGCCGGGGGTGCAGATGTCGACGAGATCGATGTCGTCCCGGGCGATCAGGGCACGCCAGTCGGTCTCGGTCGCCGCCCAGCCGTGCCGGTCGGCCGCCGCGCGCACGGCGGAGGCGTCGCGGCCGCAGATCACGGCGAGGACCGGACGGTGGGGCAGGTCGAAGACGCGGCCCGCGGTGCGCCAGCCCTGGGAGTGGGCGGCGCCCATGAACGCGTAACCGACCATCCCCACGCGGAGCGGCGGCTTGCCGGCTTCCGGTCCTGCTGACTGCTGCGGCTGTTCCATACGGTGGTCCTCCTTGTCGTGGTGGCACGGTGGGGGGTGGGACGCCGTCGGGATCCAGGGCGCGGACCGTGCGGCAGGCAGCCGGCGGGGAGCGGGTGCCGTGGTCGACCGGGGTTCGCTCAGGGCGGGGACGCTCACCGAAGCCCGGCCCACCGGATGCGCGTCTCCGGACGGCGAGCGCCTTCCTCTTGAAGCCGGCGGCCCCTGCCCTCCACCCGGGACTCCCGGCCGGAGGGCGCCGGCCGGCCGACGGAACGCCCCGCATCCGTAGCCGCATCCGCAGACCGCAGACCGCAGACCGCAGACCGCAGCGTCGGCCCGTGCCCCCGTCGAGCACAGCTGTCGCCCGCACTCGGTGGACTGTGCCGCCCGCCGGGCAGACGAGTCCTACTTGAAGCCGGTGGACATGTACTGGTCGACGTTCGTCTTGTCGACGACGGCCGAGTAGAGGGTGATCGAGGCGGGGATCTCGAACTCGGCGAGGCCGCCGACGCCCTTGCCCTGGCCGAGGGAGCGAGCGAGGTCGATCGCGGAGGCGGCCATGGTAGGCGGGTAAAGAACGGTTGCCTTCAGGACGCCGTTGTCCTGCTTGATCGCCTGGAACGCGGCGAGCGCTCCCGCGCCGCCGACCATGAGGAAGTCGTCGCGCCCGGCCTGCTCGATGGCGCGCAGCGCGCCCACGCCCTGGTCGTCGTCGTGGTTCCACAGCGCGTCGAACTTGGGCTGGGCCTGGAGGAGTTGGGCCATCTTGGCCTGTCCCGACTCGACCGTGAACTCGGCGGCCTGGCGGGCCACCTTCCTGATGTTGGGGTAGTTCTTGAGGGCGTCGTCGAAGCCTTTGGTGCGCTGCTTGGTGAGCTCCAGGTTGTCCAGCCCAGCCAGCTCGATCACGCGGGCGTCGGACTTCCCCTTGAGTTTCTCCCCGATGTAACGCCCGGCGTTGAGACCCATGCCGTAGTTGTCGCCGCCGATCCAACACCGGTACGCCTGAGGCGTGTTGAAGATCCTGTCGAGGTTGACGACCGGGATGCCCGCGCGCATCGCCTTCAGGCCGACCTGGGTGAGAGCCTTGCCGTCGGCGGGCAGCACGACCAGGACGTCGACCTTCTTGTTGATGAGGGTCTCGATCTGACCGATCTGCTGGGCGGTGTCGTTCGAGCCCTCGGTGATCTCCAGGGTCACGTCGGAGTACTTCTTCGCGCGGCTCTCGGCGTTGTCGTTGATGGCGTTGAGCCAGCCGTGGTCGGCCTGGGGTCCGGCGAAGCCGATGGTGACCTTCTTGCCGGGCTTGTCGTCGGCGGCCGGCTGGTCGTTCGCGGCCGGCTCTTCGTCCTTGGAATCGTTGCTGGTGCAACCCGCGAGGAAGGTTCCGGCGGAGACGGCGGCTGCCCCGAAGAGCATTCCTCTGCGACTGGTGAAGCGGTTCGGATAAGACGTCGGCTCTGGCATGGCGGTGAACCCTTTCCTCAGGTCGTGCTCGCGGTACGGCGCTGGACCAGCACGGCGGCGACGATGATCGCGCCCTTGGCGATCTGCTGTACGTCGCTCTGCAGGTTGTTCAGGGCGAAGATGTTGGTGATCGTGGTGAAGATCAGTACGCCGAGCACGGAGCCGGTGATGGTGCCGCGCCCGCCGCTGAGCAGCGTGCCGCCGATGATCGCGGCCGCGATGGCGTCGAGCTCGTAGAGGTTGCCGTTGGTGTTCTGGCCCGAGCCGGACAGGATGATCAGCAGAAAGGCGGCGATGCCGCAGCACAGTCCGGACAGCAGGTAGAGGTAGAGCCGTTGGCGGCGTACGTCGATGCCGGCGAGCCGGGCGGCCTCCGCGTTGCCGCCGACGGCGACCGTGCGGCGACCGAAGGTGGTGCGGTTCAGCACCAGCCAGCCGATGACCGTCACGATCGCGAAGACGATCACGAGGGGCGGGACGCCGAGCACATAGGCGTCGCGCTCGCCGAGGTCGAGGATGCCGTCGATCGTCACGATCTGCGTCCGGCCGTCCGTGATCTGCAGCGCCAGCCCGCGGGCGGAGGCCAGCATGGCGAGCGTCGCGATGAACGGCACCATCCCGCCGTAGGCGATGAGCAGTCCGTTGACCAGGCCGCAGCCCACGCCGACGATCACCGCGGTGAAGAGGACGCCCGCGAAACCGTACTCCTGGGTGGCGACCGTGGTGGCCCACACCGACGAGAGAGCGACGATCGCGCCGACCGAGAGGTCGATGCCGCCGGAGGTGATGACGAAGGTCATGCCGACGGTCACCACCCCGATCACCGAGGCCTGGGTGAGGACGAGTTGGAGGTTGCGGGTGTCGAGGAACTCGTCCGGTTTGGTGATCCCGCCGATGACGACGAGCGCGGCGAGCACACCGAGCAGGGAGAGGGTGCGCAGGTCGGCGCGGGCGACCACGGTGCGCCAGGCGGGGAGTGGGATCTGCGGCACCTTGTCGGTGCTGTCGCGCGGTGGGGAGACGGGCTGCGTCATGACGCCGGGCTTCCTTCCATGACGAGATCGAGTACGCGGTGTTCGTCCAGCTCACGGGCGGGCGCCGTGTGGACGACGTGGCCTTCGCGGAGCACCAGCACGCGGTCGGCGAGGCCGAGCACCTCGGGGACCTCGCTGGAGACCAGCAACACGGCGAGGCCTTCGTCGGCAAGTCGACGGACGACTGCATAGAGTTCGGCGCGGGCGCCGACGTCGACGCCGCGGGTCGGCTCGTCGAGCAGCAGAACCCGGCAGCCGCGCAGCAGCCAGCGGGCCAGGACGGCCTTCTGCTGGTTGCCGCCGGACAGGGTGCGCACGGGAACGGACGGGTTGTCGGGGCGCAGGGACAGCTCACGCGTCGCGGCCTGCGCCGCCCCCCGTTCGGCGCGCCGGTCGATCCAACCCCCGCGTGAGAAACGGGACATGGAGGAGACGGAAACGTTGCGGGTGACGGACTCCAGCATCAGCAGGGCCTGCGCCTTGCGTTCCTCGGGGGCGAGCCCGAGCCCGGCCCGTACTGCGGCGCGCACACTTCCGGGGCGCAACGGCCGTCCGCCGACCAGGACTTGGCCCGCAGTGGGCTTTCGCGCTCCGTAGATCGTCTCCAGGATCTCCGAGCGCCCCGAGCCGACCAGTCCGGCGAGTCCGACGATCTCTCCGGGCCGCACGGTCAGGTCGAGGGCCGCGAACTCACCGTCCCGGGCCAGCCCCCGCACCTCCAGCACGGGCGTCCCGTCCGCGGCCGCGTTGCCGGACGGGCGCTCGGGGAAGACGTACTCGACGTTGCGTCCCGTCATGAGCGCCACGACCTCACGGGTCGGCGTCGTTTTCGCGGGCAGTCCGCCCGCCACCGCCCGTCCGTCCTTCAGCACGGTCACGCGGTCGCCGATCCGCCGGATCTCCTCCAGGCGGTGCGAGATGTACACGACGGCCACTCCGTCGGCGGTCAGGTCGCTGACGATGCGGAACAGGTTGTCGACCTCGTCGGGGTCGAGGGCGGCTGACGGTTCGTCCATCACGATGAGCCGTACGTCGTGCGAGAGGGCCCGTGCCATGGAGACGATCTGCTGCTGAGCCGCCGACAACTCGCCCACGAGCCGGGTGGGATCGATCTCCGGATGTCCAAGTCGCTTCAGCAGGGCGGCTGTTGAGGCTCGCGCCGCCTTGCCCCGTACGACGAAGCCGACCGCCGTGGGTTCATGGCCCAGGTGGACGTTCTCCGCCACCGACAGGTGCTCCACCAGGTCGAGTTCCTGGTAGATGGTGGCGATGCCGAGGCGCATGGCCGCGATCGGGGAACGCAGGGTGACGGGGTCGCCCTGCCAGCGGATGACCCCGCCGTCGGGCTGGTGGGCGCCGGCCAGGATCTTGATGAGGGTGGATTTGCCGGCGCCGTTCTGGCCGAGCAGACAGTGCACCTCGCCGGCCTGGACGTCGAGGTCGACGCCGTCCAACGCCCGTACTCCGGGAAAGGACTTGGTGATGTCGGACATGCTGAGCAGCGGTGACAGTGATGCCATGTGGGTTCCCCTCGGCGGGCGTGCGGGCCGGAGTCAGGGCAGAACGAAGTCGTTGTTCTCAGGGCAGGACACAGCAGACAGGGCAGAACAGAAAGAATACGAAGAACAGGACAGGCTGGTCGGGGCCGTGCGGAGCAGGGCGAGGCTGGGCGCTGTGCTGGTGAACCGTGTCAACGGCGGGCTTGCGGGGATCGTGTCGGTAGCTGGCTTACGCGGGTGAGAACAGATGGTCGCTGATCAGTCGGGCCGCGCCGATCACACCGGCGGTGGGGCCCAACTCCCCCAGGACGATGGGCAGGTTGCCGGTCGCGAGCGGCAGCGACTGGCGGTACACCTGGGTGCGAATCGCGGCGAGCAGGGTGTGGCCGAGGCCGGTCACCCCACCGCCGATCACCACCAGGCCGGGGTTGAAGAACGAGACGAGTCCGGCGATGACCTGCCCGACCCGGTTGCCGCCCTCGCGGATCATCTCGATGCAGGTGGCGTCGCCCGCGGCAGCCGCGGCGGCGACGTCCACGGCGGTGAGCACGCCGTTCTCCTCCAGGCGTGCCGCGAGTTGCGCCGAGAGGCCCTGCTGGGCCGCCTCCGTCGCGTCACGGGCCACGGCCGCGCCGCTGAAGTAGGCCTCCAGGCATCCTCTGTTGCCGCAGGCGCACGGACGGCCGTCGGGCACGGCCTGGATGTGCCCGATGTCGCCCGCACTGCCGGTCGTGCCGCGGTAGACCTGACCGCCGACGACGATGCCGCAGCCGATGCCGGTGCCGATCTTGACGCAGAGGAAGTCGGCCACGGTGCGGGCGACGCCCGCGTGCTGCTCCCCCATCGCCATGAGGTTCACGTCGTTGTCGACCATGACCGGGCAGCCGAGTTCCTGGCTGAGCGCCTCCCGCACGGGGAAGCCGTCCCAGCCCGGCATGATCGGCGGCGCGACCGGCACACCCTCGGGGAAACGAACCGGACCGGGTACCCCGATGCCGGCGCCGTCGAAGCCCTCGGCGAGTCCCGTCGCCCTCAACTTCGCGGCCATGGACAGGACTTGCTCGAAGACCGCGACCGGTCCCTCACGTACGTCGAGGGGTTGGTTGAGGTGTCCGAGGGTCTCCAGTTCGGCGTTGGTGACGGCGACGTCGACCGACGTCGCGCCGATGTCGACGCCGAGCAGGCGCAGCCCGGGGTTGAGCCGGACGTTGTGTGAACGGCGGCCACCGCGCGAGGCGGCGAGTCCGTCGGCCACGACCAGCCCCGTCTCCAGGAGCCGGTCCACCTCCACGGCCAGCTTGGACCGGGACAGATCGACCCGATCACCCAGCTGGGCACGGGAGTTGGGGCCGCTGTCCCGCAACAGTTTGAGCAGGCGGGCCTGGTGAGCGTTCGCGGGTCGTGCCGTCATGCGTCTCACGAACCCCTCCCCGCCTCAATTCGGCCACCAGTATCGGGCTTTCGAAGGGAACGTAGCAGCGGCTGCCGAACCTGGGAAGAAGCTGTGCACAGATTGCTGCCAACTTTCTCCACTCACAGGACAAAGCAGAGTGGCGGCACCCCGGGATGGGATCGGGCAGCGGTGGAGGGAGGGCTCAGGACTTGGCGCGGGCGTGATACGAGCGCCGGGTGTGCTCGGTGTGCTCCCGCATCAGCCGGGTCGCCGACTGCTCGTCATGAGCGACGATCGCGGCGATCAGTTCGCGGTGCTCCTCCCAGGACTGGTGGCCGCGCTGCCGGGCGATCGGCGTGTAGTACCAGCGCACCCGGCGGTCGACCTGGGCCGCCAGCTCGGCGAGGACCGCGTTGCCCGCGATCTCCATGATCTTGGCGTGGAAACGGGCGTTCAGGGCGACGGCGGCGTCCACGTCGTCCTCGGCGACGGCCTGCATCCCCTGGGCCTGGATCTCGTCCAGGGCCTCGATGCCCGCCTTGTCCGCGTGCGCGGCGGCGAGCCGTGCGGCTTCGGCCTCCAACAGCGTGCGAACGGTGAGGAGTTGGTCCGCCTCCTCCTCGGTCGGCTCGTGCACGAACGCGCCCTGGGCGGGCCGGAGGTCCACCCACCCCTCGGTGTTCAGCCGCTGCAGCGCCTCCCGCACCGGCTGCCGCGAGACGCCGAGGTGCGTGGCGAGCTCGCTCTCGACAAGGTGCTGGCCGGGCTGGAGGGCGCGGGTGGTGATGAGTTCGAGCAGTGCCTCGTAGACGCGGTCGCGCAGCGGGCCGGGCCGTTCGAGCTTGGGCACCGCACCCTGTGGCAGTCCTGGCGACAACATCGGTCGGTCCCCCTCCTGGGCAACACCGGGCAACCGCGCCCCGAAAGCCCCGTATCGATTGACGTGTCGGCCCTCTGCAGCCGCCGCTCGGCCGGCTACGGGCGGGGGGCGGCTGTCTACAGCCGAGTATCGATTGTCTTTCGTCTACAGTCTACGGCGCACAGTGGACCAGCCCGGGGCACGGTCGATCGCGTCACACTGCGGCGCGGCCGCGCGGCGCGAGCGGCCCGCCCCGGCCCTCCCGCTCACGGGCAGCGCACGACCTGGCCCGCGTACGACAGGTTGCCGCCGAAGCCGAACAGCAGCACCGGGTCGCCCGTGGAGACGGAACCCTGCTCGACGAGCTTGGAGAAGGCCAGCGGGATGCTGGCGGCGGAGGTGTTGCCCGATTCGGTGACGTCGCGTGCGACGACCGCGTTGACGGCGCCGATCTTCTGCGCGAGGGGTTCGATGATGCGCAGGTTCGCCTGGTGCAGGACGACGGCGGCGAGGTCCTCGGGAGTGAGTCCGGCCCGCTCGCAGGCCTGTCGCGCCAGGGGCGGCAGTTGGGTGGTGGCCCAGCGGTAGACGCTCTGCCCTTCCTGCGCGAACCGCGCCGGCTGCCCCTCGATGCGCACGGCGTGGCCCATCTCGGGCACCGAGCCCCACAGCACGGGCGCGATGCCGGGCTCGACCCCGTCGGGGCAGGCTTCGACCACGGCCGCGCCCGCGCCGTCGCCGACGAGCACGCAGGTGGTGCGGTCGCTCCAGTCGGTCACCTCGGACATCTTGTCGGCGCCGATGACCAGGGCGCGGGTCGCCGCGCCCGCACGGACGGTGTGGTCGGCGGTGGCCAGCGCATGGGTGAAGCCGGCGCAGACGACATTGACGTCCATCGCGGCCGGCTGCGGAATGCCGAGCCGGGCGGCGACCCGGGCGGCCATGTTGGGCGAGCGGTCGACGGCCGTGGAGGTCGCGACCAGCACCAGGTCGATGTCGGCCGGTGTGAGGCCGGCCGAGGCGAGCGCCTTGGCGGCGGCGTGCGCGGCCAGCTCGTCCACGGGCTCGTCGGGGCCGGCGATGTGGCGCGTGCGGATGCCCACCCGGCTCCTGATCCACTCGTCACTCGTGTCGACCAGGCCCGCCAGGTCCTCGTTGGTGAGCACCTTGGCGGGCTGGTAGTGGCCGACGGCGGCGATGCGCGAGCCGTTCATTGGGGGGTCCCCCTCGTTGCCTTGGGTAGCGGGATCCTCCAGTCTGATCAGTGACTCACGGGTACGTGGGCGCGTGAAGCGACAGGAAACCGGTTCCCGGGTTGTCGGCTTCCCCATAGCCCTCGGACGCCCGAGCAACCACCGAACATCCACCCGGCGCACACGCGCCCCTCGAAAACCGTTACCCGGTGAACAACTGCGTCGCCTTCTGCACGAGCTCGTACAGCCCGTAGACGAGCGGCGCCCCCACCCACAGCCAGGCGAAGGCGATCAGCGGCCGCCGGTCAGGCTGCGGACTCGGGCTGCTGTCGTTCGACATCGGCAACCTCCTTCTGGGCGGGCACGTGGTGACGGGGGTGGACGGGACGGACGAGTTCGTTGGCGACGAAGCCGACGGCGAGCAGCCCGATCATGATGAACAGGGACAGCGTGTACAGCGACGAGCCGTGCTTTCCGGCGTCCTCCTGCCGGTCGGCGATCCAGTTCACGATCAGCGGGCCGAGCACGCCGGCCGTGGACCACGCGGTGAGCAGCCGGCCGTGGATCGCGCCGACCTGGTAGGTCCCGAACAGGTCCTTGAGGTAGGCGGGGATGGTCGCGAACCCGCCGCCGTAGAAGGAGAGGATCACCAGCGCGCACAGGACGAACAGGGGCTTCGACGAGTCGCCGATCAGCGCGATCAGCCCGTACATCAGGGCGCCGACGCCCAGGTACACCCGGTAGATGTTCTTGCGTCCGATCAGGTCGGAGGTGGACGACCAGCCGATCCGGCCGGCCATGTTCGCCGCGGACAGCAGGGCGACGAAGCCGGCGGCGGCGGACACCGAGACCGGGGTGGAGCTGTCGGCGAAGAAGTCCTTGATCATCGGCGCGGCCTTCTCCAGGATGCCGATGCCGGCGGTCACGTTCATGCAGAGCACGACCCACAGGCACCAGAACTGGGGGGTGCGCACCGCACTGCGCGCCGAGACCTGCACGCCCTCGACGGCGCTCGGCCCGCCCGCTGCCGGCCGCTCGCTGCGCGGCACCCGCACCAGCAGTACGCCCAGCGTCATGAAGACCGCGTACGAAAGCCCGTGCACGAGAAAGGCGAGCGCGATCCCGGAGCTGTCGGAGCCGAACGACTCCAGCATCTGCGCCGACCAGGGCGAGGCGATCAGCGCGCCGCCGCCGAAGCCCATGATGGCGATGCCGGTGGCCATGCCGGGACGGTCCGGGAACCACTTGATCAGTGTGGAGACGGGTGAGATGTAACCGATGCCGAGACCGATTCCGCCGACGAAGCCGTAGCCGAGGACGATCAGCCAGTACTGCTCGGTGGCGGCGCCGAGCGCGGAGATCAGGAAGCCGGACGAGAAGCAGACCAGGGCGACGGTCATCGCCCAGCGCGGCCCGTTGCGCTCCACCAGCGTGCCGCCGAAGGCCGCGGACAGGCCGAGCATGACGATGGCGAGCTGGAAGGGAAGCGCGCTCTGCGTGCCGCTGAGGTCGAGCGCGGACTCCAGCGGCGGCTTGAACACGGACCATGCGTAGGCCTGGCCGATGGAGAGATGGACCGAGAGCGCGGCCGGGGGGACGAGCCAGCGGCTCCAGCCGGGCGGTGCGACAGGGGGACTCATGAATCCTGAACGTTAGGAACCCACAAGGGCGTTGAGAAGGCGGCGCGTCGACAGTTTTCGGTGAACGGTATACGAGCTGCGCCGAACGGTCGGACCGACCGGTTTTTCGAAACCGCTTGCACAACCGGCGCGGGGACCGCCGCGGGCTCCGGCCCGGTGCCGCGCGCACGCGCGCACCCTTTCGGCAAGGTCCGGCGTCAGCGGCTCGACCACGCACACAAGACCGCGCTGAGTCTGGTCCGCGCACACGACTTCATCGCGCACGAAGACCTCAAGATCCGCAACATGAACAAGGCCCCCGCGCCGAAACCCGACCCCGCCCAGGCAGGCGCGTTCCTGCCCAACGGGGCCGCCGCGAAGGCCGGACTCAACAAGTCGATCAACGACGCCGGATGGGAGGTGTTCCTGACGATCCTGCACGGGAATTAGGCTGAAAGCGCCGGACGGGAAGTGATCGCCGTGGACCCCCGCGACACCTCCCGCACCTGCCCCGAATGCGGGCACACCGCGAAGGAGAACCGGCCCACACAGGAAAGGTTCCACTGCGTCTCATGCGGCCACACCGCGCACGCCGACACGGTGGGCGCTCTCAACGTTCTACGGGCCGGGCTGGTCCGTCGCTACGCCAACCCGGCGTAACGAGAAGCCCCCGGCTTCAGCCGGGGGAGGAGTCACGTGCAGGACAATGAGATCGTGAAGGTGACGTCACCGCACGACAACCCGGTGACGCACGGCAATCTCTGCATCAAGGGCCGCTTCGGCTACCAGCACGTACAGAACCGGGGCTGATGACGACATGGGACGAGTCACCGAACGACGCAAGGTGGTCCGCATCAGGGACGGAGTGGTCTCCGCCCGGCCGGACACCCTCGTCGCCGAGGAACCACTGGAGATCCGGCTCAACGGCAAGCCGCTCGCGATCACCATGCGCACGCCCGGTGACGACTTCGCGCTGGCCGCCGGCTTCCTGGTCAGCGAAGGCGTCCTGGCCGGCGCATCGGATCTGCTGAACATCGTCTACTGTGCGGGCGCGACGGCCGACGGGTCCAACACCTACAACGTGGTCGACGTACGCACGGCCCCCGGTGTGACGATCCCCGACATCACCCTCGAGCGGAACGTCTACACCACCTCCTCCTGCGGCCTGTGCGGAAAGGCGAGCCTGGACGCGGTCCGTACGACGACCCGCTGGCCGATCGCCGACACTCCCCCGCTGCGGATCGAGCCCGAGCTGCTCGCGAGCCTCCCCGACCGGCTGCGGGCGGCCCAGCGGGTGTTCGACCGGACCGGGGGGCTCCACGCGGCGGCCCTGTTCTCGGAGGACGGCGAGCTGCTCGACGTCCGGGAGGACGTGGGCCGGCACAACGCGGTCGACAAGCTGGTCGGCCGCGCCCTGCAGGGCGGGGACCTGCCGCTGTCCCGGGCGATCCTGCTGGTCTCGGGGCGGGCCTCGTTCGAGCTGGCGCAGAAGGCCGTGATGGCGGGCATCCCGGTGCTCGCCGCGGTCTCGGCGCCCTCCTCGCTGGCGGTGGACCTGGCCGCGGAGACCGGGCTGACCCTGGTGGGCTTCCTGCGAGGCAGTTCCATGAACGTGTACGCGGGTGAGGACCGCATCACCCTGCGGACCGCGGCCGCCCGGGGCTGACCCGGTTCCCCGCTGCACGGCGGCGGGGCCCGACCGGCGGGGAGCGCCCCCTGCGCCGCAGGGGCCCCGCCTCGGCCCACCGCACGTTTCCGTGCCGCCCCTGCCCCTCGTGAGCCGCTCCCGCCTCAGGCGGTCATGAACCGAACCTCGGCCGCGCGCACCACCGTCCCCAGCCGGGGGAAGTCCAGTTTCACCGACGCCTCGTGCTCGGCTTCGGTGAGAGCGGACATCGCGTCCTCGACGAAGAGCAGGTCGTAGCCGAGGTCGCCGGCGGCACGGGCGGTGGACTCGACGCCGAGGTTGGTGGCGATGCCGCCGAACACGAGCGTGGTGACGCCGAGTTCACGGAGACGGTCGTCCAGTCCGGTCCCCTGGAAGGCGCCGATGGTGCGCTTGACGATCTCCAGGTCGCCTTCCTGGAGCAGCCCTTGGACCAGACCGCTGCCGGGCGGCTGCTCGGCGACCCCCGGGCGCTCGACGCGGACGAGGACGACGGGGCCGCCCGCCGAGCGGAACTCGGCGGCCAACTCCTCGGCGACGGACAGCACTTCGGTCCCCTTACGGGGCTCCAGGGGCAGCGCGACGATGCGGTCCATCAGGTCGACGAGGACAAGGGCGGTGTGCGCGGGGACGAGCGCGAGCGGTGCGGTCATGACGGAACGTTATCCACCGTCAGCCCTCCGTGCCGGAAATCCGGGTCAACAGGCCCAAGAACCGGTCCCGCTCGGCCGCCGAGAGCGGGGCGAGCAGGGCGTCGTTCGCCTCCCGAGCGGCCGTCTCACAGCGCTGGAGCAGTTGTCGGCCCTCCTCGGTGAGCGACACGGCGTTCTTCCGACGGTCACCGGGATCCGGAGCGCGCACGGCGAGGCCCGCGGACTGCAGGTCGTTGAGGATGCCGACCAGGTCCTTGGGGTCGAGTCCGACACTGCGCCCGAGGTCGGCCTGAGCGACGGGGGCGAGATCGCGGACGGCGGAGAGCACGACGTGGTGCCACATCTTCAGGCCCTCGACGGCAAGAGCGTCGGCGACCAGGGCGCGGCCGCGTGCGGCGGCCCGACCGAGGAGCCAGCTGGGGAGAGAGCGGATGGCGGCGAGGGGCGCTTCGGACATGTCCCCAGCCTACCGAACTCATTGGACTTCCCAACGACCTCCTGGATATCGTTGGGAGTCCCAACGAATTCTGGAGGTGCGATGCGTCGCGTCCGGTACGACTCCATCGGCGGACCGCTGTTCCTGGAGGAGGCGCCCGTCCCCGAGCCCGGCCCGGGCGAACTCCTCGTACGCTGCGCGGCGATCGGCGTGACCCTGCCCGTCGTCCGCAAGGTCACCGAGGGCACGGAACCGATTTCGCTCGGCGGCGAGATCGCCGGGGAGGTCGTGGCCGTCGGGCCCGGGGTCGCCGGATTCCGGGTCGGCGAGCGCGTGACGGGCCTGTGCTTCGGTCACGGCTACGCCGACTTCGCGCTCCTGAACGAGGCCATGGCATCCCCCGTCCCGGAGGACGCGAGCGCGGTCGACGCCGTCGCCCTCGTGCGCAGCGGCCTGGTCGCGCTGGGCGCCCTCACGGCCGCGCGGCCCGAGCCCGGCGAGGCTGCCCTCGTCACCGCGGCGGCGAGCGGGGTCGGCCACCTCGCCGTGCAGCTGGCGCGCACGCGCGGCGCGGCCCGGGTCGTGGGCGCCGTGTCCGACCCGGCGAAGTCCGACTTCGTGGGCGCAGTGGGCGCCGACGACGTCATCGCCTACGACCGCGCCGACTGGGGAGCCCCCGTCGACTACGTCCTGGACGCCGTCGGCGGCGCGTTGCTCACCCCCGCCGTCGCGGCCCTCGCTCCCGGCGGGCGACTCGTGGCCTACAGCTCGGGCGGCGGGACGATCCGGGCGTACGACCTGCTGGTGGGTGCGAAGTCCGTGATCGGCTTCCAGATGGCCCACGTCGCGCGCGGGAGGCCGGAGGTGTACGAGCGGTGGCGGCAGGAGCTGTGGCAGCTGTTCGCGGAGGGGACGCTGAAGCCGGCCGTCCACCGGGAATTCGGCCTGGAGGACGCCGCCGAGGCACACGAGACGATCGAGTCACGGAGCAATCTGGGGAAGGTGGTTCTGGTGCCGTGAGCTGGAGGTCGTCGGCAGCCAGTGGTTCGGTGGACCGCTCGTCCGCTCTCGGCCTCTCCCGCCGACGGCCGTCTCACGCCCTGGCCCGGGCCCGCTCGTCAAGACGTTCCCCCGAGGCCTGAAGCGGATCCCGTGCCCGACGTTTGGCGATGACGGCGCACACCATGAGCTGCATCTGGTGGAAGAGCATCAGCGGCAGTACGGCGAGGGAGGCGTGCGCGCCGAACAGGACGCTCGCCATGGGCAGTCCGGAGGCGAGGGACTTCTTCGAGCCGGCGAACTGGATGGCGATGCGGTCCTCACGATCGAACCGCAGCGCCTTGCCGCCGTACCAGGTCAGGGTCAGCATCACCGCGAGCAGCACGGCCTCGACGACGAGCAGTCCGCCCAGTCGTACGGCGCTGACCTGGTGCCAGATGCCCTGGACCATGCCCTCGCTGAACGCGGTGTAGACGACGAGGAGGATCGAGCCGCGGTCGACCAGTCCCAGCACCTTCTTGTGCCGGGCGACGAAGCCGCCGATCCAGCGGCGCAGCAGTTGCCCCGCGAGGAACGGCACGAGCAGTTGCAGCACGATCTCGACGAGCGAGTCGGCGGAGAAGCCGCCGCCGCTGCTGCCGAGCAGGGCCGCCGCAAGCAGCGGGGTGACGACGATGCCGACCAGCGAGGAGAAGGAGCCCGCACAGATCGCGGCGGGCACGTTGCCGCGGGCGATGGAGGTGAAGGCGATCGACGACTGGATCGTCGACGGGACGAGGGCGAGGAAGAGCAGCCCCTGGTAGAGCGGGTGGGTGAGGAACACCGGGACGAGGCCGCGCGCGGCCAGGCCCAGCAGCGGGAAGACCACGAAAGTGCAGGCCAGGACGGTCACATGGAGTCGCCAGTGTTTCAGTCCGTCCAGCGCCTCACGGGTGGACAGGCGGGCGCCGTACAGAAAGAAGAGGAAGGCGATCGCGGCCGTGGAGGCGCCGGAGGCCACGTCGGCGGCGGTGCCGCGGGCCGGGAACAGCGCCGCGAGCCCGACGGTCCCGAGCAACAGCAGGATGTAGGGGTCGACCGGCATCCAACTCGGCCAGTGCAGGCGTTTCACGGTGCTCCACGTGCGGTTCGATGGGCTTGCGTCCGGGCCCGGAGGGCCCCTCTCCATCGTCCTCCCGCGCACCGTGATCGGGAATCTGGCATACCGCTCTCACTGTCATCGCGAATCGCGATGACAACGGTTACTGTGGCGGGCGTGTACGAACCCTCCCATCTGCGCACCTTCCTCGCCGTCGCCCAGACGCTGAGTTTCACGCAGGCCGCGCGGCGGCTCGGGCTGCGCCAGTCCACCGTCAGCCAGCATGTGCGGCGCCTGGAGGACGCGACGGGCCGGGCGCTGTTCACCCGGGACACGCACTCCGTGGAGCTCACGGAGGACGGCGAGGCGATGCTCGGCTTCGCGCGCCGGATCCTGGACGTGCACGAACAGGCCACGGCCTTCTTCACCGGCACCCGGCTACGCGGCCGGCTGCGCTTCGGCGCCTCGGAGGACTTCGTCCTGACCCGGCTCCCGGAGATCCTGGAGGGCTTCCGCCACGACCACCCCGAGGTCGACCTGGAACTGACGGTGGAGCTGTCGGGCACCCTGCACGAGCAGCTGGCCGCCGGAAAACTGGACCTGGTGCTGGCCAAGCGGCGCCCCGAGGATCCGCGGGGCGAGCTGGTGTGGCACGACCGGCTGGTGTGGATCGGCGCGGAGCGGCTGCGTCTGGACGCCGAGCGTCCGGTTCCGCTGATCGTCTTCCCGCCGCCGGGCATCACCCGGGCGCTGGCCCTGGAGGCGCTGGAGCGGCAGGGGCGGGCCTGGCGGATCGTCTGCACGAGCGGCAGCCTCAACGGCCTCATCGCGGCGGCCCGGGCGGGCCTGGGCGTGATGGCGCACTCGCGGGGCCTGATCCCGCCGGGCCTGGTGCGGATCCCGGATCGGGCGGGGCTGCCGGAACTGGGACGGGTCGACTTCGTGCTGGTGCACGGAGGCAGGCGTACGTCGGCCCAGGGCGCCGCGGACGCCCTGGCGGCGGCGATCCTGGCGGGCGGCGACCGCCTGCACCGGCGGCCGACGGCGGGGCCCGCCCGGCGCATCGACCCGCGGGAAGCACGGGAGGCCCGGGAGGCCCGGGAGGCCCGGGAGGCCCGGGAAACCCGGGAAGCCGACGAGGGCTGAACTGCGCGAGCACCCCCTGCGGTCCGCGTTCACCTGCGGCCGGAGTAACGGAATCGGACGCTCCGCCGCTGTCGGAAGAGAGGGTGAACCCGCGCCCGGGACCCATGGGGCAGGGATCGGCGACGAAGGCCGTGACGGGCCTCGGGAGGGGTCGGGCAGCGTAAGCGGTACGGGCAGATTCGGTGGAGATTACGGTGCCGAAACTTACTCAACCGTCAGCTTTCTGTCCGACCCTTCCCCATGTGAGCCCATTTTCCGGCACTGACCAGCGCAGACGAGAGCATCGCTCGCTTTCCGGCCCCCTCCCGCCCCGTCGTCGGGTGGGGTAGCTTTCACGGCGCTGTGGGGCCATGAGAAGCGGGGTACGGGTTTGCGCGAGTTCACCAACCCTCCGTTGGCGTTGGCACCGCCGGTCGGCGGTCTGGCCGACGTCGTCTTCCAACACGCCCAGGACGACCCGCAGTACATCAGCCTCGGCCGCAAGGACGAACGGGGCGAATGGCGGGACGTGACCGCCGCCGAGTTCCGCGACGAGGTGCTCGCCCTCGCCAAGGGCCTGCTCGCCCAGGGCATCCGGTTCGGCGACCGCGTCGCGATCATGTCCCGCACCCGTTACGAGTGGACGCTGTTCGACTACGCCCTGTGGACGATCGGCGCCCAGGTGGTGCCGATCTACTCGACCTCCTCCGCGGAACAGTGTTTCTGGATGCTCTACGACGCCGAGTGCACAGCCGCGGTCGTCGAGCACGAGGACCATGCGATGACGATCGCCACCGTCATCGACCGCCTCCCTCAGTTGCGGCAGCTGTGGCAGCTGGACTCGGGCTGTGTGCAGGAGCTGTACGAGGCCGGCGCCTCCATCGAGGACGACGTGGTGCACCGGCACCGCGAAGCGGTCACCCCCGACTCGACCGCGACGATCATCTACACCTCCGGTACGACGGGCCGGCCCAAGGGCTGTGTCATCTCGCACGGCAACTTCATGTTCGAGGCGGACACGGTCATCGAGCGCTGGGAGCCGGTGTTCCACTCCAAGCGGGGCGACGAGGCGGCGACCCTGCTGTTCCTGCCGCTCGCGCACGTCTTCGGGCGGATGGTGCAGATCGCGGCGATCCGCGGCAGGGTCCGCTTCGGCCACCAGCCCCAGCTGCAAGCGGCCGCCCTGCTCCCCGACCTGGCCGCCTTCCGGCCGACGTTCTTCCTGGCCGTGCCGTACATCTTCGAGAAGGTCTTCAACGCGGCCCGTCGCAAGGCGGAGCGGGAGGGCAGGGCCGGGCCGTTCGAGAAGGCCGTCGACGTGGCCGTGAACTACGCGGAGGCCATCGAGGCGAAGGCCTGGGGCACCGGCCCCGGCCCCTCGGCGGGCCTGCGCATGCAGCACCAGCTCTTCGACAAGCTCGTCTACTCCAAGGTGCGCGCGGCCATGGGCGGCCGAGTCCGGCACGCCATGTCCGGCGGCTCGGGCATGGACCGCAAGCTCGGCCTGTTCTTCGCCGGCGCGGGCGTGCAGATCTACGAGGGTTACGGCCTGACGGAGACGACCGCGGCCGCGACCGCCAACCCGCCGGGACGCACCCGGTACGGCACCGTCGGCCAGCCCATCCCGGGGATGACCGTGCACATCGCGGACGACGCCGAGATCTGGCTGCGCGGCGACAACGTGTTCCAGGGTTACCTCAACAACCCCAAGGCCACCGACGAGACCCTGCACGACGGCTGGCTGGCCACCGGCGACCTGGGTTCCCTCGACGAAGACGGTTACCTCACCATTACCGGCCGCAAGAAGGAAATCCTGGTCACCTCCGGCGGCAAGAGCGTCTCGCCGGGGCTGCTGGAGGAGCGGGTGCGCGACCATCCGCTGGTCAGCCAGTGCATCGTCGTCGGCAACGACCGGCCGTTCGTGGCCGCGCTGGTCACCCTCGACCACGAGGCCGTCGAGCACTGGCTGCAGATGCGCGGCAAACCGCAGCTGACGCCCGTCGAGCTGGTGCGCGACGCGGATCTGGAGGCGGAGGTGCGCCGGGCGGTCGTGGCGGCGAACACGCTGGTCTCGCAGGCCGAGTCGATCCGCACGTTCCGCATCCTCGCCCAGCCGTTCACCGAGGAGCACGGACTGCTGACGCCGTCGCTGAAACTGAAGCGCAAGGCGATCGAAAACGCTTACGCGAACGAGGTCGACGCGCTGTACCGCACCTAGGTCGTGTCTTCAATTGATCTTGAGTAGTGGATCATGGTCGTGTGATACGTCGCCATGAACTGTCTGATCAGGAGTGGGAGTTCCTCCGTC
>NZ_JBITCT010000023.1:0-153894 GCF_044453465.1 Streptomyces sp. NPDC051677
TCCCAGCATGGGCATGACGAGCAGTCGCCCCGGACGAGTATCAGTCCCACGATCGAGCGATCACGAACCGGGGAAGATCGGACTTAACGTCCACTTAAAGGATGCTCGCATGATGCTGGCCCACCCCCGGCCGGCAAGCGACCGCGCCGATGTGCCACCACGCGTACCATGTTGGGTGGTTGGCAACATACGTCACGGTGGCTCACACACTCCCTCTGCGCCTGCCCCGGGACCTTGCCGCAACACTGGGAGGGGTGCACGACGCTGGGCGGTAAGAAACGGTCCTCTGACGGAGGACACCATGCCATCAAAGGCTTCGCTTTTCAGTTCGACGCGTCTCTTCTACAAGTTCTGACGAACCCCGGTGTCGCCGTCGAGATCGAGGGTGCACAAGATATCGGCGTTCACACCTTCCATATCCAGGTCAAACACAGAAGTGTTCCCTATAGCCTTTCGCGGATTGCGCCAGCGGTCCAGCAAATGGTGCACCAGTTCTCCGCCGACAATACCGCGAGATTCGCACTCTACGGTCATTTCCCCGACCGAACTCCGGGCGGGACACTGCGACTCAGCAGGGAAGAACTCGAAAGTGCCCTGGGAGAATTTTCCAAGGACTACAGCAATGACATCAAAGAGTGGTTCACGAAATCCTTCGAGGTAATTTTCGCTCCGGACTTCGTTTCACAATTCAGTACAGTCATTAATCACCTGAAGAGAGCACTTCGGGCCCGGAACGAAGCAGAAGCCTTTTGCTGGCATGCTGTCATTCATGGCTACCTGCGTGATGTCATCCTGAAACGGCCACCCGGAGAACGGAGAATCACACTTCGCGATCTGAGGGATCTAGTGCATCAGGCTCGTGCAGCCGTGTTCGAAGCCAGTTACGCTCAGATCTGCGGCCATGAAAAGTACTTGAGACTGCTTCGCGAGCAGTACAAAAGCGCCACCGCACATGTGCCCCCACGAGAGCGACTCCTCATCATCGAATGCGACGATCAGACTCACCCGCTGGATCTGGTTGACGTTGTGGTGTGCCTCCGTCGTCGATACTTCGCCGGCGAGTCACCGGCACCATACGTAAGCTTCCGCGGTCCTGTCGAATTGATCTCACTTAAGCATGCTCTGTGGCAGCAAAGAGAGCACTTTCATGACGGGTTTGACTATGGCGGTGCAGATTTCAGCGTCCAAAGTCTCGTTTCCCCGCCCCTCCCCGGCCATGGAATCAAGCTGGTCGATTACCCGCTACTGGCACAAATGGTCGGTCAGGTGAAAATAAATGAAGTACACGACTTCTACCTCACTGACCCATCCGAGAACCAATTCCGTGACGCCAGGGTTCGACATGTGATCGTGGAGTCACCTTCTGACCTGTGTGAAGTTTTCAAGACTGGGGGAAGCAGTGTCAAGCGCTGAGGTTGTCGGAGTCTACCCCGATCGTATTAAGATCGCCGTCACTGACATTAAGGAGCTGTCCGAGGGGGATCCGCTTAAGGTTGGCTCGTATTTGCGAGTATTCGATAGCGCCGATTGTTCCATCATTGCAATCATTGAAAACTTCTCAATCGAGCTCAAGCCGGTTTCTTCGGGAAATGGATCGGGGCCTTCGGAACACCAGCGGGTGTACATCCTGGAAGCACTTCCGCTCGGATTCCTCGACGCAGATGACAACTTTGAGAGGGGCGGAGGCAGCATTGCCATCCCTCCTAAATCGGTCGAAGTGGCCACACGCAGCGAAGTTCAAAAGGTATACGACACCGTTCCGGATGAAAAGAAGTTCCTGTTTGCTCAACTGGCACACGAACGCCACGTTGATGTCCCAGTTGACGGAGACAAGTTCTTTAACCGGCACCTCGCGATTGTTGGTTCCACTGGATCTGGAAAGTCGCATGCGATGGCTAGGATCATTCAAACTGCAACCAGCATAAGAGATTCCCGCCACGGAGACTACCGGCTCAATAACACACACATCGTAATTTTTGACATTCACTGCGAATATCAGACTGCATTTCCTGACGCGACCTTTCTCAATGTTGATCAGCTCACACTGCCCTTCTGGTTGCTGAATTCGGAGGAGCTCCAAGATCTCCTGATCGAGAGCAGGGAAGAACAATCTCACAACCAAGTCGCCGTCTTGAAGCGCGCGGTGACCGATAGTCGTCGAGCGCACTTTGATGGCGAAGAGAAGCTGAGGGAGCGAATTCACTACGACTCACCTCTAAGGTTTGATTTTGAAGACGTGCTTAGGGCGGTCCGCAACAAAAATGAGGAGATGATTGACGGGGCGCGCGGCCAAAAGCAAGGACAATTGCATGGAAAGCTGGATAATTTCATCACTCGCCTGGAGAATCGCGTTCACGATCGAAGGCTCGACTTCTTGATGGGAAAGAGAGCGCAAGAAACGACGCTTGAGGAGACATTGCGGCAATTTACCGGTTACACGAATGGATCCACATCAAATGTAACCGTAATCGACCTCAGTGGTGTCCCCTTCGAGGTTTTGAGCATCACTGTTTCGCTCATTTCACGACTCCTCTTCGACTATGCCTACTACTACAAGAAGACGCACCCTGAAATGCGAACGGATACCCCGCTTTTGGTGGTGTATGAGGAAGCTCACAAATATGTCCCAAAGGGTGGGCCAGCAAAATATAACGCCGCCCGGACCGCGATTGAAAGAATCGCTAAAGAGGGGCGCAAGTACGGCATCACGGCAGCAATTGTCAGCCAAAGGCCATCGGAAATCTCCGAGACAATCTTTTCTCAGTGCAGCAACTTTCTAGCAATGCGATTGACGAACCCCGAGGATCAGAACTATGTCAAGCGACTAATTCCTGACTCTCTCGGGCCGTTGACTCAGTCACTACCCATGCTTTCCTCAGGTGAGGCACTGCTCATCGGAGATGCCGCTGTAATGCCTTCGCTCGTATGCCTGGAGGAAGCTCTGCCGGTTCCTTCGTCAAGCGACGTGCGATACCTTCAGGAATGGGTGCGCCCTTGGCACGACGTACTGTTCCCGCCGATCGTTGCCGATTGGGAGCACTAAACACTAGGAGATGAGGAGTATCAGCGATCGTCTTCTCTACGGGCCGCAGCCGGGCCGCGCGTGCATAACAATGACTAACCGATCTTGATGTAATGAGTCCACATCAGGAAGAAGGCAGCAGCCAAGAGCGCAAATAGAGCTACCATCAGGATGGTTTGACGAACCTGGCGAATCCGCATGCTTAGCGTTGATGTGTCTCTAATTAGGAGGAAGGCTGCGGCGAACGCGACCGGGACAAGGATGACACTTAGATCTTTGGCGGTTAGTCCATGACTGGGCACCACGAACTTGTCCTTGACAAAATCAGGCGCGTCCGCAGTGATGCGCCTGACTAGCAAGCAGAAGGCAAACAGTGTGATCAGAATTGTGAGATTAAGCATCCATGATTGGATTCTGGTAAGGCGTAGCGGCGCTTCAATATAGAAGCGCTCACGCCGGCACTCCGTAGAATCTTGACGAAGATACAGCTCGAACGTGCGCTCTTCCTCGTCGACTCTGTCCTCGGTAATATCTCTCTTGTTCTCATCGCTAACCCTGGGCCATCCATTCGATGTTTTTAGAAGAACTGATGGGTCGGAAACTCGAATGCTCACGTGGTTGGTCTCCGCGTCGGCAAAAGCCACCATGTGCCATGAGTGTTGCTTGAAGAGCCTCGCCATTGACCCGTGCCGGTCCAGGTCTCGTTCGGGCCGGAAGTAGATCGCTCTCCGGTCCTCTACCGTGATGGCGAAAGATTTATTGAATGGTACCCTGCACCTCACAAAGGTCATCCATCGGTATCCGTAGGCGAAGTATGCGATAAGAAATCGATGCGCTTCAGGAGTGGGCTTTCCATTATTGTATGCCTCCACAACTGCAGTTCGAATGTAGGCCAGAAGGTTGCTAACGTCTTGCATCTCGGGTTGGCGAACATCAGCGTGCTGCCGGAATCTATCGCGCCTGCGTTTCAATTCCTCAATGAAATACGGAATTCCGATAATCGGATGTTCTGTACCGCTGAGGTAATCTGCAATGACGTAATGCCGGGCTACCTTGTTGATTTCTTCAGCTTCATGCTTCCATGATGGAAATGGACGCTCTACATTGAATGGAATGTCCAACTCTTTCGATTGCAGGTATTCCCTTTGAGGCAGGAATTCAGGATATCCCGTGCGGTCATGGTAGCCGATAAGGTCATACTTCCTCACGATGCGCTCATAGGGCTCGGACGGATGGTAAAATAGGAAGGTCAGGAAGTCGATTAGATGCACTGGCTCATGATTGGTCGGCATAAGATCAGCACCTCTAGCCAACTGAATGACATATTTGGCTGCAATTCTTGCACTTTCATCTTTAGATAGGCGATGAACCTGCTTTCCCGCCACGGTGATCCTTAGGTCAAGTAGAGGGATCTTCGGCATTTCCGTGACGGGTAGAATGAGCTCGATTTCGTTGCTACCGTCTAGGGTTAGCGAAGTCATCTCAGACAGCCTGCCTCGCATCCATTCCGCTCGATCTGAATCCTCATGCAGAACTTCTTTGAGCGACCTCACATGGATTTCTCGATGACGTTCAGACCAGAACGCGCTCGACAGTTCGATTCGCTCAATCGCTCGCAGTCGCCACAAAGGCATATCTGTTAGCAGTGCTACCGCGGCGTTATCGAATGAGTCGAATGGCTTCCCCATGACAGCTCCAGTGTTCTAGACGGATGTAATCCCTATTCCAGGTGATCATTATAGGTATGCCTTTTGTGCACCCCTTGGCGGATAGAATTCACCTTAAAGAGTTCTTCGTTCTGTGATTTTCTGACTTGCTTGCCCATGGTCACTCTCGTGCACGCGGGGTTGCCCCGGGTACGGTCGTAGTCGTGTCTGGCGTGCGTCGGGTTGGTCGCCTGTGAGCGTGCGCTGGTTGATCGCGCGCGACTAGGGGAGCTGGTACGGGCATGGCGGTTGACGCTGCTCGCACGGACGAGGGGTTCACGTCGGCTGGGGCTGCGCGGGTGTTACGTGCCGCGTGCCGGACGGCTGGGCTCGACGACAGAGGCGCGGAGCTGATCCGCTTCGGGGAGAACGCGTTGTTCCGGCTGGCCTCGGTGCCGATGGTCGTACGCATCGCGCGGGGCAAGGAGTGGATGTCCACGGCGCGCAAGGAAGTGGCTGTGGCCCGGTGGCTTGCAGTAGAGGGGTTCTCGGCCGCTCGCATCGTGGAGGATGTCGAACAGCCGCTCTTGGTGGACGGGCACCCTGTGACGTTCTGGCATCTGATCGTCGAGGGGGACCGCAAGGCTACATACGGGGAGCTGGGCGGGATCCTGCAAGACCTGCACTCGCTGACCGTTCCCGCCGGCCTCGACCTGCCGTCGTTTGATCCCTTCGGGAAGCAGGAACTGCGGATCGACAAGGCTGCGATCCCGGAGGATGACCGGGCCTTTCTGCGGAAGCGGTGGCGGGAGCTGCGGGACAAGTACGCGGAGCTGCGGTTCGAGTCGCCCAAGGGGCCGGTGCACGGGGATGCGCACGTGCAGAACCTGATGGTGGATGACCAGGGGCGGGTGGTCCTGATCGACTTCGAGGCGTTCTGCTTCGACCATCCTGAGTGGGATCTCATGGTGACGTCCGTGGAGCATCACAGTCTCGGCTGGCAGACCGATGCGCAGTACGCTGATTTCGTCGCCGCGTACGGGCGGGATCTGTACGACTGGCACGGGTACGAGACCCTGCGTGGGCTGCAAGAGTTCGGTATGACGACGTGGCTCATGCAGAACGTGCGGGAGAACGAGGAGACGGCGGCTGAGTACCGGCGGCGTATCGCCGGCCTCCGGGATGATCAGGGGCCTCGGGACTGGCGGCCCTGGTAGCTGTCAGTCGTCCTCGTCCAGGCGGGCGAACGCGTCGTTCACCTTCTCGTTGAAGGCGGCCACGGCCGGCGTCGTCGCGTGTACGCCGATCTCGCGCTGGAAGTCGGTGACGTAGCGCTGGAAGCGTGAGGACTGAAGGGAGTCGCCGCCCTCGACTGCGAGGCTCGCGGTTGTGAGGGCGGCCTCTACCTCGCCGTTGAGTAACTGGCTCTGGGCCAGCACCATGCGGCAGAAGCCGAGGGTTCGGGCGTACTTCGGGTCGGTGCTGTCCACGGCTCGTTGGGCCTGCTCGGCGGCTTCACGTCGCATCTTGAGGTCGCGGAAGCAGTGGCAGAGTTCGCCCATGAGTTCGGCTTCGTCGAAATAGGCGAGCCAGGCTGGGTCCTCGGCGGAGTCGGCGCGCTCGAAGTGTCGTGCGGCCTCGTTCATTGCACGGGTAGCTGCGATGCGGTCGCCCGCGTTGGACAGGGCGCGGGCTTCCATGGCTGCGTAGTTCGCCATGGCGCGTGGGGTGGCTCGTCCCTTGGCGCCCTCGACTGCGGCGCGGGCAAGCTGGATGGCTTGGGCGTGGTTGCCCAAGTAGTTCGCCTGGTGGCTGAGGTTGCCGAGGATGCGGGCCCCGAACATTCGGTCGTCGATGACCTGCGACAGGCGCAGCGTGGATGTGAGGTAGCGGTGGGCAAGTCGGTGGTTGCCGGTGTCGTACGCGGTCCACGCCAGTAGTTGGGAGACCTCGGCTGCGGCACCGAACAGGGCCGTTCCCACCTTCGCGCTGTAGCTCACGCTCAGCAGGGGCAGGACCTCGTAGCGGAAGTAGTGACGTAACGCCCGGTGGCCGTGGCCTCCGCCGTACTTGAAGTCGAGCTGCATGAAGGTAGCGGCGGCGTCCCTGATCGCGCGCACGTCACGCATGCCGACGCGCTGTTGCGCCGGCCGATCGGTCTCGATGCCGTCGGGGCGGGCGATCATCCATGACAGGACCGCTGAGCTGAGGTCGGCGTCCGAGACGATCAGATGGTCCGTCGTAGACGCGTCGGCGCGCTCCTGGGCGAGTCCGTCAAGCACATCTAGGGCCTCTGGGAGCGTGCTGGGGTAGCCGGTTGGCTCCGGTGAGCTTGCCCTGGTGTGGTCGAAGAAGCCGAGATCGCCGGGGGAGACTCGGCGTCCGAGCTTGGCCGAGAGAACGTCGGCCATGATCGCTGCCGTCCCGGGCTTGATGCCGGAGCCGTCGCGCCATCTCTGGATTGCGATGTGAGTTGTCCCGAGATTGATGCCGCGTTTGGCGGCGGCATCCTGCATGCGCTTGGCAAGCCCCTTGTTCGAGACCTGAGCCTCGGTCATGGCTGCGATTAAGTGCGCGTTCGGCTCCCGGTTCATGCTCCCCTGCCAACCCGAGAATGACGGCGAGTGTTCATCCTGTCACAGGAGTTTCACCCAAGGGGGTTCATTGGTGAACCCCCTTGCACCTTGCCGATGTTCACGTGAACCCCCTGGTGAACGCTGCCGGTCTTGCCCGTCTGCCCGTGTACTGGCTTGCGTGATGCAAGCGGTGCCATGAGGGGTCGTACAGGGCCCGGAGAGGGACGTGATGGAGGCAAGAAGAGCTGAACGCCTTGCCCGCGAGGTGGACGCGTTCGACCACTGGTTCGCGGCGTCGAATCCGTCGGAAGGCGGGTACTTCCTGACGGCCTCGCTGTTCGCCGAGTCACCGAACACGGCACGGGTCGCCCGTGACATGACGGCCGTGTTCCTGACGGACGCGGGCGCGGCTGAGTTCGTGGATGACGCCCGGCTGGTCGTGTCCGAACTGGTCGGCAACGTGGTGAACCACGTGGTGCCGGAACGCGGTCTCGCTCGTCCTGGTGGTGCCCGGCGTATCGACATGACGTTCAAGGTCTGGCCCAAGTGGGTGTTCATCGGCGTCGCAGATGAGGACTCCTCGCCCCCGCTCCTGCCGCTCGGAGACGCGTTCTCGCCTGGTCTGGCCGGTGAGCTGTCGGAAGCGGTTCTGCCGGACAACGGCCGTGGCCTGTTCATCGTCCAGCGCCTGGCCTCGTCGGTGTGGTGGCGTCCCGGCGACCTGGGCGGCAAGACCGTCTGGTGCCGATTCGACCGTGACGGCGCTACCACCGAGCGAAAGCCCGACTGATCTCCGGGCCGTCACCCCTGCCACTCCCACGCGATCGGGAGCGGACGACGGCCCGGCGCTGGCTGGAGGTGACCACTCCGGCCAAGAGGCGCGGTCCCTTCTCGGGGCTCTCCCATTCGCTCTGAGGAGGGGCCGCGCTTCACAACCACATACCGAGACCGGGCCACCCCCTATGCCCTGGAAAGCGGAGGGTGACCCGGTTGGGAACACGGCGGTTCCCGGTGCCTGATGGTACCGGGGCCGTCGTGCTGCGTTTCTGCCCTGGTCGAAGGAAGTTGACGATCCGTTACCTAGATCGGGGTCCAAGTGAGCAAGGCAATCGGTATTGGCGAGAACGGGCCGGACGACGGGCCCGGCGTTACGGGGGTCGATCACGGCCTTTGGGTGCGTGGTGTGGACTACATGGCGGGCTGGCGTGTGGCGCGTGCGGCTGCCGATCAGGTGAACCTGGCGCTGCGCGCGGCGGAGTTCGAGCCGTCGCAGTTATGCGCTGTCGCTTCGACGGACGACGTGGGGCACGGGGTAGTTCGTCTGGTGGGCGCGCCCGGTGCGGCCGTTCGACTCGCGGGGCTTCTGACGGGGCTTGTCGACGGTGACGGCGGTCCGCTGTGAGGGGCTTTTCCGCTGGTGAGCGGTGTGCGTGGGCACGTCGTCGGGTGGAGAGACTTTGGGCGGGAGCTGCCATGGGGCGAGTGAACAGGGGGCCTTACGCTGCTCAAGCGAATCGGGCAGGTGGTGCACCTGCCTGCGGTTGTGTCCGATTGGCCCCCTGTTCTTCGAGGCTCGCCCCATGGTGGCTGCCTAAAGTCTCGGAGGCCGGCGACCCCCAGCCACCCGCGCCCCGGCCCTCGACGCCCGGTCGTCCCTTCGACTCCTCGGGCGTGCTGTCGTGTGGGGCGTCCGGCGCTCGGCCGGGACCGGCGGCCACGCCGCACGCCCGGCCGGGGCGGCCGGGCGTCCCGGCGCGCCGCAGGCGCGCCCTTGAGGAAGTGAAGACTGTTTCGACCGATTGCCGTTCGCGGTCATGCCGGGCGGCGTCGGGTGGGTTCCTTGTCGGCGGTGATCCGGTAGGTGAGTTCGGCGCGGTCGGCTGGGATGCGGAGTTCTTCGAGGATCAGGGCCTGGTCGTCAGTGCCGCAGGTCACGCGGGACACGTGCAGGACCGGGGTCGCGTCGGGAAGGCGCAGGGCGGTGCGTTCGTCGGGCAGCGGCATGCGGGCGCGTACCGTCTCGGACCACCACAGCTTGTGCCCGGCCTTCGTCAGCAGCGCATACACCGTCGCCGGTTCGGCGTCCGGTGCCTCGGCGAGAGCGGGCACGGCCTCCGCCGTGACGAACGGGATCAGCATGCGGTGCATCGCCCGCGCTCCGGATGCCGGGTCGGCGAGCAGCCGGTCACAGCCGAACAGCGCGTCCTCCACCTTCAGTTCCAGCTGATGGGCTGTGGCTTCGGTGGCGTGCGTGCGGTAGGTGGCCGGGTCCTCGGTCTGCTGCCAGGCGGCTACGCCGTGCAGCGTGAAGTGCCCGGCCGGCGTTTTGCCGACGGAGCGGGAGATGCCCGCGGCGGGTCCGCGGTCGGAGCGTACGAAGCTGCCCTTGCCGTGCCGGACGTCGATCAGCCCTTCCGACCGCAGGGCGGCGACCGCGTTGCGGACAGTCGGGCGAGAGACCTGGTAACGCTCCATGAGCTGGGCTTCCGAGGGGAGCGGGGCGCCGGGTTCGTACTCGCCGGACAGGATCGCTTCGCGGATGGCCGCGGCCACCTGCTGGTAGAGGGCTCCGGGGCGCTGGATCTCCGACATCTGGGCATCTCCGACGGGTCGGGGTCATAGGCACGTCGCACGCGCGGCGTCACTCGTCAGCATAAGTAGTTGCGCTCTCGCCGTACAGCACTCCATAGTCATAACTCGTAAGGACAAGTGACGTCAGTATCAGTCTGGCGTTCCTGCTGGCCAGGGAGGCCGAAGAAAATGCAGTCCATTCCCGTGGACACGGCGCGACTGGGCGTACTGCGGTGCGCCATCGCTCCGGAAGTGAAGATCAGTAACTCCGAGACACAGGAGGTGAAGAAGGACCGGGACGGCAACCCCGTCTACACGGTGGCCGTGACCGTGCGGCAGGACCGGCGGCGGATCTCCGTCATCGAGATCGCCGTCAGCGGCGAACCGAAGGGCATCGACGAAGGACAGATCGTGAAGGTCACCGGCTTGGTGGCGTTCATGTGGGCCATGGGCGACCGGCACGGCGTCAGCTTCCGCGCCGACGCCATCACCCCCGTACACGCCACCCCGGCAGCGCAGGCCAAGGGCGGTGGTGCGTGATGGGACCGATCGTGCTCGCCTTCGCCCTGGCCGTTCTCGCCTGGATGCTCGTCGTCGGTGACCTGGTGCGCCGGCACCGCCCGGTCTGGCACTGGTACGTCGTCGGCTACCCCATGACCGCCTGGCGGGTGGTGTCCACCTGGCGGCGGGTCTCCGTCCTGAACGACCTTGCAGTGTCCCGGCTCCCGGCCCGGACCCTCGTCGGTCACCTGCTGGTCAAGGGGGACCCGGTACGGCCGGTCGCTCCGCGCTGCTCGTTCCCGCGCGTCACCCCGATGGGGTTGTCCGTGGTGGTGCGGCTGCACGCGGGCCAGACCCCGGCGACGTATCTGAAGGCGGCGGACGCCTTCGTCCACGCGTGGAAGGTGCACGCGGTGCGGGTCACCTCACCGGAACGCGGCCTCGTGCTGCTGACCGCCATGGCTCATGACCCGCTTCAGCGGCCCGGCTTAGCCACGGCCCCGGCCGAACTCCTCTCCGCTCTGATCGGCGCAGTGGAGACCGGTGGGGCGTGGGTGATGAACCTGCGCCTGGTCCCGCACTGGCTGATCACCGGGGCCACCCGCTCGGGCAAGTCCACGCTGCTGGCCCGGCTCATCACCCAACTCGCCACACAGCGCGTCGCCCTGGTAGGCATCGACTGCAAGGGCGGCATGGAACTCGGCCTGTTCACCACACGTCTGACCGCGCTGGCCACCTGTCGTCGTGAGGCCGTGGCCGTGCTCACCGCCCTGGTGGTCGACATGCAGGAGCGGATGAGTGCCTGCCGGTCGGCCGGGGTCCGTTCGATCTGGGAGCTCCCGGACAAGCTCCGCCCCGTGCCGGTCGTGGTGCTGGTCGACGAGATCGCGGAACTGTACCTGGCGGACGGCACTCGCGAGAGCAAGGCGGAAGCCGAGCAGTGCTCCACGCTCCTGCTGCGGCTGGCCCAGCTCGGAGCGGCCCTCGGCATTCACCTGGTCGTGGCCGGCCAACGCGTCGGATCCGACCTTGGTCCCGGCGTCACCGCGCTGCGTGCCCAGCTCGGGGGCCGTATCTGCCACCGGGTCAACGACCCTGGCACGGCGGAAATGACCCTCGGCGACCTCAACAAGGACGCGGTGGCCGTCGCCCAAGCCATCACGGCAGAGGAACGCGGGGTGGCCGTCTGCACCGGCCCGGACGGCGGATGGAGCCGTGCCCGCTCCCACCTCACCCCGACGGATGAGGCCGTGGCCACGGCCCGCAAGTACGGCGCGATGACCCCGGAATTGTCCCTCGTCACCCGCGCGCTTGCCGCGCTGGAAGGAGAGTCGAAGTGATCAGCGAAGGTACGGCGTTCACGTTCGCGGTGATCTTCGGGATCATCACCGTCCTCCTCGTCCGCTCCCGCGACGTGCGCGCCTGGGAAGCCGTCTGCGTCGGCCTGTTCGGCGTCTACCTCGGCCAGACCCCGGTGGTCTTCACCATCCACGGGCTCGTGACCTGGTTCATCAGCGGCTTCTCCCACACCTGAGCAGAGAGGACACCCCGGCCATGCCCATGCCTCGCGTGAGGTGCCCCCACTGCAAGGGGGACGGTGCCCGTAAGACCTGGACCGGACGGATCCGGCGCTGCCGCGTCTGCCGCGGTACCGGCACCATCCGCTGACCCCCCCCCGCCACCACACCCGACGACGCAGGGAGTGATCCCCATGCCCCACCTCGCACCACCCACCTACATCCCTGCCGCTGCGGCGGCCCACTCCGGAAGGCCACCACCATCACCCCGCACTACACCCAGGCTGACAGGCGCGCCGCTCTCGACCGCGCGGCGCGCCTGCGTCAGCTCCCCGAAACCGACCGTGACGCGATCCGCCTCGCACAAGATCCGCAGTTCTCCCGTTGGCTGGAGCAGATCACCGCCACGGGCGGATGCGCTCACCCCATCCACCTCTCCGGCTCCACCACCACCCTGGACCGCGCGACCGGTGAAATCCTCCACCACTACGACACCCGCAACGAACCCGGCGAACGGCTCCTCGTCCGCTGCCGCAACCGCCGCGCCACCATTTGCCCGGCCTGCTCCCGACTCCACGCCGGAGACACCTACCACCTCGTCCGCGCTGGCCTCCTCGGCGGCAAGAACGTTCCCCCAGCTGTCCGATACAGGCCTCGGCTGTTCGTCACCCTCACCGCCCCCTCCTTCGGGCCGGTCCACCGTGCTGGGGGACAGTGCCGCCCCCGCCGCGACGGCGGCACCTGCGAGCATGGACGCTCCCTCGGTTGCGGCACGCTCCACGCCCCGGATCCCCCGATTGTGGGCCAACCGCTCTGCTCCGACTGCTACGACTACACCGGCCACGTCCTCTGGCACGCGCACGCATCCAAGCTGTGGGACCGGTTCGTGATCGACGTGCGGCGGCGGCTCGCCTCCTCCGTCGGCATCGTTCAGTCCCACTTCGCCGACCACGCCCGACTCTCCTTCGCCCGCGTTGCCGAGTATCAGAAGCGGGCGGCCGTCCATGTCCATGCGGTTGTCCGCCTCGACGGACCGGCCGGATCCGCCGACGAACCCCCCGCCTGGGCCACCGTGCAACTCCTCACCGATGCCGTGCGCAAGTCTGCCCGGCGGGTCCTGGTCCGCTCGTCCTACAGCCCTGCAGTTGGTGAACAGGCCTTGCGTTGGGGTGATCAGATCGACGCCCGGCCGCTGCACACCGACAGTGACGGGCCTCGTGACGACGCTGTGGCCGCTTACGTCGCCAAGTACGTGACCAAGGGGGCGAGTGAGACCGGCGCCGGCCTCGACCATCCGCTCACCACCTGGGCTGAAGTCGAGTCGGCACCTGTCAGCGCACACGTCCGCATTCTCATGGGGACGTGTTGGCGTCTTGGCGGCCTCACCGAGTACGCGCCTCTCCGTCTTCGGGCCTGGACCCACACCCTCGGCTACCGCGGCCACATCCTCACCAAATCCCGCGCCTACTCCACCACCTACGCCGCGCTGCGCGCCGAACGCGCCCACCACGTGGGCCACAACGACGCTCCCGATGTGATCACGGAGCGCAACTGGCGTTACGTCGGCTCCGGCCACACCCCCGGCGCGGCCCTCATCGCGGCCGGAGTCGCCGAAGACCTCGCCTCCAACCGAGAAGCCGTCCGCGACGAGCGCAAGGGGGGTGAGCGCGCATGAGGGGCGGCTCGAACCGGCTCCTGACGCCTGCTCAGACTGCCGAGTTCCTGGCCGTGTCCCTGCACACCCTCTACGGCAGTTGGAGGACGTGGGGGCTGACTGGCTACCGCGTTGGCAAGCATCTCCGTTTCCGAGAAAGGGACTTGGAATCTTGGTTAAGCAAACGCGTCGTCAACTAGTGCGTATAGAATATTGGTGCTGAGTAGGTCGAGTGAAGGGGGACCCGGTCATGGGTTCGATCATCAAGCGGTGTGACTGTCCCGTCACGGCATGGGACCGGTGCCCGCATCCCTGGATAACGCGCTGGCGTGAGCCTGGCGGTCGGTCGGGGCGGCAGCGAGAGAAGTCGTTCGAGTCGGGCGCGACCGGCAAGAAGTTAGCTGCCAAGTGGGAGCGCAAGGTCGAACGCGACAAGGACACCGGGTCGTACATCGACCCCGAGCAGTCCAAGCGGACGTTCGCCGACGTCTGGGACGAGTGGCTGAACGCGGGGTCGGACGAGGACCAGTTGGCCCCATCGTCGCGCGCGCAGTACGCGAGCATCTACAAGAACCACTACGCCGAGTTCTTCGGCCCTCGTCCCATCGGTGCCATCACGGCAAGCGACGTCGCCCGGTGGGAAACGCTCCAGAAGGAGAAGGGGTACAAGCCGTACGGCATCCATACGCGGAAGGTCGTCCTGGCCTCGCTCTTCAAGTACGCCTGGACGGCCGAGATCATCCCGCGCAACCCGTGTAAGAAGGCGGAGGCGCGCAAGCGAAAGGGGCCCGCCTACCGTCCGATCGATCCGGCCGAAGTGCCGACGACCGGTGAGGTTGAGGCGATCTTCGACGAGATCCAGCCCTACTACCGCTCAGTGGTCTGGAGTATGGCGGGATGCGGTCTCCGTGTCGGTGAGGCGATGGCGCTGTGCGAGCAGAAGTGGGAGCAGGACACCGGGTTCGTGAAGGTCAACGCCCAGCTCTCCACGTTCGGCGCGAACGAGGGTGCAGGACGCGGAACGGCGATCCGGGATGAGGTGAAGTGGTCCAGGACGGGCCGCAGGGTTCCGGTCCCGGAGATCACTGATGAGGCGTGGCGCGCCCACATCGCCACGTACGGCACCTGGGGCGATGAGGGGTGGTTCTACGAGTCCGAGACGTACGCGAACCGCTTCCCGTCGCGGACGACCTTCACCGACCGGTGGAACAAGGCGACCGAGGATGCGAGGCTGAAGCATCGGGGCCTCACCCCGAAGTCCCTTCGGCACTACTTCGCATCGGTGGCCATCGCGGCCGGCGTCCCGCTCCCGGAGCTTGCGGTGTGGATGGGGCACGCCAGCAGCAAGACGACCGAGCAGGTGTACATCCATCTTCTTCCGGGTGCGGAAGAACGGATCAAGGGCGCCGTGGCGCGGGCCGTCGTCCGTGATCTCTCCGAGTCGCTCAGCCGGATCCGCTCGGCGTAGGGGTGCTGACTCAGATCCCGTCTTTCCTGAACTCTGAGGGAGATCAGGCTCCCTTTCGCCAGCGTTCGCCAGCCGAAACTTTGGGTGCGCTAGGGCGTCGGGCTTGGGACTCACTCGATGATGGAGTGTGAAAAGCTCCTCTGGTTCGGCCAGAGGCCACACGTGAGTGCGGCCGGAGCTCTGGGTGCCACCAGGGCCCCGGCCGGGCGGGTGGGCGTTGAGGTGGGGCCGGCCGATCATGTGCCGGTCGGACCCGCTTCACGCAGGCCGCGACTGTGCCGTCCGGTGCCTCTACCTGTCTGCGCCCGCTCTACCGCGCTAGCTGCGCCACGCATCCTGCAACCGCGGTTACAGCGCCGAGAACAGTAATGAGCACCTGGGCACGGGTAGCCGGGTCGAGCTGCTTACGCCGGCGGGCCCTTTTGGCCTGTTTCATGTTCACCTTCCTTCCTCCGGGAGAGCGTTTCACTGCGAACAGGCGGCACACCATCTGGCGCACCCCGGCGAAGCCTCGCGAATACGATCGGCAACTTTCACCGGGCTACTGTCAACTCGGCCGAGAACCTGTGGGTTTGACGTGAGCGGGCAACCCAACACCCGTCTCTCGGATCTGGGGCCTGACCAGCCGATCCAAGGGCGAACTCGCGAGGCTGGGCACCCAACCAACGCGTCCTCGCCGAATTCACGGGAATGGACCTCATGCTCAACCGACGCGGCTTGGTGGGCGCGGGTGCCACGCTCGCCGCGGGTTCCGCACTCGGCAGCGCCGTGTACGACTGGCTGCACGCCGATCCGGTACTTGAAGGCCGACGCCCCTGATGCCGACAACTCCCCGCACGCCCACCCTGCTGGGATCGACCGCTGCGTGGCAGTCCTCACCGGGGCGCAGGAGATCGAAAAACTGGAGGGCTCGGTGGCGTTCCGGGCCTGGGACGCGGCTTGCGGCGGCGGGCTACAGCGCAAGGCGGCGGTGGGGCAGCTCAACGAGGTGGGCGGCATGCTCGCCTACCACCACCCCGAACATCTCCAGCGGTGCCTGTGGGTCGTCGCCGCCAAGCTCGCCGACCTCGCCAGCTGAATTCCACCCCTGGCAGATCCAGGCGGCGGGTTGAAGGCACGGGCGCTCAGCACAACCTGTGCTGAGCAGGTGCTGAGTTAAGGCGCGATTGCTAGGAAAACCGCCTGGTGATTGCGCCTCTTGACTTTAACGTCGAGTTCTACACCGGCGTGGGCACCACGCTTGAGATGCCCGTCATGCTCGCGCCCGTCCCGAACGTCATCGACTTCTCGGACAAGAAGGTCCTCATCACCGACGACGTCGCCGACACGGGCAAGACCCTCAAGCTGGTCCGCGACTTCTGCCTGGACACCGTCGCCGAGGTACGCAGCGCCGTCATCTACGAGAAGTCGCACTCGCTCGTGAAGTGCGAGTACGTGTGGAAGCGGACCGACGACTGGATCAACTTTCCGTGGAGTGTTCTGCCTGTAGTGCGCAGGTCGGGGGAGCAGATCACTCCGTCCCTGGAAGCGCTCTGACCTGCGAGTATCAACGAAGGCCCCTCGGTTGATCATTGAGGGGCCTTCGCAGGCCTGCTGATGGCTGGACCTGGACCTGGGCCTGGACCTGGGCCTGACGCGGGGCCCGAACGCCGTGCCAGTGCGGCTCGCCTGAGCACGTGAGGTCTCGCCGGGCAGTGCTTCCCGGACACCGGTCGCGGTCTCGGCGACGACCTGGCTCTGCCGTGGTCGCTCTGTCGTAGAGCATGGCCCCGGCGAACCGCGCGAGGGCCACAGCCGCGGCGACACAACGCTGCGGCGGTAGCCGGCCCACCGGCCGCCCGCGGACCGGGTCGGCCGACGCCGCCGTCGTCTCCAGCGACTCACAGCCGGGGGCCGCACCGACAACCGGTCCGCCACCAGCCTTCTTGCTCCGGCCCGCAACGCATTCGGCTTCCGTGACGCCGAAAACGAACCGTGTCACGACGTACCGGGCGGGCCAGGCCATCGAATCTTCTGGATGAGGGCCGGTAGTACTTCAGTAGCAATCGCCGCCTCCCCATTCACTTCCGGAGTACAGGGGACGCCTGGGAAACCATTCCTATCATGGGGTGGATCCCGAAAAGACTCTCACTCCCGTGGCTCGATGCACGCTATTGCCAGACAAGGACCTTTCCATGAGTTCTGTTCGAAGCAATGAATGTCAGTTCTTCAAGGGCCTCACCGCGGGACTCGCTGTGGTCGCCGCTACCTGTGGAATCATCGTCATCGCCCTGACCACGCACAACAGCAGCACGCAAGCCGACGCGCCATGGGACTGCAACCGCGACGGAACGGTTTGCAGCTCCTTCTGATCCGCGAATTCGAAGCGCCCGTCACCGTCTTCGGGTGGACGGGTCTCGGTCACCATTCTCATCAATTACCCATCGGTTGTTCACCCGGGGTTAGGAATGCATATGCGCATCGCGAACGATCAGGTCGCCGTCATCACCGGAGGGGCCAGCGGCATAGGCTACGGCCTCGCCGAAGCCCTCGCCGACCGCGGAGTGCGGCTGGTCATCTCCGACATCCGCGAGGAGGGCCTCGACAAGGCGAAGGCGTCGCTGACCGCCGCCGGCGCCGAGGTCACCGCTGTGGTGGCGGACGTCAGCGACGAGGCCTCGGTGCGCGCGCTCGCCGACCGGACCATCGCCGCGTACGGGCGAGTGGACCTGGTCTGCAACAACGCCGGCGTTGTGTCCCCTCCCGCTCCGCTGTGGGAACAGGAGGCGTGGATCTGGGAGTTGATGATCGGTGTCAAAGTGCTCGGAGTCGTCCACGGCGTCCAGGCCTTCGCGCCCCTGCTCATCGAGCAGGGCACGGGCCACTTCCTCAACACCGCATCCTCGGGAGGCCTCGCTCCCCTGCCCGACCTCACGCCGTACACCACCACCATGCACGCGGTCGTGGGGCTGACCGAGACGCTCGATCAGGAGTTGAAGCGCGTGGCGCCCGCGCTGGGCGCGACCGTGCTCTGTCCGGGGCTCGTCGACACGCCCCTTGGTCAGAACTCCGCAGCGCTCGGCGCCATCGAGTTGCAGGCCGGCGCTGCCGTTTCGATGCAGAACGCCGCCGCACGCTTCGGCGGGAGACTCTCTCCGCGCGAGGTCGCGGAGTCGGCGATCGCCGCCATCGAGGCCGACCGGGTCCATGTCGCCCCCGGCGGCGACGTCCTCGAGCGAGCACAGGCGCGCGTCACAGCCCTGCTCGCCGACATCGCCGAGGGCTGACTCCGCACGTATCTCCGCACGTATCTCTGCCAACTGCCTGCAGGCTCAGTTCCCCGGATCACGACGCCTGTTGACTGTTCCCGGCGGGCTCCGGACTGCTCGAACACCCCGGAAGCAGACGGCGTCCGCGGGACACCGGCGTGCCGTGTGGCGGATGGCGGATGTGCCACAGCGTCGATTGCCAGGCCCATCCGGCCAACGCCATCCGGCCAACGCCATCCGGCCAACGCCATCCGGCCGACGCCATCCCGCCGACGTCATGCGGCCCCGGGCCGACGGCGCCCTGTCGGCCGGCTGGCTCGGTGCGTTGCGCGGCCGGTGCGGGGCCACGGGCGACCGGTCATCCGCTCGATGTGATCCCGCTCCTTCTTGAGGCGACTGAGCCTTTCCTCGGTGATGCGGAACCTGTGCACGAGGCTGCCGCTGGGGTCGACTGTGCGCTCGACCAGGCCGTTCTTGAGGAGAGCGGTCGTCTGGCGGTTGAGGGTGGAGGACGCGAGACCGAACGCCTCGACGAGTTCGGGAATCGACCTGGGGCCTGTGCCTCAAGACGACTGAGCAGGACGTAGGCGCTGCGGTCGAGCCCGGACTGCTTGCCTTCTCCGTCTTCCGTGGCCGGCATGAGCGACGCGGCGCTCGTCCGGACACGGCTCCCATCGCCGTGCACTATGCGCAGCCCTGCACTATGCGCAGCCCCGCATTGTGCGCAGCCCTGCACCAAGCGCAGCCCTTGAGCTTTGCGCCCACTACGCCCATCAGGAGCACGTCATGGAAGCACCGACCCCCGTCGCCGAGGTGAGCGGGCGCGAGCCGGATTCGCCCGAGGCGGACCGGAAGCGAGAGATCGCCAAGCGCGTCTTTCTCTTCCTCATCCCCTTCCTCATGGTCACGATGATGTACGCGACCTACATGGGCACGATGCACTCACCGAAGACCCGGGACATGCCGGTCGCCGTGGTCGGCTCGGGGGCCGTGGCCGAGTCCGTCGTCAGCGAGCTGAAGTCCGTTCAGGACGGCGCCGCCGCTCCCCGACTGGTCACCGACCGCGGGGAGGCGCTCGACCTGCTCAAGGACCGTGACGTCGCCGGTGTACTGCTGATTCCCGCGGACGGCTCCACGGAGGCGACCGTCTACACCGCCCAGGGAGCCGGTGCCTCGCAGGCGGGAACGGTCAAGCAGATCCTGGCCCCGGTGGCGGCGGGCCACGACTGGACGACCAAGACCCAGGACATCGCGCCGCTGCCTCCCGGGGACAGTGCGGGCATCGCCGTGCTGCTCGCCGCGATCGGCATGATCATGGTCGGGTACGTACCGCTGAGCGGGATGATGACGGCGGCGCCCCATCTGCTCGCCCTGCGCAGATTCCTGCCGCTGCTGGCCGGCTGGGCAGCGTTGACCAGCACCGTGACCTGGCTGATCCTGGGGCCGATCGTGGGGGCGGTCGACGGCCACTACCTGGCGTTCGTCGGGATCGGCCTGCTGGCGACGGGCGCCGTGGGCATCGGTCAGCTGCTGTTCGCCAGGTTCCTGGGCGGGCTGGCGCTGCTGCCCGGCATGCTGTTGTGGGTCGTCTTCGGCGTGCCCTCCTCCAACCTCGCCATGCCGATCCACGCGATGCCCGACTTCTTCGGCTTCCTGCACGGCGTGCTGCCGTTGCCGGCCGCGGGTGAGGCACTTCGGTCGGTCATGTACTTCGACGGCCGGGGAGTGGGCAAGCACCTGTTGACACTCGCCGTCTGGCTGGTCGCCGCCCTCGCGCTCGCCCTCCTGATGGAACGCCGCAAGGGGGCCGCCCTCGCGAACGCCCCGGAGTCCGACAACCCTGACGCCCCGCGGCCCGCGATGTCAGGCGGCCCGGTGCGCTCCAAGCGGCTCCGGTACTTCGCGGTGGCCGCCTTCCCGCTGGCCATCCTCACCGTCGTCGTCGGCATGATGAGCGCCTCCCTGCACCAGCCGGAGATTCGCGACATGCCCGTCGTGGTCGTCGGCGCTTCCCAGGAGCAGGCCGAGCAGGCGACCAAGGGTCTTCAGCAGGGCCTGGGCGACCTGGTCTTGCTGACCACCAGCACCTCCCTCGACAAGGCGACCGATCAGATCAGCGAGCGCGACGTCGTCGGCGTGTACGTGCTGCCCACCGCCAAGGGCGGCGAGGCGAAGCTCTACACCTCCTCGGCGGCGGGAGCCGGCCAGCACAACGCACTGCGGGGGATGTTCCAGCAGATCGCCCAGAGCCAGCAGACGCCGCTGGAACTGACCGACGTCAGGCCGCTGAACGCCTCCGACTCCAACGGCAGCAACAGCATGTACGCGGCCATGTCGTGGATCATGTCCGGCTTCGTGATCATGGCGGCGCTGCGCGGCGGCGCACCGGAGATCAGGCGGCTGCGTCAGCTCCTGCCGATGATGGCAGGGTGGGCGGTCGGCATGGCCGTGTGGCTGTGGGTGCTGTTCGACGTCCTGATCGGCGCGATCAACGGCCATGGCTGGGCGATGGTCGGCTTCGGAGCACTGACGATCTTCAGCATCTCGCTGTTCACCGCGGTGTTCACCCGCACCCTCGGCATCGCCGGCGTCGTTCCCGTGCTGGTGATCGCCCTGATGATCGGGGTCCCGGCGTCCGGCGGAGCCATCTCCCTGTACATGGTCCCCGAGGTCTTCCGCGACCTGAACGACGTCCTGCCCCTGCCCGCCGCGGTCGACGTGGTCCGCGCCGCGGTCTACTTCGACGGCGCCGGCATCGGCGGCCACCTGGCGACGATCGTCGGCTGGGGCGCCGTGTGCCTGTTGCTCAACGTGGGAATCGACCGGTGGCTGGCCCGCCGTGAACTCAAGTCCGGCACGGACGAGGACGGCGGCTCCAGCACTCCCGTGGCCGGCCAGAGGACCGAGGGACCTGCTCTGGCCCTGACCGGCGCCGGGGACACCGCCGAACCCTCCCGCCGCGGACGGAGGCGGACCGCGCGCACACGTTCCTGACAGGAGCCGCCGTCCGCCTCCGGGGAGCGGTCCGACGCGGTCCCGTCCCGCCGCCTGTCTTTCTCCGTGTCACGGCGTCATGGCACCTTGCGTGCCGTGACGCCGCTGCGCTCGAAGTCGTAGACGTGGTCGTTGAGGCGGAGGCCGTCGACCGCGCCGATCCACATGAAGTCGGGGCCTTTGCTCACGGCGATCGTGTAGACGGTCGGCCTGGCGTTGCGGGACGTGAACGCGGCCTTCAGGGCGGTGAAGGTGCACGGCGTGGCAAGGGTGCAGCCCGTCACGGTGCCCGTGTTGCCCGTGAGGTACCAGCCGCCGGTCCTCGTGGCGTCGAGGAACGGGCTCCAGCTGTCCGTGACCGGAGACGGGCCCGGCAGCCACACCAGGGAGGAGTACTCCTCGGTGGTGTTCAGGTTCGGGTCGATCTCGAACCTGATGTTCGGCATGTTCCGCACGCCGCCGTAGTCGACGTTCTCGTCCGTCTGGAACACGTGGAAACCGATGCGCCGCAGCCCCAGCAGTGACTTCCCGAAGAAGTCCACCTCGTTGCCGAAGTCGACTCTCTCGATCACCTGCGGGTTCAGCGGGGGATTCAACGACCTGCCCACCACCTCGATGCCGAGGCTTCCCCGCCCGTACGGCGGTCTCGCGGCGGTGCCGGTCACGCCGAACGAGCCGAACGGCCCGTTACGGAGTTCCGCGACGGGGGAGCCGATCGTGTTGCGGGTGATGATGCCCCAGTGGTCCGGGTGGTCTCGGTTGTCGTCCGTGCCGGCGGAGGCTGATCCCGGAAGGAACGCGGCGATGACGGCGACCAGCAGGGCGGCCACGAGCACCGTTCCCCGTCTCACGCCAAAGCGAGCTTTCACGCGTACTCCTAGTACTCCTGAAGGGGAGGTTGAAGAGGTGAGTCACATTATCTGACGCTCTGTAGTCGTTACGGTCCGACATGCGGCATATGTGACGCGTGGCTTGTCACTTCAGGTGACTGGACGCGAAAGGACCCCCGGCGATCCGCCGAGGGTCCTTGAGTCGGTTCCAGGGTCCTGCGTGTGGCCTGCGGGTGCTAGAACGTCCCCAGCTTCACGATCGACAGCAGGGCGATCAGCTGGATGGAGGCCGCGCCCAGCGCCTTCGGCCACGGGAGGTCGTGCGAGCGGGCGACCATCATCGTCAGGAGGGCGCCGGCCGCCACCCACGTCGCCCAGCCCAGCAGCTGGACGAACGACGCGTCGCCGCCGAAGAACATCGCGACGACCAGGCGCGGGGCGTCCGTGAGGGACATGATCAGCATGGAGAGGCCGACCGTCGGCTGCCACGCGCCGTCGCCGCCGAGCTGGCGGGCCAGCGTGTGGGTGACGACGCCCAGCACGAAGGAGCTCAGCACCATCGCCACGGCCGTGGTCAGGACGATCGGGATCGCGTTGGAGAGCGTCGCGTTGATCGCGTCCGTGCGCGCGCCGTCGAAGCCGAAGACCGCGAGCAGGCCGTAGAGGAACGTGACGATGAGGGCGGGGCCCCACATCGTGTAGTCCCGCATCTGCAGAAAGGTCTGCTGGGGGGCGAGGACGACGCCTTTCAGCAGCTCCTTCCAGTGCAGGCGCGGACCGATGGGGCCCGCGGGAGCCGAGCCCGCGTGGTACGTACCACCCTGGTTGTACTGGTCGTACTGGTTGTGGTCGTCGATCGAGAAGGCCTGGGTGTGACCCGGGTTGTTCGCGGCGTACGGGTCGTACGGGGCGCCCGCCGGACCGCCGGCGTTACCGGCGCCACCACCGGCAGGGCCGCCCGGAGCGCCGTACGGGGCGTCGCCGCCGAAGTACTCCGGCTCGTCGCCGTTCTGCCCGCCGTAGCCGCCGCCGTTCGCCTGCGGCCACTGGCCGCCGCCCGAGCCCTGGCCGCCGTACTGCGGCCGCTGCTGCGGGTACGGCTGCTGGGCCGACGGGTAGCCGTACGACGGCCCCGAGGGTCCCGCGGGTCCCGAGGGCCGCGACGGTCCCTGGGGCGCCTGCTGCCCGTACGGAGGGTGTTGCGGTCGCGCTTGCGGGGCCCGGTTGTCCCGGCCGCCGCGTCCGATCCTGAATCCAGCCACGCCTTCGAACGTACCTGTTCCCGCAGAGTGGCGTGCCCGGCCCACCGTTCGCGCACGGCTTTGCTGCCGAGCTGTGACATCCCCTAAGGGGAGTAACGGGTTTGGCGTCAGGGGTTCTTCAGGGGGTTTGGTCAGGGGCTTTCGTCAGGGGAGCGCGACGCCCCCGCGTCCGGGTGGGACACGGGGGCGTCGATACGGCCGTCAGGGTTACCCCCCACCGGCCATGTCACCGGCTGCGCGGGCCACTTCGCCGGCTGCGCGGGCGCTACTTCACCGGCTGCGGCTCCGGCTCGCTCTCGGTGTCCGTCTCGCCCGCCGGGGGCTCGTCGTCGACCGGCGTCTTGACCGACTCCAGGAGGAGCTGGGAGACGTCCACGACCTGGATGGACTCCTTGGCCTTGCCCTCGTTCTTCTTGCCGTTGACCGAGTCGGTCAGCATGACGAGGCAGAAGGGGCAGGCGGTGGAGACGATGTCCGGGTTCAGCGAAAGAGCTTCGTCGACGCGCTCGTTGTTGATGCGCTTGCCGATCCGCTCCTCCATCCACATCCGCGCGCCGCCCGCGCCGCAGCAGAAGCCGCGCTCCTTGTGGCGGTGCATCTCCTCGTTCCTGAGGCCCGGGACGTTCGCGATGATCTCGCGCGGAGGCGTGTAGATCTTGTTGTGGCGGCCCAGGTAGCAGGGGTCGTGGTAGGTGATGATGCCCTCGACCGGGGTGACCGGGATCAGCTTGCCCTCGTCCACCAGGCGCTGGAGCAGCTGGGTGTGGTGGATGACCTCGTAGTCGCCGCCGAGCTGCGGGTACTCGTTGCCGATGGTGTTGAGGCAGTGCGGGCAGGTGGCGACGATCTTCTTCGCCGACTTCGGCTTCTTCGACTCGGGCGTGACGTTGCCCTCGTCGTCCGTCTCCTCGCCGAAGGCCATGTTCAGCGCGGCGACGTTCTCCATGCCGAGCTCCTGGAACAGCGGCTCGTTGCCCAGGCGGCGGGCGGAGTCGCCGGTGCACTTCTCGTCGCCGCCCATGATCGCGAACTTGACGCCCGCGATGTGCAGGAGTTCCGCGAAGGCCTTGGTGGTCTTCTTCGCGCGGTCTTCCAGCGCGCCCGCGCAGCCGACCCAGTACAGGTACTCGACCTCGGTCAGGTCCTCGATGTCCTTGCCGACGACCGGGACCTCGAACTCGACCTCCTTGAGCCACTCCAGGCGCTGCTTCTTGGCCAGGCCCCAGGGGTTGCCCTTCTTCTCCAGGTTCTTGAGCATCGTGCCCGCCTCGGACGGGAACGCGCTCTCGATCATCACCTGGTAGCGGCGCATGTCGACGATGTGGTCGACGTGCTCGATGTCCACCGGGCACTGCTCGACGCAGGCGCCGCAGGTGGTGCAGGACCACAGGACGTCCGGGTCGATGACGCCGTTCTCTTCCGCCGTGCCGATGAGGGGCCGCTCGGCCTCCGCCAGGGCGGCGGCGGGCACCCCGGCCAGCTGCTCCTCGGACGCCTTCTCCTCGCCCTCCGCCGTCTTGCCGCCGCCGGCCAGCAGGTAGGGGGCCTTGGCGTGGGCGTGGTCCCGCAGGGACATGATCAGCAGCTTGGGGGAGAGCGGCTTGCCGGTGTTCCAGGCCGGGCACTGCGACTGGCAGCGGCCGCACTCGGTGCACGTGGAGAAGTCCAGCAGGCCCTTCCAGGAGAACTGCTCGACCTGGGAGACGCCGAAGACGTCGTCGTCGCCGGGGTCGGTGAAGTCGATCGGCTCGCCGCCGGACGTCATCGGCTGGAGGGCGCCCAGGGCGGTGGCGCCGTCCGCGTTGCGCTTGAACCAGATGTTCGGGAACGCCAGGAAACGGTGCCAGGCCACGCCCATGTTGGTGTTGAGCGAGACCACGATCATCCAGACGAACGAGGTGCCGATCTTGATCGTCGCGACCAGGTAGACCAGGTTCTGCAGCGCCGACACGCTCAGGCCCTTGAAGGCCAGGACCAGCGGGTACGAGGCGAAGTAAGACGCCTCGTAGTGGTCCACGTGGTGCAGCGCGCCCTCCAGGCCGCGCAGTGTGTAGATCGCGAGGCCGATGGTGAGGATGACGTACTCGACGAAGTAGGCCTGGCCGGCCTTGGAGCCGGCGAAGCGGGACTTGCGGCCGGCCCGCGAGGGCAGGCTCAGCAGACGGATCACCATCAGGACGGCGATGCCCAGGGTCGTCATCACGCCGATGAACTCGACGTAGAGCTCGAACGGCAGCCAGTCGCCGATGACCGGCAGCGTCCAGTCGGCCTGGAAGAGCTGGCCGAAGGCCTGGGCGAGGGTCGGCGGCAGCGTCAGGAAGCCGACCGCCACGAACCAGTGGGCGAAGCCCACGATGCCCCAGCGGTTCATCCGCGTGTGGCCGAGGAACTCCCGTACCAGCGTCACACTGCGCGCGTAGGGGTTGTCTGTCCGGGTTCCGGCCGGGACCGGCTGGCCCAGTTTGAAGTACCGGACGAACTGACCGATGGCGCGTGCGAGGAGCGCGACGCCGACCACGGTCAGGACCAGCGACACGATGATCGCGGCGAGTTGCATTTCGGGGCTCCTCGGGCCTGCGAGGGGACTTCGGTGGAGATTACTAAGCAGTAACTTATGCAGTCCGTCTGAGAGTACCCCTTATTCTGCGTCGCACTGTAGCGGGGTGCGGAGTGATCTGAGTCGCTGAGGGTTGCCTCAGGAATCCGTCGTAATTGGGCCGTGTTATTCGTACCAAATTGGTACATTTATGACTAATTTATATCCGTGCTCTACGGGATCGTCGCTGCCGCCACCGCCCTGCTCCTCTCCGCCGTCCTCGCCGCGCTGCTGCGCGTGCCCGCTCTGCGCCTCGGGCTGCTCGACCGGCGGCAGCGGCAGCGACGGGTTCCGCTGTTCGGGGGCGCCGCCGTCGTCCTCGCCACCTGTCTCGTCGCGGTCGCCGGGGACTGGACGGGCATCGCCCCGCTCGGGGACGGCATCGAGGTGCTGCTCGCCGCCGGGGGCGCCGTCGCCGCGCTCGGGCTGATCGCGGACGTGTGGCGGCTCAAGGTGCGCTTCCTCGTCCTCGGGACGGCGGTCGCGGCGGCCTTCGTGGTGCCGTACGGCGACACCGGTGTGGCCTCCGGGGTGGCGGGCGTCGGCTGGATCACCTTCGGCGCGCTGGCCTTCAGGGCGCTCGACCACGCCGACGGGGTCGCCGGGACGGTCGGGGTCGTCACCGCCTTCGGAGTGGCCGCGTGTGTCGCCGTCGAGGTG
Source organism: Streptomyces sp. NPDC051677 (assembly GCF_044453465.1). Classification (NCBI taxonomy): domain Bacteria; kingdom Bacillati; phylum Actinomycetota; class Actinomycetes; order Kitasatosporales; family Streptomycetaceae; genus Streptomyces; species Streptomyces sp. NPDC051677. The sequence continues at coordinate 26,546 of NZ_JBITCT010000023.1, forward strand.
ATGGACGGCCTTGTGGTGCTGCTGAGCGTGCTCGCCGCAGCGCTGACCGGGTTCCTCATGCACAACTGGCCTCCCGCGCGCGTGGCGCTCGGCGCGTGCGGGTCGCTCTTCACGGGGTTCCTGCTCGCCGCCGCGGCCGTCGTCGCGCGCGCGGGGCACGATCCGGTCGTCGGCGCGGGGGTGCTGTTCGCGCTCACCGCGGTCGCCGGGGCCGACGTCGTCCTGGTGGCGGCGTCGCGGCGACTGGCCGGACGGCCTCTGCTGCGCGGCGCGCCCGACCATCTCGCCCACCGGCTGCGGCGGCTCGGGCTCACCGCCCAGGGGGTGACCGTGCTGCTCGGCCTCGCGGCCTTCTCGGCGGTGCTCGTCGGGGTGCTGGTGCACGCGGGGTGGGTGGACGTGCGGGCGGTGTGGTGGGTGGCGGGCGTGGCACTCGTCGTGGTGATCGGGCTGCTGCGGGTCTCGGTGTACGGGCCGCCACGCGCGCGTGGCGCTCGCCGACCGCGACCGGGTTCCCGATCCGGCTCCCCGGCCGGCCCCGGGCCCGCCACCCGTTCCGGCGTCGCCACCCGTTCCGGCGTCGCCACCCGTTCCGGCACCGGCGTCCGTTCCGGCGCCGGCGTCCGTTCTTCCGTGCGGTCCGCAGGCCGCTCCGTGGGTCGGTCCGCGGGTCGGTCACCCGACCGGTCCGTGGGTCGCTCCGCCGCCCCTCCCGGCCATCGCTCCGACGCTCGGCGGGCTCCGGTGTATGCGCCTCGGCGTCAACCCGAGTCCGATGACCGTCCCCCTCGGGCCGAGGTTCGGCGGGCCGGGGGATCTGTATCATCGCAGGTCAACACGGGATTGCGTGTAAGGAACGGATAAGAGTTGAGTGGGTACGACTCAGGTCTGTTGACCGAGTGGCGAGCCTCGTGCACACTTGAGTCCGTTCCACTCAAGTCAGCTGGAGGAAGATCACCATGGCACGTGCGGTCGGCATCGACCTGGGCACAACCAACTCCGTCGTCAGCGTTCTGGAGGGCGGCGAGCCCACCGTCATCACCAACGCCGAGGGTGCCAGGACCACGCCGTCCGTCGTCGCCTTCGCGAAGAACGGTGAGGTGCTCGTCGGCGAGGTCGCCAAGCGCCAGGCGGTGACCAACGTGGACCGGACCATCCGTTCCGTGAAGCGTCACATGGGCACCGACTGGAAGATCGAGCTCGACGGGAAGCCCTTCAACCCGCAGCAGATCTCCGCGTTCATCCTGCAGAAGCTCAAGCGGGATGCCGAGGCCTACCTGGGCGAGAAGGTGACCGACGCGGTCATCACCGTCCCGGCCTACTTCAACGACTCCGAGCGTCAGGCGACGAAGGAAGCCGGCGAGATCGCCGGTCTCAACGTCCTGCGCATCGTCAACGAGCCCACCGCGGCCGCGCTCGCGTACGGCCTCGACAAGGACGACCAGACGATCCTCGTCTTCGACCTCGGCGGCGGCACCTTCGACGTGTCCCTCCTGGAGATCGGTGACGGCGTCGTCGAGGTGAAGGCCACGAACGGCGACAACCACCTCGGCGGCGACGACTGGGACCAGCGTGTCGTCGACTACCTGGTGCAGCAGTTCAAGGCCGGCCACGGCGTGGACCTCGCCAAGGACAAGATGGCGCTGCAGCGTCTGCGCGAGGCCGCCGAGAAGGCGAAGATCGAGCTGTCCTCGTCCACCGAGACCTCGATCAACCTCCCCTACATCACGGCGTCCGCCGAGGGCCCGCTGCACCTGGACGAGAAGCTCACCCGCGCCCAGTTCCAGCAGCTGACGGCCGACCTGCTGGAGCGCTGCAAGACGCCGTTCCACAACGTCATCAAGGACGCCGGCATCAACCTCTCCGAGATCGACCACGTCGTTCTCGTCGGCGGTTCGACCCGTATGCCCGCCGTCGCCGAGCTCGTCCGCGAGCTGACCGGCGGCAAGGACGCCAACAAGGGTGTGAACCCGGACGAGGTCGTCGCCATCGGCGCCTCGCTCCAGGCCGGTGTCCTCAAGGGTGAGGTCAAGGACGTCCTGCTCCTCGACGTGACCCCGCTGTCCCTCGGCATCGAGACCAAGGGCGGCATCATGACCAAGCTGATCGAGCGCAACACGACGATCCCGACGAAGCGTTCGGAGATCTTCACGACGGCCGAGGACAACCAGCCGTCGGTGCAGATCCAGGTCTACCAGGGCGAGCGCGAGATCGCGGCCTACAACAAGAAGCTCGGCATGTTCGAGCTGACCGGTCTGCCGCCGGCCCCGCGTGGCGTCCCGCAGATCGAGGTCTCCTTCGACATCGACGCCAACGGCATCATGCACGTGACCGCGAAGGACCTGGGCACGGGCAAGGAGCAGAAGATGACCGTCACCGGCGGCTCCTCGCTGCCGAAGGACGAGGTCGACCGCATGCGCCAGGAGGCCGAGCAGTATGCGGACGAGGACCACCGCCGCCGCGAGGCCGCCGAGGCCCGCAACCAGGGCGAGCAGCTCGTCTACCAGACGGAGAAGTTCCTCAAGGACAACGAGGACAAGGTCCCCGGCGAGGTCAAGACCGAGGTCGAGGCCGCCGTCGAGGAGCTGAAGGCCGCGCTCAAGGGCGAGGACACCGCGGAGATCCGCACGGCCACCGAGAAGGTCGCCGCGGTCTCCCAGAAGGTCGGCCAGGCCATGTACGCCGACGCGGGCGCCCAGGCCGCCGGTGGCGCGTCCGCCGGCGCCGAGGCCCCCAAGGCCGACGACGACGTCGTGGACGCCGAGATCGTGGACGACGAGCGTAAGGACGGTGCCGCGTGACGGAGGAGACCCCGGGCTTCGAGGAGAAGCCCGACGTCCCCTCCGGCGCCACCCCTGACGACGCCGAGCCGAAGGCCGCCCCCTCCTCCGCCTCGGCGGAGGGGGCGGCCCCGGCCGGGGACGCGAACCAGACAGCCGGTCTGGTGGCCCAGCTGGACCAGGTGCGCACCGCGCTCGGCGAGCGCACCGCGGACCTCCAGCGCCTCCAGGCCGAGTACCAGAACTACCGCCGTCGGGTCGAGCGCGACCGGATCGCGGTCAAGGAGATCGCCATCGCGAACCTCCTGACCGAGCTCCTGCCCGTGCTCGACGACATCGGCCGCGCGCGGGAACACGGCGAACTCCTCGGCGGCTTCAAGTCCGTCGCGGAGTCGCTGGAGACCGTGGCCGCCAAGATGGGCCTGCAGCAGTTCGGCAAGGAGGGCGAGCCCTTCGACCCGACGATCCACGAGGCCCTGATGCACTCGTACGCGCCCGACGTCACCGAGACGACGTGCGTGGCGATTCTGCAGCCTGGGTATCGAATCGGCGAGCGAACCATCCGCCCCGCGCGGGTGGCCGTGGCCGAACCGCAGCCCGGCGCGCAGCCCGCGAAGGCCGACGAGGCCGAGACGGCGGCGGCGGACGACAAGGAGAGCGGTGGCCCGGACGAGGGCTGAGCTTGACGCGATCGCCGCGGCGATCGTCGTGACTACGCGAGAGGAGGGACGTCGAGGGTGAGCACCAAGGACTTCATCGAGAAGGACTTCTACAAGGTCCTCGGCGTCCCCAAGGACGCCACCGAGGCCGAGATCAAGAAGGCGTACCGGAAGCTCGCCCGCGAGAACCACCCGGACGCCAACAAGGGCAACGCCAAGGCGGAGGAGCGCTTCAAGGAGATCTCCGAGGCGAACGACATCCTCGGCGACCCCAAGAAGCGCAAGGAGTACGACGAGGCACGCGCCCTCTTCGGCAACGGCGGCTTCCGCCCGGGCCCCGGAGCGGGCGGCGGCTCCTTCAACTTCGACCTGGGCGACCTCTTCGGAGGCGGCGCCCAGACCGGCGGGGCCTCCGGCGGCTTCGGCGGAGGCATCGGGGACGTCTTCGGCGGCCTGTTCAACCGCGGCGGCCCGGGCACGACCCGTACCCAGCCCCGGCGCGGCCAGGACATCGACACCGAGGTCACCCTCACCTTCACGGAGGCCATCGAGGGCGCGACGGTCCCGCTGCGCATGTCCTCGCAGGCCCCCTGCAAGGCGTGTTCCGGCACGGGCGACAAGAACGGCACGCCGCGGGTGTGCCCGACGTGCGTCGGCACCGGCCAGGTCGCGCGGGGCTCGGGCGGCGGCTTCTCCCTCACCGACCCCTGCCCCGACTGCAAGGGCCGCGGTCTGATCGCCGAGCATCCCTGCCTGGACTGCAAGGGCAGCGGGCGCGCCAAGTCCTCCAGGACCATGCAGGTCCGCATCCCGGCCGGGGTGACGGACGGGCAGCGCATCCGCCTGCGCGGCAAGGGTGCACCCGGCGAGCGAGGCGGCCCGTCCGGCGACCTCTACGTCGTCGTACACGTCGACCCCCACCCGGTGTTCGGCCGCAAGGACGACAACCTGACGGTGACCGTGCCGGTGACGTTCACGGAGGCGGCCCTCGGCGGCGAGGTCAGGGTGCCGACGCTCGGTGGACCGTCCCTGACCCTGAAACTGCCGCCCGGCACGCCCAACGGCCGCACCATGCGGGCGCGGGGCAAGGGCGCGGTCCGCAAGGACGGCACCCGCGGCGACCTGCTGGTCACCGTGGAGGTGAGTGTCCCGAAGGACCTGTCGGGGAAGGCTCGTGACGCGCTGGAGGCGTATCGCGAGGCGACCGCGGGCGAGGACCCGCGGGCGGAGCTGTTCGAGGCCGCGAAGGGAGCCTGAGAGTGATGGACGGCCGTCGGCGCAGTGACAATTTTCGTGGGCCGTATGAACTGACCGAGGAGACCCCGGTCTACGTCATCTCGGTAGCGGCCCAGCTCTCCGGCCTGCACCCGCAGACGCTGCGCCAGTACGACCGCCTGGGCCTCGTCTCCCCCGACCGCACCGCCGGCCGGGGCCGACGCTACTCGGCCCGCGACATCGAACTGCTCCGCACGGTGCAGGCGCTGTCCCAGGACGAGGGCATCAACCTGGCCGGCATCAAACGGATCATCGAGCTGGAGAACCAGGTGGCCGCCCTGCAGTCCAGGGTGGCCGAGATGGAGGCCGCGCTGGACGGTGCGGCCGCGGCGATGCAGCAGCGCGAGGCGGCGGTGCACGCGTCGTACCGACGGGACCTGGTGCCGTACCAGGAGGTACAGCAGACCAGCGCGTTGGTGGTGTGGCGTCCGAAGCGGCAGCAGCCGTCGGACTGAGGCGTACCGACTGAGGTGTACAGGTGTACATGGGAAGGGGCCCGGAGTTTCGGGCCCCTTCGCTGTTGTTCACGGGCGGTCAGTCGCCCATGCCGACGGTCGGGGTCGGGGTCGGGGGCTCCTGGCCGGGCGGCTGTTGCTGCGGTTGCCGGGTGGGGGCGGTCGGTCGGGTCGTAGGGCCCTTGGGCATGCCCAGCTGCCAGAGGTGGGAGCCGGGGATGGAGGGGGTGGGGGCCGGGGTGGTCGCCGTCTCCTTGGCTTGGCTCGGTTCCGGGCGGCGCCAGCGTTCCGGGACGGTCGAGTTCCGGCGTACGGCGTTCTCGTCGCCGGCTGCTGCCGCCGCGACGGCGCGGGCGCGCAGGGCGCTCTGGCGGGCGATCGGGGAGAAGCCGGGGGCCGCGTTGCCGGTCTCGGACGGCAGACCGCGCACGCCCATCCGGTTCAGCTCGCCCTGGACTCCCGCCTCCGGGGCGAATATCTCGCGCGGCAGCTGCCAGGAGGCCGCGCCGTCCACGTCGACGCGGTGTTCGTGGCCGTCCACGGCGAAAGTGAGGCCGTAGCCGATGTACTGGTCGTCCCTGTCGAACAGCAGGTCCCCGGAGATCTCGCCGCCCCGGTCGCGCACCTCGTGCGCGAGGTCCTGGAGGGCGGGCGGGAGCGGGTTGGTGCGGCCGAGGCTGGTGACGTAGCCGTCGCCGCGGGCCACGTGCCGCTCCTTGGTGTCCTGGTCGACGTAGGGGACCTGGAAGCGGGTGACGCCCTGGTCGTCCTGGTAGGTCTCGATCGCGCCGACGCGTGCCTCGACGAAGGACAGCCGCTGCTCGCCGTTCTCGCCGTGCCCGTACTTCTCTTGCATCGCCGGGAACTGGACCTGGTGCTGGAGCGCCGGCGGCGGCTTCGAGCCGATGATCGTGACGTGGGCCTCGCGGTTCTGGATCAGGATGATCTCCGCGTTGGCGACGGCGGTGCCGCCGGAACCCACGACGATCCACTCCCTGGCGGCGTGCGCGTCGAAGCGGCTCTCGGCGACCTCGTCGCCCAGCAGCGCCCGCCCCGGCGCGGCCTCACGCGCGCTCTCCCACTTCTGGGTCGAGTCGAGGGCGGTGAAGCAGTTGCCCATGCGGGTGGCGGCATCGGGCTCCAGGCCGGCCGTGAGGGCGTCCTTGAGTGCCGAGGACGCGGGGGAGTTCAGTGCGTCGAGCACGGTACGGGTGTCCGCGCCGCCCCGCTCGGCCTGCGTCAGCCAGGCGCGCATCGCGCCCGCACCGGCGGTCCCCTGCCCCTCCAGCTCCCGGAGCCGGTCGCCGATCAGCCGCACGGCTTCGCCGCGGCTCTCCACGGCGAAGTCGCCGCGCGGCATGCCCGGTACGACCTCCGGAGTCAGACCGGTGGCGATGCTGGGCGTGCCGTCGCAGGCCACCCAGAGGGGAGTCGCGCTCTCCTTGCCGTCGTCGCCCAACGGGCGTACTTCGGCGAGGAGTTCGCCGTTCCGGCCGAGCCGCAGCCGGGCGTGGCCGTTCACCAGGTCCCCCTGGGTGGCCAGTTGGTCCTCCCAGATGCGGACGGCGTGGATGGAGATACGGTGCCGGGGATCCTCGACCGCCGCGTACGGGTCGACGCCCATCCACTGGGCGAGATCCCGGTCCTGGTCGGCGGACTGCACGATGCCGTCGCCGGGGTCCAGGTGCCAGCGGCCCGCGCCGTCGATCAGCAGCGCGTCCGGACTGCGCCCGGTCAGGCTCGCCCCGCCGCCGATCACCACCTGGCGCAGGGGAAGCCGCCCGGCGGCCAGCTGCCCTTCCAGCGCCCGCACGGTGCGGTCGCCGACCTGCGCACGGTACTGCGCCCACTGCGCGGCAGCGGGTTCCAACTGGTCGCGGGGGAGGGGGAGGCCGTTCTGGTCGTAGCCGGGGAGGGGCATGGTGACGTCACGCCGGCCGATGAACGCCTCGACCTGCCGCTGCGCCCGCAGAGCCGCGTCGCGGGACGCCTGGAGGGCGGTGGCGTCGGCGGGGGAGAGGTGTTCTATGGGGTGGGCGAGGTCGTTGACGAGGTTCTCAGCGTCGTAGGAGAGGAATTCCGCGGATGCGAGGAGTCGTATCTGAGCTGCCCTGAATTCAGCGTTGTAGGTGTCCGGCTCCGTGATGGCGCTTGTTGGACGCATACCGCATTGGTCCAGTAGCGCGGAGAGTTCGGCACGTGACTCGGCCCTTTGCTGCTCCGGAAGTTCCGGAGCGGAGGCTCGGTCGGCAAGCCAGTTGAGTTCGCCGATGACACCACGGTCCTGGCTCGACAGCTCACGTCTGTCACCGATTTCGGCCCCTTGGTCCAACAGGCTCTCGCGCACCGGTGCCAGACCTTGGCTGGAGCGGTCGCGTACGGCGATGAGTTCCCCGATCTCATGGGCGAGGACCCGAGTCAGCTGCTCGGTCGGGAGACGGTCGGATATCTGGACGATGTAGTGGTCCGACGTCGTGTTCGCCGCAGTGCCGGCGATCACGCCCGTCTCCATGGGAATGGCGTCCACCAGGAAGTTCGCCGAACTGCCCTGTGCGTCCACCAGGACGAAGCGCAGGTCCTCCGTCTCCAGCCGGTCGAACGAACCGAACCGTTCTCCCAGGACGACGGACGCCACGGCGCTCAGTTCGCGTTCGGCCGTTGCGATCAACCGTGATTGCTGAGCCTGCATCTGTGTGTCGGTGACCGCCCCGTCCACGTGATGTTCCTCCCCCGCCTTCACCTACGAAGTCGTCGAACAGCCCTTAGGATCATGTCATGTTGACAGCACGCTCATCGTCCGAAGCGCACCTGTACATGGACCTTCACGCCTGTGAGTGCGGATCCGGCGACTTCGAGCGCCGACACCGCTTGGAACAGCACGGTGACGACATCGTGGCGGTGTACGAGGGTGTTTGTCGGCAGTGCGGGACGACCCGTCGATTCACCTTTCGCATGGCGGAGGAGAACCCGCCTCCTCCGCCCGCATTCGGCGGTCCGGAACCCTCGAAGATCATCGATCCGGGGGAATTCGCCGATGTCGCCTTCCGGATCTCAGAGTCTGCGGGAGTGGAGCTTCTCAACACGCCTGAGTCGGAGCACCACAAGCTGCGCAATCCCGTCGCCTATGCCGTCGCGGCGTTCGAAGAGATCCCCAAGTTCATTCCGCCGGGCGAGGACGCCGTTCCGGCCGCCGCTTTCACCTCCGAAGCGGGTAAGGCCCGCTATGAGCGTGAACCGCGTAAGTTCGAGCGCAAGATTCTCGAGATGAACATCAAGAGGGCCCGTGCGGTTCTGGCCGGCATCGATGAGGTCAGTGCGCCCTGAGGTGGCGCAGGAGGCCTGTGAGGGTCTCCTGGGTGGTGGCCAGGATGACGTCCGGGGTGTCGCTCTCGCGGAGGCGGATCGTTCCGTCGGGGGTGGGGGCGAGGTAGAGGCAGTTGCTCTCGGGGCCTCCGCTGAACGATGACTTCTGCCAGTCCAGTTCGGGCATACGGGCCTCCTAGAGCGTGTAGAGCAGGTGTTGGATGAGGGCCAGCGAGTCCTTCACCGAATGTGCTTCGGGGGCCAACGATACGTCGACAGGGTGTAGGGCGTTCTCCGTGAGGCGGTCGAAGAGTGCGCTGTATTGGCGAAGTTGGGCGGGTTCGCGCAGGTAGTCGGGGCCCGTCGCCCGATCGTGGATCACGGTGCCGAGCCGTGGGGTGGCGGGGATGGCGTGGACGAAGTTTCCGCTGAGAGCCGCGTAGGCCTGCGCGCTGAACGGATAGACCTGGATGGTCACGTTGGGCAGACGTGCCAACTCGATGAGCCGAACCAACTGCTCGCGCACGACTTGAACGCTGCCGAAACGCATGTGTAGTGCCGCTTCGTGGATCACGGCATGGACGGAGGGCGGGTTCCTGCGGGTGAGGATGTGTTGCCGTTCCATGCGGAACTTCAGGCCGTCCTCGATGTTCTCGAAGCCGAGTTTGGGGCTGCTGAAGATGGCCCTGGCGTAGTCGGCGGTCTGGAAGAGGCCGGGGATGAAGAGTGACTCGTGCATCCGCAGAGCCACCGCATCGGCTTCCAGTTCGGCCAGGTTGAGTGCCGCGGACCCGAGGCGTTTCTTGTACGCACCCCACCACCCCTTGCCGGTCGCCTCGGACATGGACACCAAGGCGTCGATGTAGGGCTCGTCCGTGCAACCGTAGGTCCGGCAGAGCTCCAGCAGCCGCTCGGTCAGGATCGACGTGCGGCCCAGTTCGATGTGGCTCAACTGCGCTCGGCTCATGCTGATGCGCTGGGAGGCTTCGGCCGCGTTCAATCCCGCTTGTTCGCGCAGTTGTTTGAGTTCGAAGCCGAGGCGGCGCTGGCGTTCGCTGATGGTGGTGCGTAGTCCCACGGTTACTCCTTGCTCACTCGCTCAAAGTCTGCACCGCGTGGGGTGGTTGGTCCACTAGATCAGGTGAACAGGTTGAGATGTAGAACCCATAAGCCCTACCGTAGGTGTGGGATCAGTCACGCAAAGAAACCATCCAACTTTCCCTGCCCGTAAGCCGACAGAGCACCCACACCCTGTGGGCGACGCAATCGCTGGGCATGCCAAGGAGCCCCGCCCGCCATGAACCCAGCCCGCCGTGCCGCTCACCGCCCCACTCAACTCACCTGGGACTACAGCCTGTTCGCCCCCGCTGACGTCACCTCGCCGCGCGTGTGCCGGGACTTCGTGCGTGCTGTTCTCTTCACTCACGACCGGGAGTCCCTCGTCATGCCGGCGGCCCTGTGCACCTCGGAGCTCGTCACGAACGTGCACCTGCACACCAAGGGCACCGCCATGCTCCGCATCCGGCTCGCGCCGAGCGGTCTGCGGGTCAGCGTCTTCGATGAGAGTCCTGACCCGCCCGTCGTCACTCGCCCCGCCGCCGGGGCCGTCGCCTGTTGGGGGAGGGGGCTCGCGCTCGTCGAGGAGATGGCGGATCTGTGGGGCGTCGCCGATGAGCGAGCGGGGCGGTATGCGAAGGGGGTGTGGTTCGAGCTGGGCAGGGGCGATAGACCGTTTCTTCGTCGCTCGAACGGGTGAACCGGGTTTGTTTCCCCTGGTCAGCCCAATTGCTCTGTCTACCGTCATGGCGTCGCTTGTGCCCCGAGGAACGTCAAGCCCACACTTGAGGAGGTGATGCCCCCATGACCGCTCTTGCGCACGAGAGGCCCGAGACCATGCCTGAGACCAGGATCGAGCTCGTGTCTACGCCAGAGGACGGCCCCGACCTGGACGAGGTCGTGTGGCGGGCATGGAAGGCCATGGAACTCCCCGAGGGCTACCGCGCTGAGATCATCGAGGGAGCCATCGAGGTGTCGCCCACCGGCCGCTACTCACACAGTCAGATCATCTTCCTGCTCAAGGAGATGTTGGGGGACTTCCTGAAGGGCGGCGATTTCGCCACCCGAAACGACACGAACATCATCCACGAAGGTTCGGCATGGGTACCCGATCTGTTCGTCGTCGCGAGGGACCCCGAGCGCTATGTGACGGATGACGGCATCGGCCTGACCGCCGCCGCGGTGCGGGTCGTCTTCGAAGTCGTCTCACCGGGCAAGCGCAGCCTCGACCGCGACCGTGTGAAAAAGCGCCGCGCGTACGCTCGCGCCGGCATCCCCGTTTACGTCCTCGTCGACGACTACGACGGCCAGGGCGCCGTCACCCTCTTTACCGGGCCGCAGCCCGACAAGGCCGACTGGGAGGACGTCCACCGTGTCCCCTATGGGACGGACGTGACCATTCCCGAGGGCCCCGCCAAGGGTTTCGTCATCGGCGAGGCGATCACCGGGCCCAAGCGGGGCTGAAGGTGAACCTGTTCAGCCAAGCTGTTCCGTCGTCCCGTCCGGGTGGATCAGGAGGCGGATCGCGCCGCCGTAGCGGTTGTCGGTGATCGTGGCCGGGGTGGGGGCTCCGAGTTGTTGGGCGCGTTGCTGGAGGATCGACAGGACCACGTCCTGGATGTCGCCGTAGGGCGGGGCGGTGACCGGGACGCCGTCGATCAGGCCGGCGTTGGGGGAGAAGACGTGCACCTGGGCGTCCGCCGTGGCGGGGGGCGGGGGCGGCGGCGTCGGTTCGGTCATCGGGGGTCTCGGTTCCTTCTCGCTCGGGTCCGGCTCGGGTCCGGCTCAGGCGCTCTTCGCCTCGTCCTGATCGGGGACGTCCGCGGTGACGTCCATGGCGACGTCCACGGTGCGAGCGTACGTGCCCCGGGCGAGGCGTTGCAGGCGGCCCGACTTGACCAGCGCGGACAGGACGTTACTGATCGTTTTCGACGGGTCGCCGTAGATGCCGGGCGGGAGGGCGCGCAGGACGTCGCGGGCGGAGAAAGGGCCGGGAAACGTCGACACCGCTGTTTCCACGGCGGCCCGGATGCTGGGGGCGGAGGTGTGGGCTGGGAGGGCAGTGGAGTGGCGGGCGGCACCTGCGGTGGTTCCCCCGGAAGGGGTCGTCGGGTGCGGGAGGCGTGCCCGGATGCCCTGGAGTGCGGTGCGGATCGGCTCCAGGTGGACCTCGTCGCCGTCCGAGGTCGCGGCCAGCATGGTCGCCACCTTCTCGATGTTGGCGAGGGAGGCGGCCAGTTCGCGCAGCAGCGGTTCCAGGAAGTCGCGGCGCAGGGCCGCCACCGGGTCGGTCGTGGCGAGTTCGACGGAGACCGAGCCGGTCAGGGCTCGGAGGGGGCTGGTGGTCTCTGGGGAGGTCTCGGCGAGGTCGCAGGAGCCTTCACCGTTGCCCTCCGGCGCCATCACATCCAATGCCTCCACCGCCTTGCGTACGGCGCGGAGGTTCTCCGGCAGTTCCGGGGCGATGTCGCCGCCGGGCACGCTCGCCAGCATCGTGACCAGCTGCTCCAGGCTGTCGAGCGTGGGCAGGGCGGAGCGGACCAGGGGGGCCAGCAGAGCCTGTCGTACGGCCTGGGCGGGATCCTCGTACGAGAAGGCGATCCGCTGCCCGGACTCGGCCGCTGCCATGTCCTCGCTCCTGCTTTCCGGGTGTGCGTGCGAGTGGGGATGTCTGTTGCTGTGGGGTGACTGTGCGGCGGTGTGCTCGTGCAACTGCCTCGGTATCGCGGGCAACTGCCGCTGGTAGGAGGCTAGTTGCTCCTGGCGGGCGTCGAAAGCGTCGAGGACCTGCTCCAGTTCGGGCAGGCCTCGCTCGGCGGCGTGCCGGGCGGCCGCGTCGGTGGTGCGGGAGCGCAGCCGGAGCAGTCGGCGGGAGGTGTCGCCCGAGCCGGTGCCGGAGCTCGTGCCGGTGCCGGTGCCGGTTGCGGAGGCGGGGCCGTCCGTGGGGTGGGTGGGCAGGTTGCCGTTCGGGTCGCCGAGGGCGAGGGCGCGGCGGATCCAGCGGCGGTCTTCCAGCGTGGTCGCGGCCGCGTAGCCGTAGGGCTCGGCGTGGGCGACCGCGTCCTGGAGGCATTCCGCCCACAACGGGCAGGAAGCGCACAGGTCGCGGGCGGTGCGCAGCAGGACCAGGTGCTGGTGGCGCTGTTCGGGTGAGGTGTGGGGAGAGCTGTCCGGGATGTCCGTCGACGCCTCCAGCAGCGGGTGCTGGAAGACGTCCGGTCGGCGCTGGCAGGGCAGGGCGGCGTCGGGTATGTGGGCGCCCGCCGCCGATCCTCGTACCGGCCCGCGCGCAGGGCGCGCGTGCAGCACCGTATGGCTGGCCATACGCATGTGTGTTGTCCCCCGTGGTGATCCGTGATCGGAGGGGACTCTAGAACGACCCGTCAACCAGGTGCAACGCATCTGCAAAGCATGTGCCGATCTGGCACAGTGACGAGACGAAAAGTTCACACGAGCCTCAACTGTCCGTCGGGTCAGTGGCTTTGCGCGGCCGCAGGCGGCCAAGTGCCCGGCGGGACCGGGCCGCAACCGCTTTCGCGCTGCTTCCGCGCAGCGCCAGGACGGCGATCACCCCCACGAAGCCGAGCGGTACGCCCGCTTCCGGCAGGAACATGCCGACGACGGACGCGATGACGAGGATCACATCCGCGAGGAGGACGGTGACGCCGCGGCGACCCGGGTGCTCCTTCACCATCCACGCGCCGAGGAGGGCCATGCCGGCGAGGGACCAGTAGCCGAAGGCGGCCTGGCCGGTGACGGTCGCGCTGGTGGACGCGCGGACGGAGTCCCCCACCGCGGAGAAGTAGCCCGTGAACGCGGCGGAGAGGATGGTCGAGCCGAGGCCCAGGAGGAGCTGCGTGCGGCGGCGGAGCAGCCAGACCACCGCGCCGACGAGGATCAGGGCGCAGACCGTGACGAAGCTGGAGCCGCTCTCGGAGGCTATGGCGAAGAGGGTGTAGGCGGCGGCGAGGCCGAAGACGATCCGCGGGAGGAGCTTGACCGCCCAGGGGTCGTTCTCGTCCTGGTGGAGGAGACGGCGGAGTGTCTGGGCCAGGTTCTTGGGCGGCGGGGGCGTGTCTCGCCGCGCGGTCTTGCCTCTCGTGTTCATCCCATCCCCGTGCCTGTGGCTTGTTTTCCGAGAGAGGGCTCGGGCGGGGCCACCGACTCGACGGAGGGGCCGGAGGAATCTGCTTCGAGCTTGACGGGGGTGGGTTTGAATCCCATCTGCCACACGGGCACGGCGGCCGTCGGCTTCTCGGGCTGTGCCGGGGCTTTTGCCGTGAGGGTATTGACCTCTGGGGTCGCCTCCTCCTTCGCGGGGGTGGCGACACTCTGCTTCTCCGTGGCCCGTTGCGTGCGTTCGGCTGTCACCGAGGCGAACTCCGACTCCAAGGCCGTCCTGCGTGCCGTGGGGTCCTGGTCTGGATAGGTCTTGGGGTCGACGTAGTGCGCTTTGGTCGGATCGTTGTACTGAAGCTGCGCACGGGCGGCGTCGGTGCCGACCTCGGCCCGCGTCTCCTTCGGCCACGGCTGCGGAGCCTCGTAGGCGAAGTGGATGTTGTCGAGGCCGACGTCCGTGTTGGTGTGGAGGGTGGGGAGCTCTCGGTTGTAGAGGATCGAGCGGGTGTCGGCGTACTGGGCGAAGACGGCGACGGGGCCCTTGGCCGTGGTGGCGTAGGTCTCGGAGATGGTGCCCCAGCAGTTGCGGGTCCAGTCCTCGGTGAAGCCCTTCTCGGCTCCGCCGAGTGCTTCGAGGACCTCCGGTTCCCAGAGGTACATCGAGTTCAGCCGGCGGCCTGCCTCGGTCGTCTCAAGCGTCCGCGCGGATCCTTGCTGCTGCTCGTTCTGGACGGTCGCCCAGGCTTCGGCGATGTAGCGGTTGTCGAGGAAGTTCTGGTCCCATCGGTTCGTCGGCGCGTCCGGGTGATCGATGCCGAACGACCAGAAGGCGCTGGTGGGGGCCGTTCCCTCCGGGGGCGTCACACCCTGCGGATCCTTGGTCAGAGCCTCGATGTACTCCTTGACCGGCATGCCTTTGGCCGCGGCTTCCGTCCGCAGCCGCCGTGCGATGGCCTGGCGGCCCTTCTCGGATCTGGCGTATGCGGCGCGCGCGGCCTCCTCGTTGGCCAGACGGACGGCGAGGGCCTCTATGTTCTCGGGGATCGGCCGTGTGCTCATGCTGCTCCCATTTCGACCGGACGCGGACTGAACTTCACGGAGAGGTTCGCGGCACCGTCCCAGTCCTGTTGCGCGGTTCCCACCGCGAGGGCCACGCTCAGGACGACGAGCGGGCCGGCGCCTGACGTGGGCAGCCAGTACGCCAGCCGATAGGGGTTCTGCTCCTCGATGCGGATCTCCCGGTCGGCGAACTCCTGGCCGCCGATCACGTCGGGGAAGTCCTCGGCGTCCCAGGCCCCCTCCCACGTCGGTTCTCCCAGCACCGAGCAGGCCGCCGTCAGGTAGAGCGGCCACGTGCGTGCGGCCTCCGCCAGTACGGCGGGGTTGTCGGCGGCGGTCTCGGCTCCGGCTCCCCACACCCAGTGGCTGACGCCTGCCACAGGAGCCCAGCTGCCGCCCGGCGCGTTGAGGACGAACTCTCCCCCGGTGTCGGTCCGTACCTGAAGCACCCGTTCGAAGCTGAGCGGAGTCCATCCGAACTGGGCGCACCACATGTCCAGGCCCTGGCCCGGGAGGGGTGGGCCGGACCATACGGTCGGCCAGTCCACGTCGGTCAGTCCGCGCAGTTCGGTGACCAGTTCCTGTGGGGTGCGGTCCTGGAGTCCTGAAGTGAGGCCCATGATCAGTCTCTCGTCTCGGTCGTCGGCACAGTCGTCACAGCAGCCAGCCGGGGCCGTCGTCCTCGGCGTCGGCCGGTCCGTGGCAGGCGAGGGAGATCGTCGCACTGCCCGGGCCCCAACCCGCTGCCGTACCCGCCGCCAGGTTCGCCTTGAGCACGAACAGCGGTGCTCCCGGCGTACGGAAGGACCACACCGCCAGCCGGTACGGGTCCCGGTGCTCCCCTCGCCACTCCGCGTCCCGCCAGTACCCGCGTCCGGGGGAGTCGGGGAAGCCTGCCGTGTCCCAGTCGCCGGACCAGGTGGGCACGCTCAGCACCGACTGGACGGCGGTGACGTACGCGGGCCACTTGGCGGCGGCGAGCGCCATCAGGGACTCGTTCTCCGCCGCCGCGCCCGCCCGGACCGACCACAGGGCGTGCTCGACGCGGGTCACCGGGCGGGCGGGAGCCACCGAGGCGAGGTGGAGGCGGGCACCCTGGGCCGTACGGACCCACTGGCCCGCCTCGAACCACAGCGGTTGCCAGCCGAACCCCGCGCACCAGTGCGAGCGCTTCTCCTCGTCGTCCGGCACCCCCGCCCACACCGTGGGCCAGTCCACCTCGACGAGCCGCTCCAGTTCCGCGACCAACTGGTCGGGGGTGCGGTCGGCGGTCAGGACGGGCATGGGTGGCTCCTCTGGTGCTGCTTACGGGCAGGGGGCGGGGTCAGACGCGGCCGCTGGGGCCACGCGGGTCCCGGGGCGGCGGGGCCGCTGGAGGAGTCGGGGCCACGGGGGGCGTCTGCTGCCGTGGTGCCGGCGGCGCCTCGGCCGGGGCGGGCCGGGGGCGTGGCGCCGACGGCTGCGACTGCGGCGCGGGAGCCGGGCGGGACTCGGTGGGCGGCGTGGACTGCTGCGGGGCCTGCTTGGCGCCCGAGTCGCTGACCCGGCGGCCGCGCCTGGGGGTGGGGGGCGACTGGGCCTCCTGCTCCTCCGGCGGGTGGTTCCTCGCCTCCTGGGCCTCACGTGCCCCCTCCGCCGACCGGTACGCGGTCTGCCGCTGCTCCCGCTTGGACTGGCCGAGCCAGCCTCGCTTCTGCAGTGCGGCCCGTCCCCGGCCCTTGTTGGCGAACTTGTCCACCGCCCAGGCGCCGCCGCGCAGCGTGCTGCCGGCCGCGCGGCCCGTGCCCTTGGCTGTGGTGCCCGCGACGCGGCCGCTGGCGCGGGCCGAGCCGATGGCGAGGCCCGGGGCCATGGCGGCGGCCTTGTCGAAGGTGGCGTTCGCGCCGTCCCGGATGCCGAGGGCGTCCTCGCCGCCCGCGACCTGCGGGGTGAAGTTCCCGGTGAGGAGCTTCTTCAGCATCATCACGACGGCGACGGTGACCAGCAGCAGCATCAGCAGCTGGGTACCGAGGGCGATCTGCGCGGGCAGGATCATCTGGTACAGCACGAGCAGCACGGTCAGGATGACGCCGAAGCCGGCGCGCAGCACGAAGCTGTGGATGAACGTCTCCAGCCAGCTCTTCAGCAGCTTCTGCTGGGAGGGGTGGATGCCGAGCGTGGCGACCAGCGGCAACAGCATGATCAGGATCAGTGTGACCGCGTGCCACAGGAGGGTGAGCGCGCTCAGTGCGAGGACCATCACGCCGACGATGAAGGCGGCCACGAGGGAGTAGAAGGCGATGCCCACCCGGTCGGTGGCGTTCTTGCCGGCCCAGTCGTTGAAGGCGACCGGGTAGATCGTCTTGTCCGGCACTTTCTCGCCGACGGCGATCTCCATACGGATGCTCTGCCAATCCCCGAACTTGTCTCCGTTCGGCTTGGCGTCCCCGCGTTGGTCGTCGACGTTGGTCCAGGACTGGGTGACCGCTTGGCGCACGCGGAGGTCCCCGCAGCGGGGCGTGCCTTTCTCGCCCCAATAGCAGTCGTATTTGGTGTCACTGCTGAATGTGCAGGTCCCGTCCGTGCCGGAGACCTTTCCGTTGCTGTCTTTCCTGAAGATGCAGTTCGCGCCCACATCGCCGAACTGGCCCATGGCCCAGGGGCGGAAAGCGAGGGTGTCGTACATGGCGCAGCTCGACAACCGCAGGCCCACCTCTCCGGGCAGGCCCTTGCCGTTGTTGGGCAGATCGCAGGGGCTCTGCATCTTGCCCGAGACGCCCGCGAGTACGGTCGAGCTGAGTGCGGAGTTGGCGCTGGCGATCCATTCGTCGGAGCTCTGGACGACCTTGTCGTAGTTGTTGCCGGTGAGGAAGGCCAGCACTGCGATCACGGTCAGGGCGGTCCAGGAGACTCCCGCCCACACTTCACGCATGTCGCCCTTGCGCCACTTGGTGAACACCCAGAGGCCGACCAGAAGGATCATCACCGTGAGGGCGGGCTTCAGGACGTTGTCGCGAAGAGTCGTCACCACGTTGTCGCGGCCGGTGTAGAGGCCGGAGAAGGGACTCGGGTTGGAGGCCATCTCCTTGATGGAGATGGAGAACCGGGTGAGCACCTTGGTGCCGTAGAAGACGGCGTCAGCGATCCCGTTGTTGACGTAGTCCATGACCGCGCAGGAATCGGCTCCGCTGCCCCATGTGCCGTTCTTCTCGGCGGCGTTGCCCTTGCCCTTGAAGGTCATGGACCAGTTCAGGCCTCGCATGCCGTTCAACTCGTACAGGGTGTAGCGCTGGGCTTCGTCCTTCTCCACCTTGAAGACGCCCTTGACCGTGCCCTTCTCGTCGCCGAGGTTGTCGGAGCCGCCGCCGTCCTTCCACTGCACGACGGCGGGCATGATGCCCTCGCCGTTACTGCCCGGCGAGTCCATGTGGTAGCTCTCGTCGCCGGTGAAGTTGCAGGAGAAGTCCGCGTACGCCGAACTGGGCGCGGCCAGGGTGAGGGCGATCAGCGCCAGCACCACGAAGAGGCCGGCACGGGCGGCCACACCGGCTTTCCGTATTCGACGGCTCAGTGCGTTGCGCGGATGCATCTGTATTCCTTCGGGGTACGCGTGGGCAAGGTGACGTGTTCGGTGTGCGGGTTCAGTCGCCGAAGTAGTTGCTCAGTGCACAGCCGTCGACGAGGGCCGGAGACTTCTGGAAACCGCTCGGCGCCGAGAAGTCCGGATCGCAGGTCAGGAACAGGAGCTCGGACTTCTGCAGTTCCTGGATCGCCTGGCTTCCGACCGGTATGACCGCGAAGTCCTGGCCGACCAGGAATTTGTCGTTGTTCGCCTTGGCGGCGGTCTGGAACTTCTTCATGTCCGCCACGGACAGGAGGGCGACGGGGGCGCCGGATCCGTCGCTGCACACGCCCCGCTCCTTGATGCCCCAGGACGGGTCCGCCGCCTCGTCGGCGCCCCACGCGGTCCTGTCGCCGTCGTGGTTGACGTCGTAGTCGGCGCCCGTCTTCAGGTCCAGGCAGGAGGTGTACTTGTTCACGTAGTACGCGATGGACGCCAGATCCGCAGCCTTGGGCAGGCCGCCGCCCGCGTCCTGTCCGGTGCTGCCGGAAGAACTGGCGGCCGGGCTTTCGCTCCCGCTGTTCTCGCCCTTGTCGTCGTTGCTTCCGCACCCCGTGACCGCCGTGAACGCGATGAGGGTGGCGCCGATGGTGAGTGCTTTCCTGAAGCGCATGTCGGCCTACTGGTCCAGGGGGTCGGGAAGGTAGTTGGTCAGTACGCAGCCGCTCGCCTGTGCGTCCTCCGTGACGTACCCCTGGGGAGCCTTGAAACCGGGATCGCAATTCTCCAGCAACATCCCGGCTTCGAGCAGGGTCTTGCTCGTCTGCAAGTTCGTTGGGTCGATGATGAAGTCGGCGCCGACGAAAAATCTTGCCAGGTCCGTCCAACCCTGGTCTTTCGCCAACTCCTCTGCCTGCTTGCGGTAGGTCTCCTGGAACGCCTTCATGTCGCTCGGCAGGTAGATGACCCAGCCGCCGACGTCGGACCGGGTTTCTCCGCAGAAGCCGGACTTTCTGATGCCCCAGACGTCCTTATCGGCTGCCTGGGCCGGGGTGTCGTGTTCGTCCGAGGGGCCGAGGAATCCCTCTGCGGGGGTTCCGTTCGCGCTCTGGTCGTCGGTGAGGTTGTTGCACGGCAGACCGGCGCCGGAGATGAACTCCTGCACGTCTCTCAGCGTCTTGGCGCTGGGCAGGCCCTTGGACGCGGAGTCCGAGCCTGATCCGGAGGCGGCGGAGGAGGTGGCCGAACCCTTGCCGTCCGAGCCGGAGTCGGAGTCGGAGTCGGACCCGCAGCCGGTCAACGCGGTGAGCAGGGCCAGGGAGACGATACCCGTGGTCAGGGGCTTGGTCAGGGGCTTGGACAGGGGCATGGGGACGCGGGCCTCCGGGGACGAGGTGGGTTCGGGCGAGGTCATACGGCGGCCGATTCCTGGGGGGCCGGCTGGGAAGTCGCCGGGTCCTCCTCCGCCTCCTGCAGGAAGGTCCAGTCCCAGACACTCAGTGGGGGGTTGATGCCCTGGCGGGCCGGGCGGGTGGTGCCGTTGGTGTCGGTGGCGGCGAGGATCTCCTTGAAGACCAGGTCGACGGCGACCGTGCCGACCCGCTTGTCGGCGTCGCGCTGGAGGCAGACACCCGTGCGGAGTTCCTGGAGGGCGGCGATGACCTTCGGGTCGTTCTCCGGGCGGCCCAGGAGCGGGGCCACCAGGGAGGCTTCCTGCGCCGACTTCTGCTTGAAGGCGAAGACCGTGTGGATCTGGTTGGCGCCGCCGCTGCGGGCCTCGGAGTCCTCGATCTGGACGAGGTCGATGGCCTGCTGGGTGATCAGGACGGTGACGGCGAGGTAGGAGCGGCCCTGCTTCAGGGCGCGGCGCATCAGGTCGCGGCCGGACTCGGTCGCCGTGACGACGTACGCCTCGTCGACGAAGAGCGCCTTGGGGCGCAGGCCGATCTCACCGGTCACCGGGTTCTTCTCGTAGCCGACGTCGAGCATCTGGCTGCCCAGTTCCACGACCGCCATCAGGGCCGTCGCCGCGAGACGTTCCGCCGGGTTCCAGTTGCGCGGGTCGGAGGCCGCCGGCGACTGGAAGCCGCGCAGGGTGATGACGGTGCGGCGCTTGCGCATGCTGGAGAGGGGCTGCGGGTGCTCGGCGAAGGAGAGCCGGGCGTAGGGGAGCGTCCGCAGCTCGGTGAGGAGCATCTGCGCGAGCTTGAGGTCCTTGATCGCCTCGCGGTCGCCGCTGGCCACCGCGTGGTCGTACGCCGCGACGACCTCGTCCACGACCTGCCACAACGTCGGGCGGGGGACGGCGAGTTCGGCGTCGCGGGCGGTGTAGCCCTGCTCGACGGCCTGGCGGATCGCGGAGTTGTAGCGGCCGATGACGGTCGCCATGCCCTCGATGACGGGGAGGCGGACGCGCTGGTAGTCCTCGTCGCCGAGGAAGCCGCGGAGCATGGACTCGGCGAGGAGGCGGCCGGCGGGGACGTCGCGGGCGATGACCCACGGGTCGAGGACGCCCGCCTGGCCCTTCAGCAGGTCGACGACCTCCGTCTCCGCCCAGAACTCCGGGTTCACGGGCTGGAACCGGCTCTGCGGGGTGCCGAGGAGGCCCTGCTCCGCGTCGCTCGCGAAGGCCGGGTCGTTCACCTGGGAGCCGAAGGCCAGGTAGTAGCACAGCTGGGCGAAGTCGGTCTTCGGGTCGATGACCAGGCAGCGGACGCCCGACTCCGACTCCTCGTAGAACTTCTGCAGGGCCAGGGACGACTTGCCGCCGCCGGACGCGCCGACGATGGCGAGGCCACCGCCGTCGTTGCGGGCCGGGCCCACGTGGAGGGAGTAGTGGACCGGCATCTTGCCCGCCCAGCCGACCAGGTTGCCGACCCAGCCGAGCCGCTTGCCGGACCGCTGCTCGGGGTTGTCGCCCAACTCCGTGCCGGCCGTGGGGAGTCCGGCGCCGAGCTGCTCCACCTCCTGGAGACGGAGATACGGGGCGATCGGCAGCTTGGGCGCGTCGCCCGGCAGCTGGGACTGGAGCAGGCGCCACTGCTGGCGGGTCGGGCGCAGCAGCGTGACCTTCAGGTCCTGCTTGAACTGCATCTCCAGGACACGGCGCCGGCGCTCCAGCTCCTTCACGTCGTGCGCGGAGATCGTGAAGCGGATCTGCGCCTCCATGCCCGGCATCTTGTGCTCTTCGATGTCGTCGACGAGCTCCTGGGCGCGGGTGACCTGGGTGGCCAGCTTGGTGTCGGGGCTGCGGCCGGAGTTGGCCATGTCGTTCATCTCGTCGACGAGGTTGCCGCGGATCTTGTCGGCGCGGT
The DNA here is from genome assembly GCF_044453465.1 of Streptomyces sp. NPDC051677. Classification (NCBI taxonomy): domain Bacteria; kingdom Bacillati; phylum Actinomycetota; class Actinomycetes; order Kitasatosporales; family Streptomycetaceae; genus Streptomyces; species Streptomyces sp. NPDC051677. The sequence goes on from NZ_JBITCT010000023.1 coordinate 48,107, forward strand.
CCTTGAACTTCAGGTACGGGATGAGCGTGAACCGCATGTCGATCTCGACGGGGAAGTCCACGTGCTGGGCGGCGTAGCGCGCCCAGGCCGTCGACTGGCGGAAGCGGGTCTCCGCGGGCCAGTTGGCGGCCACGAGTGTCGTGGTGTAGCTGGTCTGCTGCTCGCCCGTCACCTCGTCGTACTGGTTCAGGACGATGTGCGTCTTGCGGTTCTCGCCGGAGAAGTCGACGACCAGGTCGAACTGGTTGGGGCCCCAGGCGCGCGAGCCGAGCACCGGCTCCGGCGGGACCGGCAGGTCGCCGTGGAGCGGCTTGCGGATCAGCCAGACGAGCTCCTCGCGGCTGAGCGGGGCGCCCTTGAGGCCCTCCAGGCTCTCGTGGACCTCGACGGCCGTCTGCGTCCACTCGGCGAGGACGTGCGGGGAGAGGTACTCGTCCGCGACGCCGGTCGCGGTGGCGGCGGCCTGGTCGGCGGCGCCGCGCACGCCCTGGAGGAGGCCGGGCTCGTCGTACGGCTCGTCGTCCTGGGCCAGGACGCCGGTGCCGCCGCTGGTCCGCTTCAGCGAACCCAGCTTCACCAGCAGGATGTTGCGCTCCCGCTTGGCGCCGATGCGCTCCTGGTACTCGGCCTTGCGCAGGTTGTACGCCTTGTAGTTCTCGGTGGGCTCCCAGGCGATCGCGTTCAGCTCCTCCGCCCAGGTCAGCGCGGTGATCGGCTGGTAGACCTTGCGGTAGTGGCACTCGACGTTGCGGTCGCCGCGGGCCAGGTTGAGCAGACCGCGGGCCGGGCCCTCGGCCATCGCCTGGAGCTCGCCGGCGTTCAGGTACTCGTCGATGGCGTTGGGCAGGACCATGCCCGTCCACACCGAGTCGCCGTGCACGAAGATCATGTCGTCGGCGTAGCGGTAGGGGAGACGGAGGTCCTCGCGGCGGGTGGACGCCGACGAGCCGGACTGCCTGGAGCGGGAGGAGGACGACTGCCTTGAGCCGCCCTGGCCGCCCTGACCGTTCTTCTTGCTCGACGAGGCGGCCATGATCATGGCGACCACGAAGAAGGCGGCCGCCCCGCCCAGAAGGATCAGCATGAACATGGAGGAGTCACCTGCGGTAGTCGACGTGAAGGACGTGAAGGACGTGAAGGAGGACGGGAGGGGTCAGCGGTAGGTGGAGAAGGCGCTGCCGCGGGCGGCGGCGGCCTGGCGCGCGGCGTCGTAGCGGGCCTGCCAGCGCGGCGAGCCGGGGGTGAAGATGATGACCTGCCAGTGCAGCTCTTCGGGCTCCTGGTCGGCGGCGAGGCCCTGCAGGCGCTTGGGCTGGAACCACCAGTCGGTCCACACCACGAGCTGCTGGCTCAGCGTGAGCGCCGAGGGCAGCGGCCGTCCCCAGACGAAGTAGACGGCGAACGGCGGCCCGAAGTAGAGGATCGACGTCCACATCGACATCCCGAGGAACGGCAGGAACGCCGACATCGTGAACAGCGCGATGAGCCAGATCAGCCCGAAGCCGAAGGCCGCGCCCAGTGCGGGCAGCAGCAGGCCCGGCAGCGGGATGTTGCCCCAGTTCCAGATCCGCTTGGGGCGGTTGACCAGATCGGTGTGGTCGTACGCGACCAGCGGCTCCGGCGGTGCCTCCTGGCTCATGTTTGCGAACTCCCCTGGTAGGGACGGCTACTGACGGACCGTCGGGCATGGCCCGGGCGATGGGTCAGTTGCCGCCGCCGATCTGGCTGCCGAGGCCGATCAGTACGCCGGCGAGACCGCCGGCGCCACCGATGATCAGGGCGGCGAGCGCGATCATGCCGAAGCCCTGGAAGGCCTCGCGCATGCCGTCGCCGCGCTTCATCGACATCAGCATGCGGATGCCGAGGATGAGCAGGGCGATGACGGCGACCATGGTCCCCGCGTTGCGGAGGATGGTCTCGATCTCCCCGAACATGTCGTCCAGGGTCGTACCGGCTGCCAGGTACATGGTGATTCCTCTCGGGTGGTGGAGCGGTGTCAGGTGGCGCGGGGGTCGAGGGCGGCGCGGTGCCGGTCAGGACTTGCCGGGCTGCTTGCTCTTGGGCGCCTGGGGGGTCGTCGAGGCGGACGTGGACGGGGAGGCCGGGGCGGACGGCGAGGCACTCCCCGTCGCGGCGCCGCTGTCGGTCTCGTCGCTGTCGGCCCGGCCGCCCTGCTTGTCGAGGACGCCGCCCCGGATGTCCTTGACGAACCAGCCCTGGGCCGTGTTCACGATCGTCATCCGGTACGCGCGACTGACGGCGACGCCCTTCGCGTCGCTCCAGTCGACGACCACGCGCACCTGGACCGCCTGTCCGGCGCTGTAGGCGTACGGGTCGCTGTCCTGGACGCTCGCCGGGACGAGCGCGACGACGGTGCCGACCTGTGGGTTCGTCATGCGCCCGGACAGGCCTGTGGTGGCGGTCAGGGTCGCGTCGGGTGTGATGAACCGGGACATCGCCGTCGCGTCGGAGGCGCCCCAGGCCTCGAAGTAGCCCGGCAGCACCTTCTGCTGGAGCTGCGTGGAGAGCGTGTCGTCCACGACCTCGTCGCGCTGGTCGAGCTCCGGCACGTCCGCACGCGCAGGCAGCGGCATCTGGCCGACGTTGCCGGCGACGCGCATGCCCTCGCCCGTCTTGAGGTTCTGCACGTACACCGGGACGGTGAGCGTGGTGAGCGTGCCGTCGTCCGTCCGGACCTGAACGCCGATGTACCGGCCGTGGTCGCCGTACTCGGGAAGCTTCTCGGCGGTGCCGTCCCATGTGGCGGAGACCGCCTTGCTGGTGCCCTCGCCGCTCCAGCCGCACTCGGGGTCGACGCCGGCGGAGGCGTAGCGGGCGAGGTCGGTCCGGCGGGCGGACGAGGTGTCCGGGGAGAACGTCATGCAGAGCTGCGCGTACTGCTCCGCGAAGGCCGCTGCCTGCTCGGTGGGGAACTCGGTGAGGCGGTAGCGGGTGGCGTCCGCCTCGTCCAGTCCGGCGGTGGTGGCACTGGAGGACTTGCCGACCACGAGTCCCATCACGCCGCAGGAGCCCAGTGCGAACACACACGTGGAGATCAGCAGCGTGGCGCGGAGCGCGACGTGCGTACGGCGTCCGCCGCCGGGGATGCGGCCGCCGGGCTTGGGGACGTCGAAGTCACGGGCGGGCTTCGGGGTGGCCTGGGCCGGGGCGGCGGCAGGGGCGGACGTGGAGTGGGCAGCCGTGGCGGTGCCGGCCGTGGGCGTGGGGTTGCTCGCGGCGGGAGCATGGGGCGCGGGCTGACCAGCCGCGACGGGCGTGGGCGCAGGCGCGGTGGCAGCGGCGGTGGCGGCCGTACCGCCCCTCTTGCGCTGTTCCTTCTCCGCCTTCTTCTGCTCGTAGGCAGCCTTGCGTGCCGCCCGTTCCCGCTCGCGCTTCTCCTTCTTCGACTCGCCCTGGGAGCGCGTTTCACGCGGCGGCAGCGACGGTACGGCGGCCTGGCCGGCCCGGGGCGTGTTGCGCACCCAGGCGGCGGCGACCTGTGCGCGGGCCGCGTCGGAGGGGAGCTGCTGGGGCTGCGGCTGCCGTGGGGCGGTGGGCTGCGGGGCGGGGGCCTGCTGCCCCTGGCTCTGCGCCTGCCACGCCTGTTGCTCTGGCTGCTGGGACGGACCGAAGGACCCGGGCTGCCCGGAAGGCTGGCCTCCGCCGACCGCGCCAGCAGGGCTGTTGTGGTCTGTCATCGAGTCGGTTACTCCAGCGAGTCGGTTCCCCGTCCGCCTGGGCGGGTTCACGACCGCACCGCACGACGGGCCCTGGCCCAGCCAGGTGCGCTGGCAGTGTGACAAAGACCCGTCCCGGGACCGGCGTCGTTTTCCTCGCCGGGAGACGGAGAATTCCCGGCGGGATCTCTTGGGGAATCCCGTCGGGAAAAGTGTCAGGGACACGGCGGGAAGACTCCGCGCCGAACCGGCCCGCCCTGGGCTCACAATGCGCTGGGCACGCCTGCCCGACGTGCCCGGTACCGCCCTCGGTACCGCCCCACCCCACCGCCCCACCCCACCGCCCCACCCCACCGCATCACCCCACCGCATCACCCCTGGACCCGACGGACCCGGCGAAGGACGAGAGTTGACCGACCACAACGGGAACCCGCAGCAGCCGCAGCACCCGCAGCAGCCCGACCCGCGCACCTGGGAGATCCCCCAGCAGGCCCCGCCGGTCCAGCAGGCCGCGCCGGTCCAGCAGCCTCCTGCCCCCGCCGTGGCGTCGGCCCTCCAGGCGCCGCAGGTGTTCCAGGCCGACCGTGCCTGGGTCGACGGTTACGAACCCGGCAACCCCTGGCAGGCCCGCCTGTGCGTGGAGACGCCGTACGGGACCTTCGCCTATCCCCTCACCCCGAACACGATTCCCGAACTTCTCGAGCAGATGGTCCTGGTGGCCCAGGAGCAACAGGGGCTGCCGGTCGGGTTCGACGAGGATCCCGAGCCGCAGCCGGCGGACGACGAGGCCGTCGACGAGGAGCAGCAGGGTTTGACCGCCCGCCTGCAAGGGGGCCGTGCGGCGCGGATGAGCGGCTGGAGCGTCGTCCACGACCTGTGGGAACGCGAGGATCCGACGGCGCGCATCGTGATGGGCGCGATCGTGGTGGTGGTGTTGGTGCTGGGTATCTTCCTGACCTGATCACGCGACCACCGCAGACCGACCGACAGGGGCACGGATGAACGGCACCGAAGAGACCGCGAGGGAACCGGAGTTCTACTTCGCGGACGTCTTCGTCTTCGTCTCCGACTACCTCGCCCAGTTGATCCGCCGCCGCGTCAACGGCTCCACGGCCACCTGGTGCCCGAAGTGGTGGGAGCACCCCGAGGCCGGCGCCCGCCTCTCCGCCCTCTGGCTGGCCTGGGAACACCTGCGCCAGGACCCGGCGCTCGGCATGTCCACCTGGTGGCTGCACCATGCGGATCCTCACCTGCGGGTCCTGATGGACGCCGACTCGGGCCCGTTCGCGGCCTGTTCGCCCAAGGACGGTCACACGGCCTACCCCTTCGAACCGCTGCCGGTGGATCCACGGCCGGAGTGAGCACCAGGCACACCACATCACCGGGGGTTCGGCCGCCCGCCCCTCCCTGAAACCCCGCCCGCTCTTTTCCCGAGAGGCGTCCGCTCCTTTCCCCGTCGGGAAAACCCAAGGCCTCACCTTGCCGCCGCCACCTACCGTGTGCCGGTCACCCGTCGACCGCCGTACCGGCTCAGCACAAGGAAGGCGCGGGAACGTGGAGTTGCCTGCCGAGAACAAGCGCACGGCACTGCTGCCTCTGGTCGTGCTCGGCGCTTTGCTGATTCTCGTGCTGACGGTGTTCACCGTCTTCGACGGAGACGACGGCGATGACGGCGCCGACGCGGCGCCGGCCGCCACCTCCGACGGTCGAAACGGCGCCGACGCGGGCTCGGGGTCTTCGGGATCCGCGGGTTCCGATGCGCCCAGCGGCGGTGCCACCCCCATCGTCCAGCCCTCCGAAGTGGCCGAGGCCCACGCCGTCATGGCGAAGTACATGGCCGGGCTCACCACCTACGACCACACCAGCAAGGCGGCTGCCTGGAGCTCCCCGTTGCTCGGACTCACCACCGGCGACACACAGATGAAGCAGGCGACCGTGCTGCCGTCCGGCAAGGAGTGGGCGACCTGCCAGGCCGAGCAGTGCTCGTCCAAGGGCGCGGCGGTCGTGGAGCGTGACGCGGTGATAGCCGACGACGTGGTGCGCGGCAGCGGCAGGACGATATCCAGTCTGGTGAAGGTGACCACCACGCACACCTCCGGCGGACAGTCCTCGACCGAGGAGAACGAGTGGCTGGTGACCGTCAAGGAAGACGGCGCCCAGTGGGAGGTCTCCGGCTTCGACGTCTTCGGACTCGGCAACGTCGGGTCCTCCGAAGACTCGGGGGAGTGAGCCGCCCGTGGTGGCACCCGCTGTACTCGCGGCCGCGGCGAAGGCCGCGAAGGTCGCCAAGTCCGCCAAGAAGGCGGGCCGGCTCGCGGCCGGGTCCGGAGGCGGCCAGAACGGCGACGGCGGCCAGAAGAAGGACAAGAGCTTCAAGTGGTGGATGATCATCGGCGGTGGTGGCGGGCTGGCCGCCGCGTCGGTGGTCTTTCTCGTCCTGCTGCTCATCGGCAGCATGGTCGGCGGCGTCGGCAACGGCGCGACCAACGCGGCCTGCGGCGACTACGCGGACAACGCCAACGCGGGTAACACCGGTGACGCCGCGGCCACCAACCCGATCATGCCGGCCGGCAAGATGTACATGCCGAGCGCGACCGCCCGCGCCGAGATACCGCCGAAGATGATCCTCGCCGCGATGCGCGCCGCCGCCAACTACGACGGCCTCGACTGGACGCTCATCGCCGGGCAGATGTACCAGGAGACCAAGTTCGGCCAGGACAAGTCGGCCGCACCCGGCGGCAAGAACTCCCTCGGGTACATGGGGATCCTGCAGTTCGGTCCCCCGGCCTGGACGGACTACGGTTCCGACGGCAACGACGACGGCAAGAAGGACCTCTACAACATCGACGACGCGGCCTGGGCGGCCGCCAAGTTCCTGCACGCCAAGAAGGCCGAGACGGAGCCCTTCAAGGCGCTGCAGAACTACTCCGGTTCCACGGCCTCCAACACGATCTACCCGCGGGTCGTCCTCACCCAGGCCGCCCGCTACCGCGGGGTGCTCACCGGTGACAAGGACCTCATCGAGCGCTGGTACGCGCACCTGAAGGAGACGGTCGAGAAGAACCCCGACTTCCCGACCCTCGGACAGCAGTCGGACATCCCGGAGCCGGTGGGCAACGACGCCCAGCCCACCAAGGCCCTCAGCATCCCCTCGTCCCCGGCCCGTTCCTGGTCCACGCCCCCGATGGACGACGACGGCGAGACCACCACCGCCATGGCGCCGGCCGCGTACACCACGGGGGCGGCGAGCACGACGCGCACCGCGAGCGTGACGACCGTCGCCTTCCCCGAGGCGAAGCAGCCCACCGTGGTCGGCGGCAAGGACTGGCAGTGGCCCATGAAGGAGGGCACCTACTCGCTGGGCACGCCCTACCACCAGAACGGCAGCATGTGGAGCCTCGGCTACCACACCGGCCTGGACCTCGTGGCGACGTCAGGCACCCCGATCTACGCCCCGGCCGACGGCAAGGTGGTCCACGCGGGCCCCGGCGGCTCGTACGGCAACGAGACGGAGATCCAGCACGCGGACGGCGTCATCACGCTCTACGCCCACCAGACCTCCATCAAGGTGTCCGTCGGCCAGACCGTCAAGCGCGGTCAGCAGATCGGCACAGTCGGCGCGACCGGTAACGTCACCGGACCCCACCTGCACTGGGAGGTCCGGGTACCTGGCGTCGACAACCCCTTCGTCGCCGGCCAGGACCAGGGCCCCGGCATGGTCGACCCGAAGGCCTGGATGGACGGCCGGGTCACCGCCAACCCCGACTACGGCACGGTCCCCGGCTCCGCGGAGCAGAGCAGGGACGACCAGTACGCCCAGTGCGCTCAGGGCAACGGCGGCGCGGCCGTCGCGCCCGACGGAGCCGGCGCCTCCGGCGTCATCCCCGACTCCGACGACCCGGTGATCCGCGCCGTCCTCGGCTGGGCTCAGCGCGGCATCGGCACCCCGTACGTGTATGGCGCGCCGCGACTGCAGGGCCAGAATCCCACCAGCTTCGACTGTTCGAGCTTCACGCAGTGGGCGTACTACATGGCCAGCGACGGAAAGATCGACATCGGCAGTACGACGTATTCGCAACAGCCCTACCTGAGCAAGTACAAGGTGGACCTGTCCGATGCCCAGCCCGGTGACGTGATCTTCTTCGGGCCGGAGGGCGGCGGCAGGTCGAGCCATGTGGGCCTGGTCTGGGACGCCAAGGGCCACAAGATCATCCACGCTCCGCGTCCCGGCAAGTCGGTCGAGTTCAGCACCTGGGACTACCAGGCCGAGATCACCGGCGTCTACCGCGTCCCGATCCCGCAGGGCACGAACGCGGTCGAGGGCGACGGCACGAGCAACACGACGGGCGCCTGAAGCCGGTGCCCGTCGCCACGCCAGGCACACCAGGCACACCGTATTCACCGCATGGAGCAGGGAAGTTGACGAAACCACCTACCGCCCTCGTCGCCGGGACTCTCCTGGCTCTGGGACTCGTCACCGGCTGTGGTGGAGGGGACGGGCCGACGGGTGCGGACACCACCGGCTCGGCATCCCCCAAGGCGTCGGCCGGCGCGGCGGCGGCGCTCGCCTACCCGGGCGAGCCGATCCCCGGTCTCGCCGCGAAGCCCGCCTGGAGCCTTGCCCAGAAGACCGGCGCTCACCAGTCGTGCGCCGGTGATGCCGCTCGCGCGTCCGACCAGCAGGGCCAGGACGGCGTCTGCACGGTCGGTGACGCCTTCCTCCTGGTCGAGGATCTGTCCGCGCCGGTCGCCGAGGGCGAGTCGGATCCGCAGACGGCGCGCTTCGTCGGTCACCTCTACGATGCGGCGACCGGCAAGGAGCGCAAGGCGTTCACCGTCACGTGCGCTTACGACCCGGCCGTGAGCGATGCACCCGTCCGCGACATGCAGATCCAGGTGGGCGCGTGGAGGGACGGCTCCCCGGCCGTCCTGATCCGCAGCTGCGAGAACACCGCGGCGAGCGGATTGAAGAAAGCCGCCGTCAACACCGTCTACACCATGTACGCGCCCAGCGGCGCGAAGCTGGGAAGCTCCACGTACACCGGCGAGGAGCATGCCGAACTGCCCGTCATCCGGGGTCATGTTCTCCTGCCCGGCGGGGACGACGACCGCACGCTCGCCCCGCTCGGCGGCGGCAAGAACCTGGTGCTTCCCGCGAAGCTCGCGAAGGCCGACGCCATCGGCGCCGGACAGGGCTACACGACCGAGGGCGACGGCAGGAACGAACCCGTGTCGGTGATCGACCGCAGCACGGGCAAGTCCCTGTGGACCACGACGGACCTCACACCGCCCGCGGACGTCGTCGCGCAGAGCAAGGACGGCAAAGAGGCGGATGCCGAGCTGTACCCCCTCCACGGCGACCAGGCGATCCTCGTCTGGTCGGCGAGCGGCTCCAACGACGCGGTGCTCACCACGGTCGACCTGCGTACCGGAGCTCTCCTGGCCGTCGGCCCGCACACCACGGTCAAGGAGTTCAACCAGGTCGCCGTCCCCGTTGTCTCCCCCGACGGCACGACAGCCGTCGTCAACTTCGCCGAGGAAGCGGTGGCCTGGAACACCCGGACCGGTGCAGAGCTGTGGCGGCAGGCGGCCGACGACAAGGACATCCGGCCTCTGGTCGTGACGACCGACGATGTCCTGTTCGCGGAGCTCGGATCCGACCGGGGCGCGCTGGCGATGGGGACCAAGAAGCTGCTCGGCCTGCTCCCGGAGCAGACCAGCCCTCCCACGCAGTTCTCCACCAACGGCTACACGCTCGTCCCTGCCGACAACGGTCTTTTCGCCTTCCTGGCGACCAAGGCCTGACCGCTGCCCGACGAAGCCCCCAGACAGTCTCGAAGTCCAGAGAAGTCCAGAGAAGTCCAGAGAAGTCCAGAAAGGACGGACCCGCGGGTGACCGCAGAACAGAAGAAGAAGCCCCGCGCCGAGGACGACTGGACCTTTGAGATCGTCATCGCCGTCGCGGTCGTGCTCGTCGTCGCCGCCGGCGCCTGGCTGGCGGCGAAGATCGGGGCCGGGTATGCCGACGCGCCCGCGCCGGCCTCCAATCCGCTGACGTTCCTCGTCGACGTGATCAAGGGCGACTACAGCTGGCCGGGTTCGCCCGCCAGTGCCGTCGCCGCCGGGGAGGCCGTGGTCGTCGGGATCCTCGCGCTGGCCGTGTACCGGGTGCGTGAACGCTTCCGGAACAAGCCCGAGGTGGACGGCGCCGCCAAGCACCTCGCGCAGGGCGAGGAGCTCGGCAAGCTGACCATGAAGGGCGCCGCCGCCACCGCCGAGCGCCTCGGCGTGCAGTCGAGCACGCCCGGCGTGTTCATCGGACGGTCCGTCAAGGGGCGGCAGCCGCTGTACGGGTCGTACGAGGACATGCACATCGACATCTGGGGGCCGCGGACCGGTAAGACGACCCGGCGTGCCATCCCCGCCATCCTCGACGGGCCCGGCGCCGTCCTCGTCACCTCCAACAAGCGGGACATCGTGGACGCCACCCGGGGCCCGCGCACCGCGCGCGGACCGGTGTGGGTGTTCGACCCGCAGCAGGTCGCGCAGGAGGAGCCCAGCTGGTGGTGGAACCCGCTGTCGTACGTCACCGACGTCGCCAAGGCCCGCAAGATGGCCGACCACTTCGCCAGCGGCTCGCGTGACGCCAACGCCTCCACCGACGCCTTCTTCGACCCGGCCGGCCAGGACCTCCTCGCCAACCTGCTGCTCGCCGCCGCCTGCGCCAAGGCGCCGATCACACAGATCTACACCTGGCTGTCCAACCCCAAGGACGACGCCCCCGAGCGGATCCTGCGCGGCGCCGGACACGCCATGCCGGCGGACGGGCTGGCCGGCGTTGTCAACGCCCCCGACAAGCAGCGCAGCGGCATCTACGGCGTCGCCCAGCAGATGGCGTCCTGCCTGGTCAACCCCGAGGTCAACCGGTGGGTCACACCGCCCGCCGACGAGTACGCGGGGCAGTTCGACCCGCACGCGTTCGTCCGCGGCGGCGGCACCCTGTACTCGCTCAGCCGGGAGGGGCGCGACTCCGCCGGGCCGCTCGTGACCGCGCTCACCGTCGCCGTCGTCGAGGCCGCCGAGGAGTACGCCACCACCCAGCGCGGCGGCCGTCTCCCGCTGCCCCTCGTCGGCGTCCTCGACGAGGCCGCCAACGTCTGCCGCTGGCGTTCCCTGCCCGACCTGTACTCCCACTACGGCTCGCGCGGCATCATCCTGATGACGATCCTGCAGTCCTGGGCGCAGGGCATCGAGGTGTGGGGCGAGCGCGGCATGGAGAAGCTGTGGTCCGCCGCGAACGTCCGCGTGTACGGCGGCGGCGTCTCCGACACCCGCTTCCTGGGCGATTTGAGCGAACTGGCCGGCGAGTTCGAGCTGCGCGAGTACCAGACCAGCCGGGAGTCGGAGTTCGGCGGCTGGTCCGGCGCCCGCGCGATCAGCGAGTCCACGCGCCGCGAGCGTGTCCTGCAGGTCTCCGACCTCGGCGCCATGCCCCCCGGCCGGGCCCTCGTGCTCGCCTCCGGCACCAAGCCGGTGCTGGTCGAGACGGTCCCGTGGTGGGAGGGCGCGTACGCGGCGGAGGTCCAGGCCTCGCTGAAGAAGTACGACCCCGGGGCGCGCTGAGCCGCCCCCGAACCGGTCGCGATTGCGCTGGTCACACGGGGTCACGGCCGCCGCCACGTTCGTGAACGCCTCCGTGCCGTCCGCCTCCGTGAACGAGACCAGGTAGTAGAGGGTGGTCCCGGCGGGGGCGGTGGCGTCGGTCCAGTAGGAGGTCGTCGCCGGGGACTCGGTCAGGCGGACCCAGTTGTTCGTCGCGCGGTCCCAGCGGTGCACGTGGTAGCCGTCGGCCTCGGTGAAGCGTGCCCCGAAGCAGTAAAGGTCCCCACCACGACACCGCCCGTGCGGACGGCTGAGGCGCTCAGGTCGCAGGCCGTGACCTCGGGCGCCGGGGTGGTGGGGTGGGGCCGAGGTCGGGTTCGGTGACCTCGACCGTGGCGACGGGCTCGCTCCACTCGTCGCTGCGGAAGGTCGCGACGTTGTCGTAGCGGTCCACGGCGACGACGACGAAGCGCCGGCCGGGGCGATGGTCGGCCGGCCGCTGACGACGGCGGACTCGGAGTGGTTCCAGGCGGCGTCGTGCCCGACGACCTTGTAGTCGTAGGACCGTCCGTACAGCGCGCGGGTGTCCCTCCAGGCACTGTCGGCGGTCTCCGGGTACTCGGTCCACTCGGTCCACTCGGTCCCCGAGGTCTCCTTGCGGAGGACCGAGAAGGCGACGACGTCCACCGGGGCCGTCCAGGACAGGTCGTTGGAGTCCGCGGTGGGCGTGACCGGCAGGACCGGCGCGGCGGGCGCGGTGAGGCCCGGCGTCGGGACCGGGCCGAGGGCTGCGGCGCCGGCCGACTCGTTGCCCGCCTTGTCGTAAGCGCGGAGCTGGTAGAGGTACGACTGTCCGGTCGACGGCGGGACGTCGGTGAACGTGCGGAGCGTGGTCGCCCCGATCCGGGTCCAGGCGGCATCGTTCCACGAGCGTCGGCAGACGCGGTAACCGGCGAGGTCCATCTCCTTGTTGGCGGCCCAGCGCAGGCCCGCGGCCTCGCCCCCGCCGGCGTGCGGGGCGTGGTCCCAGGCGGCGCCGGTCGGCGCCAGCGGCCTCACCTTGTCCACGGTCGCCGAAGTCCGGGGCGTGTAGCCGAACCTGACGTTCGCGGCGCCCGTCCAGTTGACGTAGTCGACGCGGAGGGTGTGCTTGCCGGACGGGACGGGCACGTTGACGGTCTGACTCGCCGTCGCCGCCCGTTCTTGTCTCCCGGGCACGTCCACGACCGCTTCCACGGCCGCTTCCGCGACGGAGCCTCCGACAGGTCTTCGCAAGGTCTTCGCATCGTCTCCATGTGTCTGCGTCCGATAAACGGAGTGTGATGTTGCTCCTTCGTTAACCGGTTCCGCTTGACGCCGATGGTCGCCGCCGCGTTGTCTTTTGAGACACCTGGGTCACCATGTCGCACCCTCGTGTGCCCGGAATCGCACCGAACGCACCTGAAGTGAGCCCCGAATGCGTCGTATCGCCATAGCCGTGGTCGCCTCCACGATGTCCCTCTCGCTCGCCGGGTGCGGGATGCTGGGAGCCTCGGAGAGCAGCGACAGCGCGACACCGACTCGGAGCAACGACATCACGGTGGGCGTGCTGATGCCGGAGACGACGAACACCCGGTACGCGGAGTTCGACTACCCCATCATCAAGAAGACGGTCGCCGAGCTCACGCAGAACAAGGGCAAGACCGAGTACGCGAACGCCGCCGGGGAAACCAAGACGCAGAACACCCAGATGCAGAAGATGATCGACGACAAGGTCGACATCATCCTCCTCGACGCCGTCGACGCGAAGGTGATCGCGCCCATGGTGCAGAAGGCCAAGGACGCGAAGATCCCCGTCATCGCCTACGACCGCCTCGCCCAGGGCCCGATCGACGCGTACGTCTCCTTCGACAACGAGCTCGTCGGCGAGGTGCAGGGCCGTAGCCTCGCGGAGGCCATCAACAACCCCAGCACCGCGGACAAGATCGTCATGGTGAACGGCTCGCCCACCGACCCGAACGCAGGCCAGTTCAAGGCGGGCGCGCTCAACGAGCTCAACGGCCGGGTGACGATCGCGAAGTCGTACGACACCGACAAGTGGAGCCCGAAGCTCGCCCAGGCCGAGATGACGAAGGCGATCGAGGCGCTCGGCAAGAACAACATCGCCGGTGTCTACTCCGCCAACGACGCCATGGCCGGCGGCATCGTCAAGGCCTTCGAGGCGGCGGGCATGAGCGACGGCGACCTGCCCCCGATCACCGGTCAGGACGCGGAGCTGCCGGCCGTGCAGCGGATCATCACCGGCGAGCAGTACATGAGCGTCTACAAGCCGTACCCGGCGATGGCCGCGGCCGCCGCCCAGGCAGCCGTCGCCAAGGTCCAGGGCCGTGAGCTCCAGTTCGAGGCCCTCACCCGCGACAAGGTCGACAGCCCCACCACCAAGGACATTCCGGCCAAGCTGCAGACCGTGGTCGCGCTGACGAAGAGCAACATCAAGACGACCGTCATCGCCGACGGCATCTACACGGTCGCCCAGATCTGCACCGCCAAGTACAAGGCCGCCTGCGACGCCCTGAAGCTGAACTGAGGTCGCCGGGCCCGATCCCCGGGCCCGATCCCCGGACCCGACCCCTGGGTCCGTTGGCCTACCAGCCCATCAGCGGCTTCATGGTGATGAGGACCCCGCCCGGCGTGAACGGCGCCGGGCTGGTGTTCATGTAGCCGGCCGCATCGCGGTCGCCCGAGACGCGCAGACCGTTCACCTTCGCGTCGCGCGGGACGTCGTACCAGAGCTCGACCTCGATCAGGTCGTGCCCGCCGATCTTCACGCTGTCGTGCTGCCGCCGTACGGCCATGGCGAAGGTGTCGGGCTGACCCGGACGGCCGGGGACGCCCGCCAGCCGCTGGCTCTTCGCCACGTACGTGTGGAACTCCGGGTCCTGGTTGTCCACCCGCAGTCGCGCCCAGCAGAACTGCCCGTCGGGCTGTCCCTCGCTGTGCGACCCGGATACCGCGTTCAGCCCGCAGCGCAGGAACAGCAGGGTGAAGGTGAGATGCCCGTCCTTGTAGGGGCGGGAGGCCGCCTGCGCGGCAGTGGAAGTGGCAGGGGCGGAGGGCGAGTTCGGGGCGGCGGACGGCTCTCCCCTCCCGCCCTCGCCCGCGCAGCCCCCTGCCCCCGCCGCCGCGCACAACGCCACCGCCCCCACGGTCAGCGCCCGTACCCGGTTCCTCGCCATACCGGGATTGTGCGGCCCCCGCCCCCGAAACGGGAGCCCCCCGGCACCGCATCCCGCGAGCCCGGCCGGACTCCCCCGTGGCCCGGCCGGGTTGGTTCCGCCTCCCCCGAGTGGGGAGCACCCGGGGGAACGCGGAAGTCAACGATGCACCGTCGCAAAGGCCCGGCACCACCGTCAGCTTGTTGCAGTGCGAGGGGAGGAGGCCGGGAGAAACTCACGCAGACGGGTGGTTTTCTACGGCCTCGGCCGGACAAGCCGTGTTGCGGACCCGGTCCGGGCCGCGCATAGTTGCGCTCCGGAAGCGGCGTGGGCGGGGGTGGATGGGCGATGGCCGGGCACGGGACGGAGGAACATCCACACGGTGCCGACCGACTGTGCGACGCCGGGGATCGCGTGTATTCCCGGGCCGTACGGCGCGGTCGGGTGGCCCGGACCGACGCCGAGCCGGTCCCGTGCCTCCTCGAACTGGCCCTCCTCCACCCCGACCCCGACGACATGGACTGGCTGGTCCCGACCTCCCCGCAGGAGGTCATGACCCGGCTGCTGCACGGACTCTACGACGAGGTCAGCGCGAGCCGGCGGCGGATGGGCGCGGCGGTCGCCGCCTTCGAGTGGTACGCGGGCCTGGGCGGTCCGGCGCGGGGCGCGACGGCCGGGGAGGGCGCGGCGATCCGGGTCCTCGACGGCTCCTCCCGGATCCAGGCCGCCCTGGACGCGGCGACCGAGGCGTGTACGACCGAGGTCCTCACGGTGCAGCCCGGCGGCATCCGGCGTGAGCACGAACTGTCGGAGGGCCTGCACCGGGCCCTGGAGCTGCGCGGCCGGGGCGTGCGCATGCGCGACCTCTACAACCACGTGGCCCGGCACGGCCAGGGCCTGCTCACCTACCTGGAGCTGATGGGCGACGCGGTGGAGGCCCGCACCCTGGACGAGGTCATCGACCGGCTGATCCTCTTCGACCGCACGGTCGCCTTCATCCCGGCGAACACCGACCGCACGATGGCCCTGGAGCTGCGCCACCCGGCCCTGATCTCCTACCTGGTGACGGTGTTCGAGCGGCTGTGGCGGCTGGCGATCCCGCTCACCGCCCCGCTCCCCGAGACCCGCATCGAGGGCATCTCCCACCGCGAGCAGTCCATCGCCGCCCTGCTGGCGGAGGGCCACCAGGACGCCGTCATCGCCGAGCGCCTGGGCATCAGCGTCCGCACCTGCCGCGCCCACATCGCCCGCCTCTCGGAGACCCTGGGCGCCGCCAGCCGCACCCAACTCGGCGTCCGCATAGCCCAGGTCGGCCTGGACCGCCCGTCGGACGCGACGGGGACGGGGGACGGGACGACGGCGGGGACGGGGGCGGGGGCGGTCAGTGTCCCGGCTCCGGCTCCTGCGCCGGCCCCTTCCCCGGCTCCTGCGCCGGCCCCTGCTCCCGCCCCCGGTGCTGTTCCCGGTCAAGGATCCCCGACTGGCCGATGAGGTAGCCGAGTTGGGCGCGGCTCTCGCTGCCGAGGGTGGCGGCGAGCTTGGCGATGTGGACGCGGGCCGTGCGGACGTTCATGCCGAGGCGGTCGGCGATGACGGCGTCGGTGTGGCCCTCGACCAGGAGCGCGGCGATGGCCTGCTGACGGGGCGTCACGCCGCCCAGGGACGGCCGTCGGACGGCCTGGGGGTACATGGGGGTGGCGAGCCGCCAGAGGCGGTCGAAGGTGGTGGTGAAGTACGTGAGGAGGGCGGGGTGGCGGACCTCCAGGGCCAGCAGGCCGTCCTCGCCGGCGGGGATGAAGGCGACCGTGCCGTCGATGGCGATGAGCCGGTCGGTGACCTCGTCCAGGGTGCGGGCCTCCGCGGCGCCGCGGAGCTGCTCGTAGCGGGACAGGACGAGCGGCTGGTGGCGCTGGGTGTGCTGGTAGAGGGTGCGGATGCGGCAGCCCCGGTCCAGCAGCGCCTGGTCGCGGGCCATGGCGACGGCCTGGGCCGTCTCAGCGCGCGGCCCGCTGTAGTGCACGTGGGGCTGGATGCAGAGCACTTCGTCGGTCGCCTCGGCCATCGCCTCGGTGATGGCCGCGTTGATCCGCTCCGTGCCGCTGAGGATCCGCAGCGAGGCGGGGTCCGTGGGGGGAGTGTGGCTGCCGGTGACGCGCATGAGCGGCTCGAAGAGCGCCGCCAGTCGTTCCTCGCGGCGGCGTTCCTCGGCGATGCGGGTGCCGGAGGCGCGCAGCAGCCGGTGCAGGGCGAGGGCCGGGGGGACGGGTTCGAGCTGGGCGAGGTCGTCGACGACCGGGTGCAGCAGGCCGAAGGAGAGCAGGCACGGGGCCGCCGTCTCGGCCGCCTCGGTCTTGACGCGTCCGTCGCGCAGGGCCTGCTCGTAGAGCTTCGCTCCCGCGGCGCACAGGTTCTCCACGCCGTGGTGGGGGTGCGGCGGCACGCTCACTGCGGTCTGCCTCCTGTCCGTGAGTCCGTGAGTCCGTGAGTCCGTGAGTCCGTGCGTTCGTGCGTTCGTGCGTTCGTGCGTTCGTGCGTTCGTGCGTCCCTGGGTCCGCCCGTAGGTCCGCCGTGAGGGCCGGCGGGAGGTCCTTCGGGCGGGTGTCAGGGTTCCTGTCTGAGGATGCCCGACTGGGCAATGAGGAAGCCGAGTTGGGCACGGCTGCCGCTGCCCAGGGCGGTGGCGAGTTTGGCGATGTGGGCACGGCAGGTGCGGACGTTCATGCCGAGCCGGCGGGCTATCGCCTCGTCGACGTGCCCCTCGACGAGGAGCTTGGCGATGGAGTGCTGGATGTCCGTGATGCCGTCCGGCGCGGTCTCGTACGGGGCGCCGGTGGCCAGGGGTACGGCGCGGCCCCACATGAACTCGAAGACCTTGATCAGGTAGCGGACGAGCCCCGGGTGCCGGAGTTCGAGGGCGACCTGCCCGTCGTCGCGGGTCGGGATGAACGCCACGGTCTCGTCGCAGATGATCAGCCGCTCCACGAGTTCGTCGATGGTGCGGTACTCGACCTTGCCGTCGGTGAACTGGGAGACGTAGGCCAGGGTCTCGGGGCTGTAGCGGGCCGTGTGCTGGTAGAGGGTCCGGATGCGGCAGCCGCGTTCGATCAGCGGCCTGTCGCGCTCAAGGCCTTGGACGAGGGTGTGCTCCAGGCGGCGGCGGCTCGGCTGGACGGTGAGCATCTCGGTCTGGCACTGGGAGGTGGCCAGATCGAGCGCCGCGTTGATCCGGTCGATGCCCTCCAGCACCGTGATCGAATGCGTGGTCGGCGTCGGCTGGGCGCTGAGGGTCATGAACGGCTCGAAAGCGTCGGCGAGGTCCACCGACAGCCGTCTGCGCTGGGTGATTTCGCGTTCGATCGGGTTCAGCAGCTGGGACAGGGCGATCGACGGGGGCACCGGGCGCAGCCAGTTCGCGTCGTCGGGGTCGGCATGAAGCAGGGCGAACTCCATCAAACACGGAGCGGGCTCCACGTCCGCACGGGCTATGCGTCCCGTCCGAAGTGCGTTCCCATAGAGACGGCGACCTTCCTCGCACAGCTCAGTCGGCGCATGAGGATGTGTCTGCTTTGTCTCATTTTTCGTCAAATCTCCACCCCCCAGGGTCCTGAACGTGCAGGAACATGATGCATCGATTGTGTGGCCATGACGTGCCCGAATGGGCCATCGTCGTAGTCGACGGGGGAGAGGTGACCTTCAAATGAGGACGAAGCCGACTATGCATAAGAGAATGCTTCGCTCGGCGCTTGCCGCCGCCTTCTCCGCCGCCCTGGCCTTCGGAGCGCTGAGCGGCCTTGCGGGGACGACGGGCGACACGGCGCGCGACAGTACGTGGAGCCCGGGTGTGGACACCGTCGTCGTGGCCGGCGACAGCACCTGGGTCGCCCCCAGCGACAGCACGTGGGTGGTGACCGCGGCGGACGCGCCGCGTGACAGCACCTGGGTCGCTCCTGGCGACAGCACCTGGGTCGCTCCCGGCGACAGCACGTGGGTCGCCGAGTCATGACCACTCCACCCGACGACCGCTCCTTCCGCCGCGAGATGGCCACCGCCTACCGCTCCGGCTGGCACTTCATCGACCTGGTCACCGCCATCCCCCACAGTGGTGACTCGTTGATGGTGACGGTCTTCGGTGAGCCGGTCGTCGTGACGCGCGACGAGGACGAGGACGTACGGGCCTACCGGTGCCTGCGCAAGCCCCGGGGAGCGCCGCAGCCCGTGCGGTGCGCCATCCGGTACGGAATGATTTTTGTGAACCTGGACCAGCGGGACCACAGGCTCGTCGAGTCCGAGGCTCCGCCCCTGAAGACCACCTCAGCCACCCCCCGCAGTGCCTGACGCGATTCCCCCGTCGTAAAAGATCGCTCAGGCGCTTCCCCCCGCAGCGGCGTCACCGTGACCTGAACACGGTGACGCCGCTGCAGTTTGCGGGGATATTTCGGGTTATGCGCCCGCTTGAGCGTTGGCCGGAAAACGACGTCGCCACGCAACAGCACGGAACCGGAATCCGGTCACCCACGTCCCCGCCCACACCCCCGGCCCGCCGCCGACCCGCCCCCAATCGGCTCCTGGCCCCGCCCCCCGGCGCGCCCCCCGGCGCGCCCCTGGCCCGCCGCCTGCCCGCCCCCGGCCCGCTTCTGGCTCGCCCTCGGCCCGCCTCCGGCCCGCTCCTGGACAGGCCCCGGCTCGTCCCTGGTTCTCCCTCGGTCCGCCACCGGCCCGTTCCTGGCCCGCCCCGGCTCCTTCCTGGCCCCTTCGGTCCGCTCCCGGTCCGGTCCTGGCCCGGCCCTGGCCTTGCCGGGGGCCGCTCCCGGCCCGGCCTCGGTCCGCTCCCGGCCCGCCCCCCGGCTCATCCCTGGCTCCCCGGCCCGCTCCTGGCCCGCCGTAGGCCCGCTCCTGGCTCGCCGCCGGCCCGCTCCTGGCTCGCCGTCGGCCCGCTCCTGGCTCGCTCCCGGCTCGCCCCTGGCCCGCCCCTGGCCCGCCCTCGGCTCGTCTCTGGCCCGCCCCCGGCTCGTCTCTGGCCCGCCCCCGGCTCGTCTCTGGCCCCCCTCGGCTCGCCGCCGGCCCGCTCCTGGCCCGCGCCCGGCTCGCCCCTGGCCCGCTCCTGGCCCGCGCCCGGCTCGCTCCTGGCCCGCCCTCGGCTCGCCCCTGGCCCCCTCGGCCCGCTGCTGGCCCGCCCCCGGCGTGTTCCTGACTCCCCCTCGGCCCGCCCCCGGCCCTCCCCGGCCCGCTCCCGGCCCGCTCCCGGTCCGCCCCCGGCGCGCCCCTGGCTCCCCCTCGGCCCGCTGTCGTCTCTGCCGTCAGTGGGTCGTCAGCGCCGCCGTCAGCGTCGTCAGCGTCGTCGTCGGCCTCGTTGTCAGCCCTGGCCCATCGCCCGGGTCAGTTCGATTTCGATCACCACGCGCGCGGGGTTCGGGCTCGGCGTGCGCCCGTACCGCTGCGCGTACCGCCGCTCCGCCTCCGCCACCTGCTCCGGCTCGGCACGGACCCGCGCGCGCCCCTCCAGCGTGGCCCAGCGCCGTCCGTCCACCTGGCACACCGCGACCCGGGCGCCGGCTGGGCCCGCCGCCAGCACGTTGCCCACCTTGGTGCTGGTCTTGTTCGTGATGACCCGAGCGAGGCGGGCCTCGGGGTCGTATGTCACTCCGACCGGAACCACGTGCGGACTGCCGTCCGGGCGTGGTGTGGTCAGCGTGCACAGATGCCGTTCGCGCCAGAAGGCGAGATACGGCGCGTCGGGGGAGCCCGGGTCCTGGGGGTATGCGGCCATGGCCTGGAAACTACTGCTTCCCGGCTCCCCATCCCCACCTTGAGCGGAATAGACTCAACTTTGTGTACGCTGACTGAGTCAGTGACGGGTAGCGCTGACGCAAGGAGGAGACAGCGAACGTGGACGCCGAGCTGACCAACCGGAGCCGGGACGCGATCAACGCGGCCGGCAGCAGGGCCGTGTCCGAGGGACACGCCGACCTCACCCCCGCCCACCTGCTGCTCGCGCTGCTCCAGGGGCAGGACAACGAGAACATCGTCGACCTTCTGGCCGCCGTGGACGCCGACCAGGCCGCCGTGCGCGCCGGGGCGGAGAAGGCCCTCGGCTCGCTGCCCAGCGTGACCGGCTCCACCGTCGCGCCCCCGCAGCCGAACCGCGAGCTGCTCGCCGTCATCGCCGACGCGCAGAGCCGGGCCCGCGATCTCGGCGACGAGTACCTGTCCACCGAGCACCTGCTCCTCGGCATCGCCGCCAAGGGCGGCCAGGCCGGTGACGTGCTCACCCAGCAGGGCGCGACCGCGAAGAAGCTGCAGGACGCCTTCCAGCAGGCCCGCGGCGGGCGCCGGGTGACCAGCGCCGACCCCGAGGGCCAGTACAAGGCCCTGGAGAAGTTCGGCACGGACTTCACCGCCGCCGCCCGCGAGGGCAAGCTCGACCCCGTCATCGGGCGGGACCAGGAGATCCGGCGGGTCGTGCAGGTCCTGTCCCGCCGTACGAAGAACAACCCCGTCCTGATCGGCGAGCCCGGCGTCGGCAAGACCGCCGTCGTCGAGGGGCTGGCCCAGCGGATCGTGAAGGGCGACGTCCCGGAGTCGCTGAAGAACAAGCGGCTCGTGGCGCTCGACCTCGGCGCGATGGTGGCCGGCGCCAAGTACCGGGGCGAGTTCGAGGAGCGGCTGAAGACCGTCCTGGCCGAGATCAAGGACTCCGACGGCCAGATCATCACCTTCATCGACGAGCTGCACACGGTCGTCGGCGCGGGCGCCGGCGGCGACTCGGCGATGGACGCCGGCAACATGCTCAAGCCGATGCTCGCGCGCGGTGAGCTGCGCATGGTCGGCGCGACGACGCTCGACGAGTACCGGGAGCGGATCGAGAAGGACCCGGCGCTGGAGCGCCGCTTCCAGCAGGTGCTGGTGGCGGAGCCGACCGTCGAGGACACCATCGCCATCCTGCGCGGTCTCAAGGGCCGCTACGAGGCCCACCACAAGGTCCAGATCGCCGACAGCGCCCTGGTGGCCGCCGCGACGCTCTCCGACCGCTACATCACCTCGCGTTTCCTCCCCGACAAGGCCATCGACCTGGTCGACGAGGCCGCCTCCCGCCTCCGCATGGAGATCGACTCGTCCCCCGTCGAGATCGACGAGCTCCAGCGGTCCGTGGACCGGCTGAAGATGGAGGAGCTGGCGCTCGTCAAGGAGACCGACGCCGCCTCCCGCGAGCGCCTGGAGAAGCTGCGCCGCGACCTCGCCGACAAGGAGGAGGAGCTGCGCGGCCTCAACGCCAAGTGGGAGAAGGAGAAGCAGTCCCTCAACCGGGTCGGCGAGCTGAAGGAGAAGCTCGACGACCTGCGCGGCCAGGCCGAGCGCGCGCAGCGCGACGGCGACTTCGACACCGCCAGCAAGCTGCTGTACGGCGAGATCCCGACCCTGGAGCGCGACCTGGAGGCCGCGTCCGAGGCCGAGGAGGAGGCCGCGAAGGACACCATGGTCAAGGAGGAGGTCGGCTCGGACGACATCGCCGACGTCGTCGCCTCCTGGACCGGCATCCCGGCCGGCCGCCTCCTGGAGGGCGAGACGCAGAAGCTGCTGCGCATGGAGGAGGAGCTGGGCCGCCGCCTCATCGGCCAGACGGAGGCCGTCCGGGCGGTGTCGGACGCCGTACGCCGCTCCCGCGCGGGCATCTCCGACCCGGACCGCCCCACCGGCTCGTTCCTCTTCCTCGGCCCGACGGGCGTCGGCAAGACCGAGCTCGCGAAGGCCCTCGCCGACTTCCTCTTCGACGACGAGCGGGCCATGATCCGCATCGACATGTCGGAGTACGGCGAGAAGCACAGCGTCGCCCGCCTCGTCGGCGCGCCCCCCGGCTACGTCGGCTACGAGGAGGGCGGCCAGCTCACGGAGGCGGTCCGCAGGCGCCCGTACAGCGTGGTCCTGCTGGACGAGGTGGAGAAGGCGCACCCGGAGGTCTTCGACGTCCTGCTCCAGGTCCTGGACGACGGCCGGCTCACCGACGGCCAGGGCCGCACGGTCGACTTCCGCAACACGATCCTGGTGCTGACGTCGAACCTGGGCAGCCAGTATCTGGTCGACCCCGTGTCGACGGAGGCCGAGAAGAAGGAGCAGGTCCTGGAGGTGGTCCGGGTGTCCTTCAAGCCGGAGTTCCTCAACCGGCTCGACGACCTGGTCGTCTTCTCGGCGCTGAACAAGGAGGAGCTCGGCCGGATCGCCCGCCTCCAGATCGACCGCCTCGCGAAGCGGCTGGCGGAGCGCCGCCTCACCCTGGAGATCACCGACGCGGCCCTCGCCTGGCTCGCCGACGAGGGCAACGACCCGGCCTACGGCGCCCGCCCCCTGCGCCGCCTGGTCCAGACGGCCATCGGCGACCGCCTCGCCAAGGAGATCCTGGCCGGCGAGGTCAAGGACGGCGACACGGTCCGCGTGGACGCGTTCGGAGAGGGCCTGATCGTGGGCCCGACGACGGGCAAGACGCTGTAGTCCGCCCGGTCCGCCCGGTCCGCCCGGTCCGCCCGGTCCGCCCGGTCCGCCCGGTCCGCCCGGTCCGCCGACCGCTCACGTCGTGAACGCCGAGTACCGCACCCGCGCGGTCTCGGCGTTCTCGTACGTCACGTCCACGTCGACGTAGTAGGCGTAGACGCCGGGATGCCCGGTGACGTCTGCCTGGAAGCAGTAGTCCGAGCCGTGGAGGCAGGTCCCGGCGGCTGGGCCGCCCGGCGCGGGCGCCTCGGGATAGGTGTCCGTCAGCCAGGCGCCCACACCGTCGCGCGGCATGCGGAACTCGGCCAGGTAGCGGACGTCCTGCCACGACTGCACCGAGCACTCCGTGTCGTACGCCCCCGGCGGCAGCTTCGCCCCGCCGAACGCCAGCGCCTCGGCGCACGACGCCTTTTCCGGCCCTCCGCCGAACGGGTAGTCCGAGGTCTCCGCCTTCACGACGAACACGACCAGCCAGACAAGGACCAGCGCCGGCAGCACGGCGACCGCCGCGAACAGGCTCCACCGGGTCCTCCCCCGCCCAGCCGTGCCGCCTCGTAGCCGTGCCATGGCGTCTCCCACCCGTCCACCCGTCCGTCACCGACCGGCCAGATCATGTCAGCCGACGGCTGACAGGCCCCGGCGGGGCTTGCCACCCCCCTCCCCGCATGGGGGAGGATGGCGGGATCCGTACGAAGGGAAAAACACGGTGAGCATCGACCCGTCCTCGATTCCGAACTTCGGGGGCCAGCCCGAGCCGCAGCCCCAGGGTGGACCGGCGGGCCCCGTCGTCCCGGATCAGGATCTCGTGAAGCAGCTCCTCGACCAGATGGAGCTGAAGTACGTCGTCGACGACGAGGGTGACCTCGCGGCGCCGTGGGAGGAGTTCCGTACGTACTTCATGTTCCGCGGCGAGGGCGACCAGCAGGTCTACTCGGTGCGGACGTTCTACGACCGGCCCCACAAGATCGACGACAAGGTGCAGCTGCTGGAGTCGATCGACGACTGGAACCGGCGCACCCTGTGGCCCAAGGTCTACACCCACACTCACGACGACGGCACCGTCCGCCTCATCGGCGAGGCGCAGCTGCTGGTCGGCGCCGGCGTGAACATCGAGCTGTTCGTCTCCTCGACGGTGAGCTGGGTGCGCGCGGCGATCGAGTTCGACAAGTGGCTGGTGGAGCAGCTGGGCCTCGAACAGGAGATCGACGCATCTGAGGAGAAGTCCGACGAAGGCGACGAGAGCGCCGAGTAGGTCCGCGACCTCCTGTGCGCCAGACGGGCGCCCGTCCACAGCCTGTGGGCGGGCGCCCGCTTCCGTGCAGCCTGTCTCAGCCGCCTCGCCTGGCTGTCTGTACCAGGGTGACCTGTGAGAACGTCGGGGGAGTTCCGCAGCATCAGGTAGCTGGCGTCGAGATCGGCACTTCCGCCCATACCGTCTTGCCCACGGGGCGGCGAGGCGCCGACCCCCAGCGCACGGCCAGGGCGTCCACCAGGAGCAGGCCTCGACCGGACTCGCCCTCCGGATACGAGGACGGCGGGGCCGTGGGCGGCCACTTCGCGGAGGCGGCGTCCGCGACCTCGACGCGCACCAGGCCCGCAGCCGCGTCGAGAACGAGTCGGAGACCGAAGGCGCGTCCGGCGACCCGGCCGTGCCGCACGGCGTTCGCGGCCAGCTCGCCGACGACGAGGGCGACCGTGCACGACGCGTCGGACGCCGACGGGCAGCCCCACCCCTCCATGTGTCGGACGGCGAGGCGTCGGGCGAGCTGCGCGCCTCGCGGAGATGAGGCGAACTGCGCGGAGAACGAAGGCAGTTCACGTGCTTCGTCGAGCGCGACGGTCTCCGCCGCGAGGGTCGCGGCGCTCCGCCGTGGCTCGTCTTCCGGGGTGGTCGTTCCTGTCGCCACGGCTGGTCCGTCCTTGTCTGTCGGGCTGAGGCATCCCGTGACGTAAGCGATTCGTCACGTTCCGTGCTCAAGGGTCGTCCGATCGCCCTACGCTCGACAGGTGACACAGCCTTACTTTTCAGCCCGTAAGGAACGGAAGTGACGCTTTGGCCAACGGAATTGACCCCAGTGTGTCGATGGCAGCGCTGTTCGGCACGCGGGTGCGCAGGCTCCGCACGGCGGCCGGACTGACCCAGGCCGAACTCGGCGACAGGACCCACGTGGTGAGCACGCGGATCACACAGATCGAGCGGGCGTCCGGGGCGAAGCCGACGCTGGCACTGGCACGAGCGCTGGATGCGGCCCTCGGCGCGGACGAGTTGCTGGTCGACCTGTGGCCGTACGTGTACCGGGAGGCGTTTCCGGACTGGTCGCGGAGGTTCATGGAGTACTCGGAGCGGGCGGTGGCCATTCGCGAGTACGCGGCTCACGTGGTGCCGGGCCTGTTGCAGACCAAGCAATACGCGAAGGCCGTTCTGAGCGTCGGCCTGACGCTCAGCAGTGATGAGCAATTGGAAGAACGACTCGCAGTCCGCATGACACGGCAGGAACGGCTCGGTTCGCCCGACCGGCCGGACTTGTGGGTGGTGCTCGACGAAGCTGTTCTCAGACGTCCGATCGGCGGGTGCGACGTGATGCGCGCGCAGTTGGAGCTGCTGCTCTATGTGGCGGCGGAGCACGACATCACTGTCCAGGTGCTCCCGTTCGACCAGGGCGAGCACGACGCGATGGGCGGTTCCCTGACAGTGCTGACACTGCCGGATGGCTCTGAAGTCGCCTACACGGAGGGTGCTCACCACGGCCAACTCATTGAGGATCCAGCCGAAGTCAGCCGTTTCACGGTGACCTACGATCGGCTACGGGCGAATGCCCTGCCCCCGCTCATGTCGCTCGACATGATCCGATCCGCGATGGAGGGCTACAACCGTGGAGCGAATGTCCCGTCCCGATCTGAGCGTCGTCGCCTGGCGCAAGAGCAGCTACAGCAATCAGGAGGGCGGCAACTGCGTGGAGGTGGCCGACGGGTTCCGGGCCGTCGTCCCGGTCCGTGACAGCAAGGTCCCGCACGGTCCGGCGCTGTGCTTCGAAGCCGCCTCCTGGACCGCCTTCATAGGCGAGCTGAAGGCCTGACGCCGCCCTCCGGTTTCCAGGTCTTCCGGGCTCACCGGGCCCTTGTCCGCGAGGGTCCGGCGGGCCGCTGACCTCCTGAAAGAACCGGGGGAAAGAACTTCCCGCCCACCCACCCTCCCCGGCCGCGAAGCCCGCGTCACCCGTCCGAGTGACCAGCTTGCAGGCGCGGGATGCGGACGGTTACGTTCGCCGCGACAACCGCAAACAGATACGGCCCCCGGCCGGGACGGGCATCCCGAACGAGGGCCTCACCGATCGAGAAGGAACCACTTCCCGATGGCTGACCCGCAGTCTAACGCGCCCTCGCGCGCCCGCGCCGGAGGTCCGACCTCCGGCGTGATCCACGTCCGCATTCGCCTCACGGCCGATTTCACGGTGATCTCCAATGCCCTCGCCCAGCGACGCGGCAGCGCGGTCATGGTCGGCGTCGCGGCGTACATCTCCTCCCTCCCCGACGGCTCCTCCGTGACCATCGCCGCTCTGTGCGAGCACTTCAGCGAGGGGGAGATCCTCATCTCGCGGGCGCTCAGGGAACTCGAAGCGGCCGGCTACCTGGAGCGCCGCCGCGAGCGAACGCAGACCGGGCAGGTCCGTACCCGGACGTACTTCTACGACATCCCAGGCGGCGAGCCGGATCCGAACGGGCCTCCCGAGCCGTCCAAGCCGCGTCGACCCCGGAAGCAGCCCGCCGCTGCGGCGGCCCGGCCAGCGCCAGCGGTCGTGCGGGAAACCGTGCAGCCGCCCGTACAGCCCGAGCCCGAGACACCGATCCCGCTTGCCGACGCCGACGCCGATTCCCGGGCCGTCGCCGTGCTCGCCGCTCTGCGCCGGGTCGACTCCCGCCTTGTCCTGTCCGAGCAGTAGGCCGCCCGCCTCGCCCCGGCCGTCACCCGGTGGCTGGAGGCAGGGCTCCTGCCCACGCAGATCACGGACCACCTGACCGCACGGCTCCCGGACCATTTCCTGACCCGCCCGGCCGGCATCCTCGCCTACCGGCTCAAGGAGACTCCCCTTCCCGTGCCTGTGATGGCCCGAAGCGCAGAACCCCCGGTACGCCCGGCGGTCGTGCCGATGCGGAACTGCGACGGCTGCGACCGGGGATTCCGCACGGCGGAACCCGGCCGTTGCCGCGACTGCCGGTCCCGGGACCAACTCCGTGCGGCCGGCTGAGCCGATGACCGCCTGAGGCTATGGACTGAGGTCCAGGGTGCGCACCGGCTGTCCCTTCCACGTGTGCGGCTTGGTCGTCGCGATCACCCCACCATCCGGCCGGTCGGGGCTGGGCTGGGCTGCATGGAGAGTGTGAGCGTCGGCCCATGTGGTGGCGCGCGCCACCGACAGGGCGGCAGGCAGGTCCAGGTCGACGATCGCGATGCCGGGCAGGGCGGCGATGTGCTCCGCGGCGCCTGGTCTGGTCCGGTCGGCCTCGACCAGGGCGCACACAGTGGCGTACAGGAACCAGCCCGGCTCTGCGTGAGCGCGATGGATCAGGCGGGAGGCCAGGACATTGCCCTTCCCGGCGGCCACCATCGCGCTCTCATCGAGGAACACGTGCACATCACGGGTCACATGGCACCCGCTTCGGCCATGCGACGGTCCAGCTCTGCGTCCAGCTCGGACTGCTCGTCCTGGTCGGGGTCGTAGCCGTTCCACTCCCGCAGCACCGCCCGTGCCTTGTCCGCCCGCTCTGCTCGCTCGGCCGGCGTGAGCAGCGTCTCGGCGAGTCGAGCCAAGTAGGCGCGCAGGGACAGTCCTTCTCCCGCCGCTATCTCGGCAAGCCGGTCGCGGGCATCGGCGGGGATACGGATGTTGGCGTCCGACATCATGCAGACTTCCTGTCACTCACTCCGACGGGTACGGGTACGTACCCGTACCTGAGAAGCCACTCTAGCCTGCCCGTGCGTTGAGCGGGTGCCCGTCCACAGCCTGTGGATGGGTGCCGCTTCCCTGCCGCTTGGGCTCAGCCCGTCAGTGCCTTCAGGCGGGTCACCGCCTCCTCCAGCACGCTTGCCCGCTTGCAGAACGCGAAGCGTACGAACGGGGCGCCCGCCTCGCGGTGGTCGTAGAAGACCGCGTTGGGGATGGCGACCACGCCCGCGCGTTCGGGCAGGGCCCGGGAGAAGGCGAAGCCGTCGCTCTCGCCGAGGGGGCGGATGTCGGTGGTGATGAAGTAGGTGCCGGCCGGGCGGAAGACCGCGAAACCGGCGTCCGCGAGCCCCGCCGCCAGCAGGTCCCGCTTGGCGCGCATGTCCGCGCGGAAGCCGTCGAAGTAGCTGTCGGGGAGGGCGAGGGCTTCCGCGACCGCGTACTGGAACGGGCCGGACGACACGTACGTCAGGAACTGCTTGGCCGAGCGCACCGCCGTGACCAGGCCGGGCGCGGCCGTGACCCAGGCGACGCCTCGTTCGTACACTCATTCACATGGCACGCAACAGGCCCGCCAGGGGCAACACCAGCACCGCCGTCCCCGGTGAGCCGGCGGCGATCTACTGCCGCATATCCCAGGCGGACGATGACGATCAGACCGGCGTCGACCGTCAGGAGCGCATCTGCCGCGAGATCGCCGACCGGCGTGGCTTCGTCATCGATCCCGCCCACGTCTTCGTGGACAACAGCCGCTCGGCCTGGAGTCGCAAGCGGAAGCGGCCCGGCTGGGACCGTCTGCTGGAGGACGCCCGGAATCGCGGCTTCCGGCACATCATCGCCTATCACCCCGACCGGCTCATGAGGCAGCCCCGGGACCTGGAGGAGCTGCTCCAGGTCTCCGACGACCACGCCATCACGCTCCACGGCGAGGCGAACCGGCGGGACCTCTCCGACCCCGACGACCGCTTCATCCTCCGTATCGAGGTCGCGCACGCCTGCCGCTCCTCGGACGACACCTCACGGCGGCTGAAGTCCGCGATGCAGGACCGGGCGCGGGAAGGCAAGCCGCAGGGCGGTGTGAGGCGGTTCGGCTACGCCACGGGCGGGATGACTATCGTCGAGGAGGAGGCCGAGATCGTCCGGGAGGTCTTCGACCGCTACCTCAAGGGCGAGGGGGCGGCACCCATCGCGAAGGACCTGCACAGCCGGGGCATCCACACGGCCGGCGGCAAAGCGTGGAACAGCGGTACTGTCCGTGCGCTGCTCGACTCCCGGCACGTCGCCGGAATCCGCATGCACCAGGGCGAGGAGGTCGGCCCCGGCACCTGGCCCGCGATCATCGACGCGGGCGTGTGGGCGGAGGCGCGGACGCGGCGCGAGTACCGGTCGGCGGTGCACAGGGAGGCGCTCAGCCGGCCGCCGCAGCGCTACTACCTGCTGCGCGGCCTGGTGATGTGCGGGCGGTGCGGCACCCTGATGTCCGGCACCGCCAAGGGCACGGGGCCGGTCTACCAGTGCAACCGCAGGGGCCGGAACGACGAGAAGAAGTGCACCCGGTCGATCATGGCCCAGACGCTGGAGGACTTCGTCGCCGACGCCGCGGTCGAGCTGCTCGGCAAGCTGCGCGTCGACGGCCGACTCGCCAGCAGCAACCTCTCGGAGAGCGTGACCGAGGAGCTGGAGGACGACCAGCGGCAGCTCGGAGAACTGAACCAGATGTGGACCGCGAAGGAGATCTCCACGGCGGAGTACCGCAAGATGCGCAAGGAGATCACCGACCGGATCGCCAAGGCTCAGCGCAAGGTCGTCGTCCGGCCGATGGTGCTCCTCGACGGCCTTACGGGAGCTGGCGCGCGGGCCGCCTGGGACGCCGAGGACATGACGGATGAGCGGCGCAACGCGGTGCTGCGGTTCCTGTTCTCCGGGGTGGTCATCGACGAGCCGAAGAAGTTCGGCCGGTTCATGGACTGGGACCGGATCAGCATCGAGCAGAACCCGCTGTAGCGGGGCGAGGCCGGTGGAATTCGCCCTGCCGACCGAGGCGATGAAGGGCGCAACATAGCCGACGATCGCCGGTTAGCCTAACCGGCGATTCTCCGGAGCATGGACCTCCCCAGCCAACCCGCCGGCCCTCACCACACACCGGTGGGTCGCCGACCGAACGCCGCCCTGAGGACGTCCATGCCCCAACGCCAGACCGAACCCGCCGTCATCCAGCCCGTCATCGCCCCCGAAGGAGCCCGCGCCGTCCGTCAGAAGGTGGACTCGGCGAGGGACGCCGCTCTCCAGCGCGTATGCGCGGGGTTCGCGACGACGATCAGCCCACGGAGCGCCGCGCGGCTCGCGGACCTGCTCTCTACCTCGACCTATGTCCAGGCAGCCTGACCGGAGCCGGAGGAACGGTCCCGCCTCGTCGCGGGTCCGAGGACGGCCGGCACTACCTCGCAGGGCGGCCCTGCAGCCGCTAGCAACTGGCATCAGCGCACCGTCTGGCAGTTCGGATACGCAGCCAAGGCCGCGTTCGCCGTGAGCTGTGTGGTTTCTCGGCCGAACGCTGGATCTTCGCGTGCGGGTGTGGCTGTCTTGGTGTTCCGCCTGGAGCGCTGGCCCGCAGAAACAGAAACCCCAGCGCGCCCTGGGCCAAGGAATCACCTGTGGCCGGGTCTCATCCCCCCGCGCCCTCGTGGCCCTTACCGACACGTCGGCACCGGAGACCGTGCCCCACCCTCACCCTGTGCACCGCCCGAAGAGGGCCCGTCGCACCCGCCTGCCCTGATGAAGGAGCCGCCACCCGATGAGCTACGACGCCCGCGAATGGGTGTGGGACCACAGCAACAGCAAGGGCACTGCCCGCATGGTCCTCGCCCTGATCGCCGACCGGTGCCGCGATCGCCGCTGCATCGCGTACGCGTCCGTGCCAACCCTCATGAAGCGCTCGAACGCCTCCCGTACGGCCGTGCGCGACGCCCTCACGAAGCTGATCGCCAGCGGGGAGCTGACGCAGCTCGCGGGCCGCAAAGGGCCGCGCGGAGAGACGTACTACCACCTCCCGATCGCCGCCTCCTTCCTCGCCGACCAAGCAAACGAGGGGGACCGGAATTCGGCCCCACCGGGGGGTCGGATTCCGCCCCTCGGAAGGCCGGATTCCGACCCTGCCGACGCCTTCGAAGGGGAGCGGGATAACGGCCCGGAGGAACGGATTCCGCCCCCTGGGGGGACCAAATTCCAGCCCTCCGGGGGCACGGATTCCGACCCCCAGAACGGTAGTGAACCGAAGGTGAACGGTAAGAGCAGCAGCTCTGCCTCCCTCCTCACCGCCGCCCAGTGGGAGATCGACGACGCCACCTGGGCCTGGCTGCGGCACGACGGGCACCTCGCCCGACTCGGCGAGCACGGCCTACGGGCGGCCGACGAGAAGTGGCGCACCTACCGGGCGACGTGGGCGCTCCGCCCAGCCGCCGCGTGGGGCGCCGACTGGCGCACATGGATCGCTCGGGAACGCACTCCCACCCCGGAACGGCCGAACCTGCGCGCCCTGCCCGGCGGAGCCGCCCCACTTGCAGGCGGCATGACCCGCGCCGAAGCACACACCGCCGCCCTCCTCGCCGCCCTCGACGAACCGACAGGAATGGAGTAACCCGCCCCCTTGGAACGCCGCGAAGTCGCCGCCGTCCTCGCCTACATCGGCCGCCTGGACCCTCGCACGATCCGTACCGACCCAGGCGAGGCCCGCGACCAACTCGCCCAGTGGCACGAACTGCTCCACGACGTCCCCTTCGCCACGGACTACGGCTGGGATGTCCGCGAGGCGATTCGGGCGCACGTCCTCGACTCGCCCTACCCGATCCTGCCCGTGGACGTCGCCCGCGCGTGGCGCACGTACCGCCGCGACCATATCGACCGGCACACCGACCCCGCGCCGGCCGCCGACCCCGACGACCCGACCGCATGGCGGGCCGAACTGCTCGGCACCCGGCAGGCCGTAGCCACCGGAAAGGCTGCGCCCTCAACGCACCGACAGCTCACCAACGGTGGCCCGCACCCCGACGTGGAAGCCCGCGTGCGCGCCATCGGATCGTGCGTCCCACCGACAATCCGCGCCGCGCTCGCCCCCTACCGTCCGGCCCGTGCCGCACGCGAGGCCGCCGTCGCCGCAGGGCTCCCGGACGCCCTTGGCGTCCGGTGCCCGTGGTGCCGTGCCCGCGAGGGCGAACCCTGCCGCAGTCGAAGCGTGGGCCCCGACGGCCGCGCCCGAGGCAATGCGCCCCGCACCACGCCCCACCCGACGCGCCTCGACCTCGCCGCCGCGGAAATCACCCGACAGGGAGCTGCGTGACCTACCCCTTCGAACGCTCGTCCCTGCTCGCGATCGACGCGCCGTTCCTCGTCGTCGCCGTGCTCGCTGGATGGCTGCTGCGCCGACGCACCCGGAAGCCCGGTGTCGGGCAGCGGCGTGGCACCGCCGCCATCCCGGTTGCCGCTGTCGCCGCGATCGGCTGCACCGCTTACAGCGCGGACACCAGCTGGCGCTTCGCCGCCGACTACCTCGACATGGGCAGCACCGTCGAGCGTGCCGCGATGTTCGCCGCCGCCGAGCTCGGCCTGTTCGCCACCGCCCTGCTCGCCCGGCAGAACCTCAACGGCCCGAAGCAGGCGCCCGGCCTGCCCGGCACGCTCACCTGGGTGATCACCGGCGTGCAGATCCTGCCCGCCTATGCCGAGTCCGGGCTGGTGGGCGGAACCGTGCGGGCCTTCGTCGGCCCGGTTTTGGCGGCGATGCTATGGCACCTGGCCATGGGCATCGAACTGCGCCACCGCAGCCCACACGCCGACTCACGCAGCCTGGCGGCTGTCCTCGCCCGACAGATGCGGGAACGACTGCTGGCCCGTCTGGGGATTGTCGACCGAGATGCGGACGCCGCCCGGATCATCCGCGAGCGCGCTCTCGACCGGGCCGTCACCCTGATCCTCCGGGCAGAGGCCATGACGCCCGAACGGCGTGCCAAGGGGCGAGGCCGGCGACTCACCTGCCGTCTGCACCAAGCACTGGAGCAGGCCGACGTCGACCGTGACGAACGCCAGGACGAGCTGCTGCTGCGCAAGCTCGCCACTCGGCAACAGGCGCTCGCCCTGGCCTCCATTCCGCTGCCCCGGCGTTGGCCCGCCCTCGCCACGGGCACGACGGGCGGCTCCCCGCCTGCCCGACCGCGCACCACAGCGACGAAGCGGGCAGCGACGCCGGGCCGCCCGCCCGAGGGCGATGCGGGCGATGACACCACCGATCGGGCTGCCCGCCCGGAACCCGGAAACCGCCCGCACAGATCCGCCCGCACCACTACGAGCCCGGAGGCGATACCGGGCGGGGAACCGCCGGATGCCGATCCGGGCAAGGCCGGGAGGGCGAAGCCGAATCGCCCGGGCCACAAGCCGCGGGCGACACGGGACCTCCTCACCGAATACGCCCATCGCATCCTCGGCGAGACCGGACGCCTCTCCCGCGACCTGCTGGAGGACACCGTGCGCCAGGACGGCTACAGCGTCGCCAGCGACACCGCCGGCGAGGTCGTCCGCACCGTCAAGGCCGAGCTGAAGGCCGCTCGCGCCGGTCACCCCCACTGAACCCGCTCCACCCACAGCGCCAAAGGAGAGCCGCTCAATGCACGACACACGCCACGGACTTCCCACCGGCCAAACGGAGATGACATCCACAGCCCCAAACGGCACAGCAAGTTGTACCGGGAGCAATGCTCCCGGAATTCCCGCCCCAGGGGTGGTGGGAGCAGCCCTGCGCCAGGGGGCACCGGACCGTCAGGCGGCGACCGAGGGCGGACCGCAGCCAGGAGGGAAGCAGGCGGAGCCCCTCGCGAAGAGACGTCAGCGCACGCGTCAGCCAAAAGAGCGCAAGCGCCTGAAGCAGCCCAGCTGCCGCATGAACGACGCCGAGTTCAAACGCCTCACCGACGCAGCCGCCAACTGCGAGATGACCAACGCCTCCTTTCTCGCCTACGCCGCCGACAAGGCCGCCCGCGACCTGACCCGCACCGCCGCCGAGATCGCCACCGAACGGGAAGTCATCGACGAACTGTTCGCCGCCCGTCGGCACCTGGGCCGCATCCACGGCCTGTTCAACCAGGTCGCCAAGGCCCTCAACTCCGGTGCCGACGCACCCCACCTCGACGCCGCCGCCGAGGCAGTCCGAAGCGCCGCCCGACGCATGGAGGACGCCGCCGACGCCCTGCTCGCCCACCGCGACGGTGGTGCCGCTGAGTGATCCCCAGCATCCACGAGCGCGGCAGCAGGACGATCGGCCTCATCAACTACCTCTACGGGCCCGGCACCCACGAGGAGCACATCGACCCCCACTTGGTGGCCGCCTTCGATCCGCTCGCCCCTGACCCCGGCCGCGACCCGAAGGCCACCTACGAGCAGCTTCAGCGGCTGCTTGACCAGCCCGTCAACGCCCTGCCCACCAGCCGGCGCCCCAAGAACCATGTCTGGCATCTGTCCGTGCGGGCTGCCCCGGAGGACCCGGTCCTGTCCGACGAGGACTGGGCCGCGATCGCCCGCCGCATGGTCGCCGTCACCGGCATCGCCCCCGACGGCGACGAGCAGGCATGCCGTTGGGCGGCCGTCCGCCACGCCGACGACCACATCCACATCATCGCCACCCTGGTCCGCGACGACGGCCGCCGGCCCCGCCTGCACAACGAGGCCCGCCGCGCCCAGGCCGAATGCCGCCGCATCGAAGCCGACTACAACCTGCGCCGAGTCGCGCCCGGGGACGGCACCGCCGCCAAGCGTCCTACCAGTGCCGAACGCCACAAGGCGGAGCGCCAGGGCCGCGAACGCCCCGCGCGAGAAGAGCTGCACGAGACCGTCCGCCAAGCGGTGGCCGGCGCCGCGAGCGAGGCGGAGTTCTTCGCCCGGCTCAAGGCCGCCGGGCTCCTGATCTACCAGCGCGTCGCGCCGTCCGGGGACCTGCTCGGCTACAAGGTTGCCCTGCCCGGCGACGTGAACGACGACGGCGAGCCCATCTACTACGCAGGCTCCACGCTGTCCCCCGACCTCTCCCTGCCCCGCATCCGCGAACGCTTCCCCACCACCCACGACGTTCACCAGGACGAGCAGGAAGCAGCCACACACCAGCCGACCGCCCGCTCGCGCGCAGATGTGTCGGCACCGGCCGCCGCCCGGCGCTCGGCGACCCGAGCCGCCTGGACCGCTCTGGTCACCCTCGGCCAGGACGGCGGCGGCGCTGCGGCGGCCCACATCGCCGCCACCGGCGAGATCCTGGACACCATCGCCCAGACCAGCGCAGCGCACACTCGCCAGCAGCTCCGCGACGCGGCCTGGGCGTTCGAGCGAGCCACCCGCTCCCACACCCGTGCCGAGTACTGGCATGCCCAGGCCCTGCGCCAAGCCGCTCGCGACCTCCGCTACAGCGGCCCGGCGCTGGGCCGCGGGGAGGACGACGCGACCACGGCGATGCTGATCGACACTCTGTTCTTCCTCGCCACCGCCGCCGCTCACTGGCACGCCCAGCGCCACCACGCCCAGCAGGCCGAGGCCGCCCGCCAGGCCGCAGCCCACCTGCGCGCCGCCTACGCTGCCGCAGCCGAGGAGCCCATGGCCCGCCTGCACGCCCAGGGGCTGCGCCTGGTCCAGCCCGTACGCGACTGGGCCGCCGCCCTCCTCCACGCCACAACACCCGAGATCGCCGAGGCGGTAGTGAACGAACCGGGCTGGCCCGCCTTGGCCGCCACCCTCACTCACGCCTACCAGGCCGGCCACAACCCCAAGGAGCTGCTGACCGAAGCCGTCACCCACCGCGAACTGGACACCGCCGGGTCGGTCAGCGACGTCCTCGTCTGGCGCCTGCGCCGCATCGCCGACCTGCCCGCCGACGCGGCCGAAACACCTCCTACTCGGCCCGCGCGCCACGGCACACCGGCCTCGTCTCGCGGCACCGCTCGGGTCCCCGGTCAAGGAGGCGCACCGCAGGGACACCGCAGGTAATCCCGCTGCGGAGGCGCCTTTCGGTCATTGTTCGACCTGTGCGCCTCCGCGCGCGTCTTGTGCGGGTTTGCGGTATGGCGGTGCTTCCTGTGTCCGAGGACGATGCCCCTCTGTGTCCGCCGCTGATCGTCGTGGCCGGCCGCCAGGAGACACGGGGGTGGGAACTTGTCATACGCGGAGCACCAGTCGGTGTTCTCGGCACCCGCGGTGCCATTGGGAACGGCGGCCAATGGCGGGGAGATGATCAGGCACGGGGCCTACACCGAGGGCATCACGCGCCGGTTGAGCGCCGCCGCCTTCGCCCGTACGGACTGGCTGGCCGTGCTCCGTGCCGTACTGGCGCAGCTGTGGAAGAACCTGAAGGCCGCCGTACGGAAGCGTCTGCGATGGTTCTTCCCCGCCAAGGAGGCCGAGAAGGCTGCTGGTTCGTCGGAGCCGAAGCCGCCAGAGGTGGTGCTGGGTGAGGACTACGCGGTCTGGGTCCGCCGTCGGATCAAGAAGTCGGCGCGGCCGGTCCCGGTCTACGGCTTCCATCAGGAGCCGGTGGTGCACGCGTGCGATCGTGCCATCCAGCACATGCGAAGCCGCCGAGTGGCCACCGTGGCCGTGGTCGCGGTCGTTGTCTGGCAGGCCATCGCCGGCGCCCTCACTGCCGGCTGGGCGGTCATCGT
The DNA here is from genome assembly GCF_044453465.1 of Streptomyces sp. NPDC051677. Taxonomy (NCBI): domain Bacteria; kingdom Bacillati; phylum Actinomycetota; class Actinomycetes; order Kitasatosporales; family Streptomycetaceae; genus Streptomyces; species Streptomyces sp. NPDC051677. The sequence goes on from NZ_JBITCT010000023.1 coordinate 84,694, forward strand.
TCTGTTGGCCGGGTTGTGGGGCGTCTACCTGGCGGAGCGCTACTTGGCCCAGCTGCGGCTCAACGCCCTGCTGGCCGGAGAACTGCAGGCCCCTCCCGCCGCGGTGCAGGCCCACGCCCTGCCGTACCTCCACGAACGTCGGGCAAACGGCGATCGACACCGGTTCCTCGGGGCGGGTCTACAGGCATGGCAAGAGGCCGTCATCGGCATCGACGTCGAGCCCGCCCCCGAGGGCCAGGACGACGAAGACGACAACACGGGAACGCTTCCGGGCCTCGGCTCGTCGGCGCAAAGGCCAGGTCAGCCCGACATGGCCGAGGTGGCCAAGGCAGTCCTGGACGCGCTGGCGAAGCACAACAAGCCGGTGGCCCGAAAGCCACTGAAGCACTTCACTGCCGGCCAGCTCCACGCCCACATCGCGCGCCGCCTGGACGATCCGGCCCCCTCCCATCACAGCGATCATCCGAAACTGCGCGTGGAGGTCATCGGGATCGCCGGCATCCACCACAAGCGCTGGGACCAGATCGACGACGACGCCTGGCGCAGCCTGCACACCCTCGCCGTGGACAACATCGGCAACAAGCCCGCCGAGGAGGTCGCCCGCCGCTACATCTGGGCGCGGGTCACCGCCTGGTATGGCGACCTCGTCGCCGCCATACTCGTCCACTTCGCCTACCAGGGCGGCTTCCTGCGCGTCACCGTCCGCCCGCACGTCATGGGACCCCTCAACCCGAAGGTCGCCGGGCTCACGTCCGCAGATCCGCGCAGCCTGAAGTGGTTCGGCCGCACCACGTTCAACGCCCTCGGCGACATCTACGTCGGACTCGACCGGCTCATACGCCGCAAGGCCCGCAAGCGCCCCGAGCTCGACCCGGGCAGCGGACCGGTCAGCCTCCGCGAGGTCTACAGCCTCCGCTGGCTGGAGGACATGCACATGCACGATGACGCCCGCTACTACGTGCAGATGATGCAACGCCGGGTCTTCGACTCCACCGAGATCTTCCTGCGCGACCACAACGTGGACATCGCCGCCTACCGCCAACAGTCCACCGCCATCTACAACTTCGGCGTCATGAACGGCGGCACCATGACCGGCGCAGTCCAGTCCACGCCTTTCTCCGTCAACCCCTCTATGACGAACTGACCCATCAAACCCGCCAGGAGCCCCCACGTGCCCATCCGTCGTCAGCCCGACCCGAGTCCGAACGGCCCCAACTTCGGCATCATCAACACCGGCCACATGACCGGCCCCGCCCAAGCCGCGCCGTTCTCCCAGAACGCCTCCCAGACCAACAACATCACCAACGAAGCCGTCGACAAGGCCCGCGACAGCATCGACGACCTGCGACGGCGGCTGGAAGAACTGCGCGGCCGGTACCCCGAGGTGGACAGCGCCCTGCGCGACCTCGACATGATTGCCCCGCGGCTGGACGAACCAGAACGCGACCCCGGCACCCTGCGCTACATGCTCCAGAACCTCGTCGAACGCTGCGGCGGAATCCCCGGCGTCCTCGCCGCAGCCCAGATCGTCCAGTCCACGGTCACAGCCCTGCTACCCGGATCTTGAGACTCCTACATCACCAGAGTGACCCAGTTCGAACCGACAGCCGTCCTGCTGATGTACTTCTGGGCAGCCGAGGGCGTGTCTCTGCCAGTGAGAGGGCGGTACGGAGGCGCACATCCGTCGTCGACGCAGGCTCGACATTCATCGGTGCCCCCCTGCCAAGGCAGAGGGGCACCCCTCATACGTCTGACCTGCTGCCACTCGGGGAGGTCGGCGACGAGCCGCACAACAGCGGATCCCCTGGGGCAGGGGCTGTCAGTCGCGGTGGACGATAGTGAGCCGCCCCTCAGCGCTCTCGGGCACAGTGCGGCGAGGCACCGGGACCGGGGAGGCGAGTGAGGACGCGAACGCGGCGACCAGGTCATGGGGGACGCTGGCGCTGAAGCTGGCACACCACAGGTACGGGGCGCCGGGAACGGGGTCCGCCCACGCCTGCCAGCCCACCAGGTCAGGACGCGGGTCGGCGTCCTCGATGAGCGGCGGCAGTATCTCCAGAGAGACGCAGGCGGAGAACCCGGGGTCTGCGGCAGTGGTGCGGGGGCGGTCTATGTCACGGATCCAACCCCGGGCACTCAGCGCGTCGAGGACCGTCTCGGGCCCTTCGAAGCCGACGTCGGGTGCCTCACGGGCGTCGATCGCCACGAGGAGGTCTGCAAGCGCCTCGTAGGAGACGCCCGTGGTGAAGTACGCGTTCCACTCCGGCATCGTGGAGGCGGAATGGCCGCGGGCGCTCAGCTGCCAGGCAACGGGCAGACCGCCCAGCTCGAATGGGTAAGCCGCGAGGATCCACTCGGCCCCACGCAGCCCATCCGGGCTTACATACAGAAGGGTGTCACGGGAGGTGGGCCACATACGCCAGCCGAGGTCGGACAGGGTGTCGCCGATCCGCTCGGCGAGCACACCGTCGTCACCGGCCAGATGACGCGGGGTGACCCAGTACACCGGGTCCGGCAAGTTCGGTCGGGATCGGTCGCTGAAGTGGTGCGGGAGCAGGGGCGCCTCCATGGGCTCGTGGGGTAGAACACTGGCCGTCCAGGATCATCGGCATCAACTCGCTGACCAGGTCTTCCGGCAAGGTGTTGCAGGTTGGCATAACTGCGCAGCCGCGCACCAGTCGTTTCGGGATCTTTCCTGTCTGCCTGTGGCGAAATTGTGTCCGCTGTCATCCAATCGAGGCGTTTGATAGCGAAGCCGGTTGTTCTGGCTTCTTCGCCAAGAACCTAGTCGTGTGTGGTGGCGCGACGGGAGTGCTGGGTGGCCCTACCCGCCATGCGGACGCTGCCGCATTCGAAGCAGATGTATTTCTCACAAGTCTTGTCGTCCGCGATGAAAGCCCGGACGAATGACACTTTGCTTCCGCAGTCGCCGCAGTTCCTCGCGCCGAAGAAGTCGTCTTCACCAAAGATCATCCAGGCGTATTCGCTGGCGGCCTGGGCGCGGTCTGTCCACTCTTGCAGACAGAAGCGGCATGTCAGGAGGGCGTCGTTGATGACGAGCGCCCCCTCTCGGTCGCCACCGACGACGAGAGCCCACTGTCGGCAGTCCGGGCACGTAACGGTGCGTTTGGTCAGGGGTGCAAGCTCGCCAGACAATTGGTTCATTCGCCTCTTGACCAAGGTCTCAATTCCGCTGAGTTTCATCCGAAGGACGTTCATGGTCTCTGCGACGCCCCGCCCTTCGGATGACAGTACGGGATGCAACTGCCGGCTGATGAAAGTCAGCAGGAACCCGAGAACCTCGGCGGCTTGCGCCTCCACGGCATAGGCGTTGGCCGTGTGACCGTAGTGCGTGAGTGCGTTCCGTGTGTCTGCCAGCCCGCGTATGGCTTTCTGCTCATCCTCGGAGATCGTCACCTGAGCGATTTTCTCCAGACGATGGATCGTGGCGGCTATATTGCAGCTTTCGAACCTGCCTGTCTCGAAGACAGCGCGATCGGCACTGCCCGGTTCTTTGAAGACGAGGCTCCAGTGTTCGCGGACCAAGCGGGCTTTGAGGAGCACCTCGGTCGCGGCCTGGAGGTGGAGGACAGCGTACTTAAGATCGCGGTCGCTAGGCGGCGAGGAGCCTTCGGTCAGATTCTTCACGGCGCTGACGAGGTAGTCCATGCCGTTCCGTACCGGGGTGAAGTTCATGTCCGGTCGGGGGTTGGGCCGTCGCGGCTTGGTCTGTGTAACGGTGGCGCTTTCGGGGGGACGGGTGGGGCGTCGAGGCGTGGCGGGGGTGGAGTGCAGCTCCAGTGCGTCGATGCCCTGCTCTTCGGCGTCCATGACAGCAACCCTATCCACCGTGGCCCGCCCCCCATGGGTCGCTTCGCGCAGAGCGGTCCATGCCTCCGGTGGGACCGTTGACAGCGTTGTAGGCGACGGGGGTCAAGCGGACCGGGAGTCGGTGCCACGACGTTGCCTAGAGACGATACAAATAGCGGATAGACGGACAGGCTTACCGAAAGAAGCGAACCGCGCCCACGCAGCTCCGGTGTTTGATCGCCGACGGCTTTCGTGGTGCGCCCCGTGGCTCAGACGCGCCCTTGACCAAGGTCTACGAGGACTGTTCCGTTAAGGAAGTTGGGGCGTTCTACTCGGGGGTTGCCATCGTGACCAGGTCGGTTGGCAGTGCGTGGTGTCTCATCAGCGGCATCAGGGGGGAATCGGCCGTTCCCTCGGCTGCTGGGGCCTCCGCATGAGACTCCGGCGCGGGATCGCGATCGCCGTCGTCGCCGGAGGCGGCGCTGTGACCACAATGCTGGTCGGGCTCGTCACGAACGCCGTGTCCGATGAGTCGCGGTGGCCCGGCTGGCTGGGGTGGTTACAGGAGCATGCCTGGTTCTCGTTCGTCGTGTTGGGCGTGACGATGGCGGGGATGACGGCTCTGCTCGCCGGGCTTTCCGAGTCGCGGCCTCCCACCCCACCGGGGCGACCGGAGGATGGAGCGGGGCCACCGGGGGCCGCCCAGGTGCTGCGTTCCTTGCCGCGCGACACCGCCGCGTTCACCGACCGTGCCACGGAGCTGGAGCGGCTGGTGGGCTCGGTGCGGGCTTCACAGGAGCACGGCGAGGGGCTGCCCGTTCACGTGATCGACGGCATGCCCGGCGTCGGGAAGACCACCTTCGCCGTGCACGCCGGCCATCTGCTCTCCGAGCGGTTCCCCGACGGGCAGCTCTTCGTGAACCTCAACGGGCACACGCCGGGGCGTACTCCGGTACAGGCTGGCGAGGCGCTCGCCTCACTTCTCACAGCCGCTGGAGTGCCGACGCAGCAGATTCCCGTCGGTGACGACGTCGGAGCGGTCACGGAGGCCCGGGCCGCCATGTGGCGGAGCAGGCTCGCGGACAAGAAGGCGCTGCTGATTCTCGACAACGCGGCCAGCTACCGGCAGCTGGAGCCGCTACTCCCCGGTGGGAACGGGTGCTTGGTGTTGGTGACCAGCCGCAAGCGGCTGGTGGCGAACGAGGAGGTGGTCATGTCGGTGGACGCACTGCCGCCGGATCACGCGGTCGAACTCTTCGTCCGGCTCAGTGGGCGACCGGCCGGCGCTCTCGGCCGGGATGTAGTGGACGAGTTGGTTCGGCTGTGCGGGTGCCTGCCGCTGGGGGTGTCGCTGCTCGCGGCACGGCTGCGGCACCATCCGTCCTGGACCGCCGAGGACCTGCGCGGGCGGCTGGTGGCGGCACGGGACCGCCTGGGAGAGCTGCGCGCCGGGGAACGCGCCGTCACCGCGACCTTCGATCTCTCCTACCGGGATCTCGTGCCGGAGCGGCAGCGCTTCTTCCGGCAGCTCGGCTTCTTTCCGGGCACCGATCTCGACCCGCACGTCGGTGCGGCTCTTGGTGACGTTTCCGTCGTGGCGGCCCGTCTGCACGTCGAGGCGCTCTACGACAACCACCTGATCGACGAGCAACCGGGGAGTCGCTACCGGCTGCACGATCTCTTGCGCGACTACGCTCGCGGTCTCGCTGCCGAGGGAGACAGCATGGACCACGTACAGGCCGTCCGGCGTGTGTGCACCTACTATCTGGCCGCTCTCGCCGTCACTAACGGGCACATCGTGCGCAGCGGAGCCACGGTGCCCCCGGCGCCGGACGACACCTCGCGGGTGGAGACCCCGGCCCTGGAGTCGCGGACGGACGCCCTGAGCTGGCTGGAGACCGAGCGGGCCAACATCCTGGCCTGCGTCCGGCAGGCGAACGGCCTCGCCCTGTACGACCTCGTGGTCCGTCTCGCCGCGGCCATGGCGCCCTTTCTGCGCCAGGCCGGCCCCTGGGACCAGGCTGTCGGACTCCACCGGACCGCCGCCGAGGCCGCCCGGCACACCGGCGACCAGCGTGCCCAGGGCGACGCTCTCGCCGAACTCGGTGTCGTGCGCCGCTTCATGGCTGCCTACCCACAGGCGATCGAGACCCTGAACGACGCCGTGACGGCGTACGAAGCGGTCGACGACCGGCGCGGCAAGGCTGACGCACTCAACCAGCTCGGCATCGTCTGGTACCTGACCGCAGACAACGAGGACGCGGCCCGCGCCCAGACCGAGGCCCTCGCCCTCTACCGTGAGCTGGGGAACCGGCTCGGACAGGCGAACGCGCTCGCGGATCTCGGCATGACACACCGGCAGTTGAGCCGGTTTGACGCGGCAGTAGAGGCGCAGAGCGAGGCACTGGCGATCTACCGGGAACTCGGTGACCGGTACGGGGAGGCGAACTCCCTGCGGGACCTGGGTGTCGCGCACTGCCTCATGGGCGCGTACGACCTGGCCGCGCGGCATCACCAGGAAGCGTTCGATATCTACCTGGGGCTGGATGACCGTGTGCACCAGGCTTACGCGCTGAACGAGTTGGGCGTCGTCCGACGGCTGACCGGGGACAGCGAGGGAGCGCGGACGGCACACAGCCAGGCCCTGACGCACTTCACCGAGCTCGGTGAACGGTTCGGCCGCGCGACCAGCGTCCGCCAGCTTGGCGTCGTGGAGCGTGTGACCGGGGATACGACAGAGGCGATCCGGCTTCTGGAGGAGGCCCTGGGCGCCTACCGTGAGCTCGGCAGCCGCGGGGGTGAGGCCGCCTCGCTGAGCGAGCTGGGCGTGGCGCGCGGCATCGTCGGTGAGCGCGAGGGCGCAGGCGAGGCGTTCCAACGCAGCTTGGAGATCCTGCGGGGTCTGGGCGACCGGTGCGGCGAGGCGGAGGTACTGAACCACTGGGGGATGCTGCTGTTCACCTCCGGTGAATCGGCGGCCGCTCGCGGGCACTTCGACCAGGCACTCACGCTAGCCCGGGACATCCGCTGCCCGCTGGAGGAGGCTCGGGCGCTGGAGGGCATCGGCCGCTGCGACTGGACGGTTGACGGGCCTGGTCACGGCGTGGGCTCGCTGCGAGCCGCCGTGACCGTATACCGGCGGTTGGGAGTGAGCGCGGTCGTGGACGACATCGAACGGCTGCTGGTACCGCGGTCCGGTTGACGCCGACCATGTGGCCGAATTCCCTGTGCCAGGTGGGCGGTTGAGGATGCTACGTTTCCGGCTGATCTGTCGCTTCGGCCCCGTCGCACCGTGCCGCCTCCGGCACGTTCCTCACGAGGAGCGTTGAATGCCGTCACCCGCGTCCGTCACCGAGCCACGCACCATCACGCCCGCCGGCCCGGCGTCCGCGGAGCCGACGGCGGCCGGCACCGCCGTCCTGGACCGTGTGGCCGCCCGTGTCCGCCAGCGGCTGGAGGCCGAGGAGGGCGCTACGGGCCGGGTCGGTGACGGCACCCACGCGGCCTCGCTCATCTGGCCCTGGCCGCTGTAAGCACATCCGCTCGATGACAGAACCCGAAGGCCCCGTTCCTTTCCGGACGTTCATCCTCAAGGTCGCCAACCGCTGCAACATCGACTGCGACTACTGCTTCGTCTTCAACTCCAAGGACCAGGCGGCGCGGCGCCTGCCCGCCCGAATGGACCTCGCCGTGGCCCAGGCTGCGGCCCTGCGAATCGGTGAACACGCCTCCGCACACCGCCTTCGGACCATCCACGTCGTACTGCACGGCGGGGAGCCGCTTCTCATCGGCGTCGGGCACATGGCCGGTCTGCTGGAGGCCGTCCGGGACGCCGCGCCAGCCGGGACCCGGGTCCTCTTCGAGCTCCAGACCAACGGGACTCTTCTGTCCGATGCCTGGCTGGACCTCTTCGAACGGTACGAAGTTGCCGTCGGCGTCAGCCTCGACGGACCGCCACCTGCGAATGACCGGCACCGGCTGACCCACGCTGGGCGGTCGAGCGCGGCCTCAGCCGTGCGCGGCATCGAACTCCTTCGGTCGCGGCCACACCTGTTCGCGGGGCTGCTCGCCGTCGTGGACCTGGCCAACGACCCCGTGGAGGTCCACGACTACCTGGCGGCGTTCGACCCACCCGTGATCGACTTCGGCCTGCCGCACGCGACCCACAACGAACCGCCGCACCGCTCCGACCAGAGCATGCCCGAGTACGGGCTGTGGATGAGCACGGTGTACGACGCCTGGCTCGCCCGGCCGGAGTACCGGCACAGTGTCCGGATGCTGGAGGACATCGTGGCCCTCAGCTCTGGCGTGCGCGGCTCGGTGGAGACGCTCGGCCTGGCCCCGCCGACGAGCGTTGTGATCGAGTCCGACGGCTCCATCGAGGCGGTGGACACCCTGCGGTCGGTCGAGGAGGGCGCCACCTGGCTCGGGCTCGACGTCCTCCGCCACTCCTTCGACCAAGCTCTGGCGCATCCGAAGCTGCTGCACCGGCAGCACGGCAAGGAAGCGCTCGCCGAGCAGTGCCGCGCCTGCCCACTTGTGGACGTGTGCGGCGGTGGCTACCTCCCGCACCGCTTCAGCGAAGCCCAGGGCTACCGGAACCCCTCCGTCTACTGCGCGGACCTGGAGTACCTCATCCGACACGTTCAGGGCTCCCTGCGGCGGCACGGCTGGAACCCGTATGCGCAGGCCGCCTCGCCGCCGTAGACGCGTGTGCCGTACCGCCAGGAGGGGTTCACGCGTTGGAACCAACGAGTGCAGCAGCGACCGAAGCAATCGAGGAAGGACAGGAGGCGCCGATGACCGTGACAATCCGTCCCGCGGAGAAGCGGGATGTCCCGGCCGTGGCCGAGCTGATCGAGGAGATCGAGCGGTTCTACGGGGCGACCGAGGCAGATATCCAGCCGATTGAGGAGCGCCGCCTCCAGGTGGAAGAAGCCCTCTTCGGCGTGCCACCGCTGGCGTCCGCCCTGCTCGTCGAGGACGAGACCGGGGACATCGTCGGACTCGCCGCCTATTCCTTCCTCTGGCCGGCCGCCGGCTCCTCGCACTCCCTGTTCCTGAAGGAGCTCTACGTCCGCGACACTCTGCGTCGGCAGGGCATCGGTGCCCGCCTTATGGACGAACTCCGCGCCCTGGCCGCCGCGCGCCCCGGGTGCAGCCGGGTGGAATGGATGGCTGACCGCGACAACCCAGGCGCACGGGCCTTCTACGAGTCGCGCGGGTTCACCGAGTCCGACGGGAAGATCGTCTACCGGGTCGACTCCGGCACCGCGTGAGGGTGAGTGGGACTGTGAAAGTGGAGCGCTGCGAGGAGTGCGGCAGCCAGATCGTCATCGGGCTTGGGTGCGACTGCCCGCCGGGTTCGTCCGCTTCGGCGGCCCCTCGTTCGGTGAAGACGTCCGTGAAGAGGGAGTGGCGTGCTCATCCGGATGACACGATCTTGATCTCCCCAGGGCAGTGCGCGCACCTGCCCGGCTGGTGCGACCACATGACCGAGGACGACGTACGGCCCCCGCGGTGGGGGTGGATCCCGGATCCTCCCCACGGGCTCTGGGAGCGGTTGAGCAGTGCCTTTCCGGCGACTGCGACTGCGGGCAATCCGAAGCGGATGGCCGTGCGGCGGTGCACCACCTGTGAGGCGAACCTCGCCCAGGGCTGACCCCCGCCCTCCAGCACCACTCTGCTTCCGCTTCGGTGGGCGCGACCGTACCGGCCGACGGCCGCGCCCGCCTGCGTCAGTAGGCGATGACGAGCCGCACGGAGGGCCGGTCGATCACGGCTCCGTCGGGGAGGTCGTTGTCCGGTGTGTCCGCAGGGTAGGCGGTGATCGAGGGTTCGACGGTTCTGGCCGGGCTCCAGGCGTGGATCTGTGCGCAGATCCGTTCAGCGAGATCGGCGCCGGCCGGGCCGTAGCCGACGGCTCCGAGTCGGTACCGGGGTTCGGTGCCCGGGTCTTCGGCGGTGCGCTCCAGGGTGAGGTACGCGATCGAGTCGCCCTCGACAAGGGCGGGGCTCAGGGCGGGCGAGGCAGGGCGGTGAAGGCCGGCCTCCATCGCCGCAGGTTTCGCTGTAATACGGCACGTCGCTCGCTCTGTGGCGCTCAGGCGAAGCCAGACGCCATCGAAGGACTCGACGGGGCCGACCGTCGCGTCGGTCCAGACGACCGATTTCGGCCGGGTGAGGGCGTCGCGCAGGAGTTCCGGGACGATGGGCTGGTCCTCGTCCCAGTAGAGCCTGACGAACCGGTCGTCGTCGATGTAGTCGTTCCGCTCTCCGTCCTGGCCGATCACCGGGAGGAAGCCACACATCTTCACGGAGTCGGACGTCATCCGGTCCTTCTCGCGTCGGAGCGCCACGGACCGCGACAGCCCGCGCCATCGCAGCGGTACCACGAGGCGTCCGCCGACGGCGAGCTGGTCCCACCAGGTTCCGGGAAGGTCCCACATACCGACGGCGGCGATCATGCGGTCGTAGGGGCTGAACTCGTCGGCGCCGAGGGCACCGTCCCTGGTGACCACGCGAACGTCGTCGCATCGGTTCGCGTCCAGCATCCGGCGGGCGTAGGCCGTCACGTCGGGGTCGATGTCGCACGTGGTGACGTGTCCCGACGGTCCGGCGAGGTGTTTGAGCAGGGCGGCGTTGTAGCCGGTGCCAGCGCCGATCTCGAAGACGTTGTCGCCTTCACGGACTGCGAGTTGGACCAGCATGAAGTGCACAACGTCGGGCTGGGAGGCGCAGCTCAGCGGGAGTGCGTCCTCGTCGGGGTTCTCCTTAATCGTCACGCTCTTGTTGGCGTACGCCTCCTGGAGGGGCGCGTCGGGAAGGAAGGCGTGGCGCGGTACGGTCCGCATGGCGGTCTCGACGCGTGCGTCGCGGAGGCCGGAGGGGTCCTGTTTCAGGATGGCGTCGACCAGGCGGTTTCGCAGGTCCTCGGCGGAGGCGCCGGTGTCCGTGTTCATCGCGTCCTTTCGGAAGGTGCCTGGCCGTGCGTACGGCGAGGGCAGAGCGTACTCATTTGCTCTGGTGTGCGGGTGTGGTTCACGACGTCATCCCGCAAGGAGCAGGCAGTGGTCCCAGGGAGCCGAGACCGCCGTGTTGACGGGGGTGGTGAGACGGACCAGGTGGATGCCTGCCGTGCCGTCCATGAGACCGGCTCCGTGCGGTAGTCCGCTCTGGTCCAGGTGCTCGTCGAGCCGGGCGTGCAGGTGGGGCAGCCGCGCCGCGAGTTCGTCGTCGATGGCGTCGGCGGAGGCACGGGAGACGGTCTGTATGAGCCCCGCCCAGCCGTGGCAGAGGGATGCGTCAGTGAGCTGGGCGAGCTGCCGGTCGTCGGCCAGGCATCCGGCGAGGGCCTGTTCGGCCTGGCGTTGCCGGTCCCGGTCGCCGAGGGCGATGCCGGCGAGTTGTTGGGCGCGGGCGATGCCGGGGGCGCCGTAGCACCAGGACGGGCGTGTCGGTCCTGGGCTCTGGAGCTTGCCACGTCGGTGTTCGTCTCGGGTGATCAGGCCCGGCCACCAGGTGTCCGAGCCGGTGCCGGTGCGCCAGTGGTCGAGCCAGTCGCAGATCCGGGTGATGGCTTGCGTCTGTCCTGGCACCGTGTGGCCGTGGCGCAGGGCCGTGGCCAGCAGCGCGAGCGGTCCGGCGATGCCGTGGGCGAGGCCGAGGTTGCCGTGTCCGCCGGGCCATCTTGGCGATGGGCGCAGATCGGGGCTGTCGCTGGTCCACCAGCCGGGCAGGGGTCGCGCGTCGATGGTGATCGGTTCGGTCAGTCGCACCAGGTAGGCGAGGGTGCCTCGCAGCTCCGTCTTGTGGCCGCGGTGCAGGTGGTACGCGCCCAGTCCGGTCAGTCCGCTGATGAGGTCGTACTCGCCCAGGGTGGGCAGCGCGCAGCGGTCGATGCGGGCGTGTGCCTGCCCGAGGCGGTGGCGCGTGACGTCGGCAACGTGTCTGTCCAGGGTCGCCAGGGCGCGTGCGGCGGTGTTCGTGTGCGAGAAGCTGAGGACGTAGGCGACGGCAGCGGCGCCCTCGTACAGTCCGCATGCTTCGGGGGCGGCCTGGATCGGGCCCTTGACCATGGCGGCGGCCCATGGCCGGAGCGCGTCCCGGTCTTCTTCGCCGGCGCGGGCCCTGACGGCATGCAGCAGGGCGACTCCCGCCGCGCCGGAGTACAGCGACTGTCCCCAGCCGAGCCTGGTAGGTGTCGGCAGTGCGTCGTTGTTCATCAGCGGCTCTCCCCCGGCCAGGCGGCCCACGCGACGGCGGACTGACGCGCCAGGTGCCGGCAGATCCTCTCGTCCTCCCGGTCCAGGCCGCGCAGGCGGTTGTGGTGCATGTGGAGGAGAGACTCCAGGACGGAGTCGAGGTCCATGCTCTCGGCGATGCGCTCGCGGTACAGCGCCAGGGCCACGGCGCGGCGGTGCCACGCCTGGGCGAGCGCGTCGCCCCAGCCGCGAGCGCGAGGCGTCGTGCGGCGAACGAGGTCGATGGCCTGGTCGCTGACGCCTCGCTCGACATGGGCGGGAAGCGTGGGGCGGTTCGTCAGCCATCGCATGCCCTCGTCGGGGCCGAGCAGGGCGCAGGCGATGTCCACCATGCCGACCGCGGCCAGCGCGCGTCCGTCGATGGGGTCGGCTCCCAGGCCCTGCAGGGCGGCGAGGGCGTAGGCCGAGTCGGCCGTGAACACCGCCTCGGCACTGCGCAGGGCGGCGCTTGGGCCGTAGCGGCCGGTCTCCGGGGTGTACGTGTCGAACACGAGCCTGCTGGTGAGACCCTCATGGCGTAGTCCGGTGGCCCATCGGGCGACCAGCTCGGTGCAGGCGGTGTGCTGCCCGGGGCTGCGGGTGCGGATGCGCAGGCGCATGTGGTCGAGGTCGTGCGGGGTGCGGTAGCGGACGAACCACCATTCGGGTGCGTCCGGGAGCTGGGCCACGAGCCGTGCGAGGTGGGTGCCGATCAGCTCCTCGAACTGGTCGGTGTGGGTGTAGATCTTGGCGTTCAGCCAGGGTGCCTGCGCCGCCCCCGGTACGGGCCCGAGGGTGCTGTTGGTGAGCACGGGGAGGAAGCCGGAGAGCGGGTCGGGGACCGGCGGGCGGGTGCTGGTCATGGGCAGGGCGATCTCGTGGACGTGGCCGCCGATCCACCCGTAGCTCTCCTCGGGCGGAGCCTCGGTGAGCACGGCCTGGCCTTCCCGGTCCAGGTGGGCGCGCAGGACGGCAACGTGGGCCGGCACATCGAGCTGCAGCCGCCGTGTCCGGTCGTCCTCCCGCAGCTCGACGGCGCCGTGGCAGTGCCACCGCTTCCGCCACCGGCCGAGGGCGTCCGTCCACTCCCGCATGTCCGCGCCACGGCCTGGAAGGGCTTCGGCGGTCAGGTGCCAGCGGCTGGGAGAGAGGATCGCGCGCCCGTAGCGCACGCGCGGCAGGAAGGGCAGCCGTGCACCCTGTGGCCCCCAGTCGAAGCCGGTCCAGGAGGGGCCGAAGGCGCGGGTCAGGTGGGCGAGGAACCGGGCCAGGGGCGGGGGTTGCTTGTCCAGGGCCATGGCGTGGAAGACCTGCGGGTCCACCACGCGGCGGCGGGAGACGCTGACCAGGTAGAGGCGGGTGTGCGTGGCCGTGACCGCGAGGTCATCGACGTCGATGAGCGTCGGATCGGTGTCGTCGGGGCTGCGGTGCTCACCCAACGGGATCACGTGCGGGAGATACGCGGGGACTCGGGCGACGTTCTCCGTGTGCGGGTACAACGGCGGGAAGGACAACTGCGCGGTCAGCGCGTTCTCGACGCCCGCGGGGACTTGGCGGTAGACCTCGTCCAGTCCCGTGCCGGTGGCGACCGGAGTGAACCGGGAGGTGAGCGTTCCCGCGGAGCGTGCCGGTGTCACCGTAAGCGTGAAGTTCCCGCGTTCCAGAGCGGACAGGCTGTCGGCGTGCAGGCGAGCGCACATCTCCACGTGGGGCGGTGCCGCCTGCCCGGTTGGCTCCTCGTCGGCCAGGTGGTCGATCAGGTCGTCGGTGAGGACGATCTCCCCGCTGCCGTCGGCCAGTGCCTGCCAGGCCAGTGCCAGCAGCCGCTCGTCACGCTCCGAGAGCGCCGGTGGCGGCGCGGTCATGCGACTGCCGGGGTACTCGGCCGGGTAGCCGAGCCCGGCCGCCGGGTCGACGACCTCCTTGACCGGCACGAGCGTGCCGGTGCTGTACCGCTCCCAGAACGCGACCTGGTACTCCTTCCACACGCCCTGGCCCGTCGGCCGACGCGTCAACCGCAGCAGCACATCGACCGCCCTCTCCATCTCCTGCGCGACGCTCTCGGGGATGCGCGCCTCCGCGTCCAGCAGCAGATCGACAGCCAGAGGGCTTCGGCCCGCGTCGGAGAGCCGACGCAACTGCGCTGTCAACGCCTGCCGTTGCGGCTCCTGGCGGTTCGCAGGCAGTCGGTTGTGCTCGTGTACGGCGCGTTGCACCGCTTCGAGCTCGTGCAGAACCTGTGCGACTTCGGGGACCGCGTCCGCGTCAGCGCCGTGCAGTCGCTCGATCAGGTGGGAAAGCGGATCGCTGTCGGTCATCGGCGCCCGCAGGCTGGTGACGAGGAACTTCTCGCGTACCAACGCGCCGAGCAGTGCGCCGATGGCCTTCGGCTCGGTTCGAGGGAAGGAGGCGGCCAACTGCTCGGCGAGGGCAGCGAAGCGGACCGGCCGACGCGCGAGGCCCTCGATCACACGGACCACGCTGGTGCGCCGGACGGTGGCGCCCATCGGTCCGCCGTGCGGGACGTGCAGGCGTCCGCCGCGACGCACGGCCAAGTTGTTCAGGACCACGTCCAGGCGCTCCAACACGTCGGGGCACCCCTCCAGACGGACGATGACCTCGTCCAGCCACTCGGTGTCTACCCGTGCCACGGCCCGGTGCGCGTCTCCCCACCTCGTGTACGGCGTGGCGCCCACGCTGACCGGGGCCACCCCTGCGAAGAGGCCGAACGGAGTCGGTCGCCCGGCGGCGCGCAGCACGTAGCGGACGGTGGCCATGGCGGCGCGCCGGACCTGCTTGGGGCGTGCCGACTGTCCGGCGCAGATCGCGTCGACGCGCGTGGCGAGATCGCCACTCGCCTGCCGGACCGCGTCGGCGAACCGCACGTCGGCCCACACCTGCTTCAGCCACCTGCCACACGCCTCCGTGTCGGACGGATCGGGCCACCATCCCGGGAGATCCGTCAACGGCATCGCGGCGGCCCGGAGCAGGGCCACGCCCGTGTGCTGGTAGAGCTTTCCGTCGCTTCCCATTTCCAGTGCCTCCGCCATCAGTGCTGTGAACAGGCGGGGTCGGGAGCGGCAGCGCCCCCGACCCCGTGCGCGAGCGCCGTCAGACGGCGCTCGCGCAGGACGAGGCGCAGGACGGCTTGCACCCGTCACCGGTGCCGCACGCCTTGGGAAGCAGGTCGGCGTCGACCTCCGTGACGATGGTCAGGTCGATGTCGAACGGGTCGGCGGACACTTCGAGGACGGCCGTCGCAGTGGACGCCTCGGTGGTGGTCGTCGTGATCGGGCTGAGCGTGGTGACGGTCATGGCACTTCCTCTTCTGTCGGAAGGATCCGAACGGTTCGTCGTGCTGCCCGGCCGGCGCATGGCATCGCCGCGCGGCCAGGTCCTGCGTTCGCACCCTGCGGTGCGACCCCTCTCCGGACTGACCGGATTCCGTGGGGGAAATGGATTCGGAGCATCCGGAGAGGGGAGCCGAGGACACGGGCCGGAGCTACAGGAGCTGGCCCGTGTAGAGCATGGTCAAAGTGGTGCCGATCACCAAGACGGGCAGGAACAGCACCTGGAAGGTGCCGAAGCCGAACCGACCGACGTACGTCGCCGGATGCCGCAGCACCCATCCGACCTGGCCGAGCAGCTGCCGGAGAAATCCCTGCCGCATGGTGATCATCACGCCGCCGACCGCCGTAGGTCCGTGGAGTCGGCGGCCTCACCGAGCGACGCGGGCAGGCAGGCGTACAACACCAGGCGTGTGCCCGGGGGCACCTCGTGTGGTGCGGTCTGCCTCGCACTGCCGCTCATTCCGCGTTACCTCCAGCCGGGTGAGTCGAGACGCCAAGGGTCCGGCGCCTCGACGAAGAGCCTCGTCGGGGGCAGTCGGCGGCGGTACGCCGTCAGCACGCCGTTCGTCCGCCGTCCGGCGGCGCGCGAGGAGGCGGAGCCGCGGCGTACCGCCGCGGCTCAGGCGTAGCGAGGCTGATCGGTCCAGTGCCAAGCGGAAACGAGAAGCGGCGATGGACGCGGTGGACGACGAGCGCCTCTGCAGGCGGACGCCAGTACGGCGTCATTGGGTGAAGCTGGCCGATTGCACCGAGCCTTCGAGGCTCGCGCGCAGACATGTACGAGAGTTCCTGGAGGGGCGTGCCGCTCCGGAGCGGGTCGACGACGCCGTTCTGATCGCCTCGGAGCTCGTGGGCAACGCGCTCAGGCACACAGCCGGTGGACCGGACTGCATGTGTGTGGAGGTCTTCCGGGACATGGCGGTACTACGAGTCCATGACGCGGGACGGGATGTCTCCAGGGTCCGGGCACGCTCCGCGGAGGAGTCGGTGGATGAGTTGACGGGCAGTGGTCTCGGACTGCTGCTCGTCGGGGAGTTGGCCTCCGCGTGGTCCGTCCGGCCGACCGCGATCGGCAAGGAAGTGGTCGTAATTCTCGCCCTGGACGCCAGCGGGCTATCCGAGCGTGACGTTCCTCCGCACATCCCAGCGGTACGTCCGCCCCTCACGGCGGAGCTCCACCAACTGGACGGCGGACACGGAGAGTTCGACAGCCGGTAGAGCGCGAAGCCCTGAGACCGCCTCCACAACGGGCACGGCGGGGCGCCGACGGTTGTTGTACGCGAGGCTCAGGTGCGGCCGGAAGGCGGACGTCGGCTTCTTCGGGGCCAGACCGACGCTGCTCCCCGCCTTTGCCAGCGCATGGTGCAGCAGAAGCAGGGGTTCCCACGGGCCGAGGGACAGCCGGACGGCACCGCGGGAGCCGGCCAGCGGCATTGCGCGTACGGAGAACGCGGAGGGCAACAGCGCCTCGGCGTCCCGCGCCAGGCTGTCCAGCTGACCGGAGGTGACGACGCCGGGCGTTCCGACTCGGGCGAGGGTGATGTGCAGTCCGTCCTCCGGCACCGGATCGAGGCCGAGGGGCGCCAGCTCCTCCTGGCAGTGTCCAGCGAGAGTCGCGAGCCGCTGATCATCCGGGAAGGTCAGCATCCAGTAGTACGCCCGGCTGCCGTCCGACCAGCCGGGGCGTGCCCAGTGGTCGGTCATCTCGTCGAGTGCGCTGAACGCCGCCCAGTCGTGGGCCGCGGTGACAGCCGGATCGTGCGTGTCGGCGGGGGGCTCGGCGGGGAACGCGGCGGGATCGGCGCTGAGCAGGGGCACGCGACGTACTCCTTCGGCTTCACACTGCCCCGGAGTACGACGACACCGACGGCGGCTACGACGCGGATGACGCCATGGCCAGGGCCGCTGGCTGCGAGCTCCAGGTCCGGAACTCGTCGCCATAATCGCGTACCGCCGGGTGATCACGCCACGGCCCGGCCTGCTCATGCAGGTCACGGGAGCGTTGGTAGACGGAGCTGATCGGTGTGTCTCCGCACAGCCGTAGGGCCTCACGGCCCAGCGCCATCGCGTGGTCGATGTCGGGCGTGCGCTGCTGCAGCAGCGCGGTGGCGACGTCGAGGCGTACGAGCGAACGGCTCCAGGAGGAGGTCGAGTGCTCCACCAGGTCGTCGATGCGCTCGGCGTCGCGCAGTACCTGGGCCGTGTTGCGCAGCGCCACGTGTGACGTGACGGCGTTGGCCAGCGTCCTGGCCCGTCCGTACGGCTCGAAGGAGATGCAGGAGGTCAGCCCGACGGGTACCTCGTGGAGGTCGGAGAGGCGGAGTGCCTGCCCGATGGTCTGCTCGACGGCACGCCGGTCGCCGGTCTTGCCGAGGGCCCGGGCCCGGCCGTTGGCGAGCAGGCGGATGGACTGGGCGTGGCGCGGAGCTCGCTCGACGGCCGCGGCCGCGCAGGCGTCCGCCTCGTCGTACCGGCCGGCGTAGTAGAGGCTGAAGGACAGGGTGCCGCACGCCCAGAGGTCGGTGTCCAGGTCGCCGATCTCACGGCTGAGTTCCCGGGCTTCGGTGCAGTACGCCTCCGAGAGCGCGAAGTCGCCCGTGTTCACCGCCATGTAACCGAGCAGGCCGGAGGCGCGGGCGGCGACGCGGAAGAGTTCCCGGCGCGTGCGTGGGGGCTGGCGGCCGTCGAGGAGGGTGTGGGCGAGCTGCCGCACCTGGCGGGCCTGGGGACGGAGGAGGTACGGCCCGTCCTGTTCGTACCGGCTGGCGATTCCCTCCAGCGAGGAGTCGAGGAAGGCGAGCGTCGCGTCGTCGGCGTTGCTGGCCGTGAGCTGCCGGGTCCGGGTGACGATGTCCAGTGGGTTCTCGTCGTCCTCGCGTGGCGGAGGCGCACTCGTCGCCTGCTGGCCCGTGCTCGACTCCCCGTCGCGGTCGTGCGCGGAGTCGTCGTACGCCGTGGAGAACAGCTCGGACACGGGTCTGCCCAGCATGTGCTCCAGAACCCGGCAGGCGTCAGGACGGGGCAGAGTCAACAACTCCCCGCCGTACCAGCGGTCGAACTGACGTGGAGAGACCTGGAGGGACGCCAGGCGGGGGTCTCGGTCGAGCTCTGCCAGCCGGGCGGCGGCCCGCTCGTACTGGGCTGCGAAAGCCTCGTGCGTCGTCAGGTGCCGTTGCTGGAGCAGCCGCCGGAGCAGCGTTGTCCGTGGCATGGCCCACCCTCCTGGTGCGGCGTGCAGGACCGACGCGGAGGCGCGTGCCGGTAGCGAGGTCGTGGCCATGCTCGCCCATCGGTCGGCTGCGGCGCATGCCCGTACGAACGCGCGCCGTGACTCCTGACAGCATGCCGACGCAACCACCAACTAGGCAATATGTCTGGTGAAGTTGACCCGTATGGGTTGTAGAGGTGTCGCCGGTACGGAGAGACTTCCGGCATGGCCTTGAAGAGAAGCCTGGTCCCGCAGTCGGTGTACCGGCGACAGCTCGCGGCACGGCTGAAGGAACTGCGTGACGCGACCGGCCTCACCCTCACCGAGGTCGCCGACCAACTGGAGGTCAACCAGGGGTCGCTGAGCCGGATCGAGAACGGCGAACGCGGCACGACACCGGTCCTCGTCCGGGCACTGCTGGACCTGTACGGCGTCGATGACGAGGACCGGCGCGCCGACGTGCTCGACCTCGTGCGAGCGGACAAGGAACAGCAGAAGCCCTGGTGGCGGAAGTACTCGACGGTGCTCACCCCGACGCGCTACGACGGGTACCTCGCGCTGGAGGCCGGGGCGACGCACCTCGCCAGCTACCAGCCGATGCTCGTGCCGGGGCTGCTCCAGACCGAGGACTACGCGCGTGCCGTGATCTCCCAGATGAGGAAGGACCTGTCCCCGCCGCAGGTCGAGTCCCTGGTCAGGGTCCGCATGGAGCGGCAGAACAGCCGCCTGGGCGGTGAGACCCCCGCCAGACTCTGGGCGATCCTCGACGAAGCCGTGCTGCGCAGGACGGTCGGCTCCGTTGAGGTGATGCGAGACCAGATGCGGAAGCTGGTGGAGGTGAGCGAGCGGCCGAACGTCACTGTGCAGCTGCTGCCGTTCTCGCTCGGCGCGCATCCGGGGCTGTACGGCCCGTTCGTCATCCTGACCTTTCCGGACCCCACGCCGGACCTGGTGTGGCTGGAGAACCCCAAGAACTCCGTGTATCTGGAGTCTGCGGAGGACGTGGCCAACTACACGGACACCTTTGATCAGTTGAGGAACAGCGCCCTCGACCCGTCGGAGACCCGCGCCCGCATCGCACGCATCAGCAAGGAGCTCGAAGAGTGAGCACGTCCAGCATGACCGTCCCGCACGATGTCACGACAGTTTCGTACGACGTCGATGTCGCGCAGGCGCGGTGGCAGAAGAGCTCGTACAGCGGGGGCGCGAACGACTGCGTGGAAGTCGCTGCACTGGGCGACCACGCCGCAGTGCGCGATTCCAAGGACATCAGCCGCAGGCCGTTGCTCTTCTCGAAGCCGGCGATGCGCGCGCTGGTCAGCGAGATCGCCAGCGGGGCAATCGGTGAGCATCGGGGCTGAGTAGAGAGCTGGGGCGTGAGGAGAGAGTCCTGACAGTCGTCGTCGTGGGCGCAGGAGCCTCGGGCCTCACGACCGGCATGGCGCTGATAGAAGCCGGGCTCTCCCCGCGGCTGGTGGCCGAGGAGATTCCCGTGCGCACGTCGCCCGCGGCCCGCGCGATGTGAGGGCCGTTGGGTTCCCGCACCGCTCGGAACGGGCCGGGCCTCGGGGCCGCGAACACGTCGACGGCGCGATGACATTGAGGAAGCTAAGTGGTCTGCGTCGACCCCTCCCGCTGCGCTCTGCGCCGCGCGTCGTTCCTTCATGCTGCCAATGTGATCAATCTAGACCGATGGCGCCTACGGCTGCGCCGAGCCCAGGGCGGCATCCTTGTCCCGGCCGGCCCAGCCGTTGTGGGTGCGCCAGAGGAGGTGGACACCGTAGACCGCGAGCAGAGTTTCGGCGGACCAGTCCTCGGCCGGCGGCTCGGTGAGGACCAGGTAAAGACGGTCGGCGGGGGCGGCCAGGGTGTGGTTGATCTCCAGGAGGCGGGCGGCACCCGAGCGGAGGTCGGTGTAGGCGGAGTGACCGGCGCCGAGGATCTCGTACAGGAAGTCGCCATCTTCGGCCGTGCGGCTGACATCTACGACTTGGGATGACGTCGCCTGTTCGTCGGCCTCGAACAAAGCCGACATCAGGGCGTGGCGCACCGCTTCGTGCTTCTTGCACGTGCGGTCGGCGGCCGCGGTGGTCTCCAGCGTGTACAGAAGATTCGTCGCGGACGGTGTCGTTACGGCGGTGTCCTCGGCGGGTGCCATGGGCTCGGCTGCTTCCTGCTCGGGCTGCGGTGCGGAGGGTGTGGGTGCGGTCTCGGTTGTTGGCTCGGTCAAGGTGGTCATGCGGTGCTGAAGCGTCTCCCGGGCCTGGGCCAAAGAAGGGGACCAGCCCGTTCGCGCGAGGTTCTCGCGGAGACGACTCACGTCCAGGCTGTCGTCCTTGAGGGCGCGATTGGTTTCAGCGGCGAGGTCACGCAAGAGGTTCAGACGCTGTCTGTCGGGTGAGCCGAGCACCCGTCTTACGTCCACCCAGTCCGCCTGGTCGCGGCGGAGTACTCGGTTGGCCATGCCCTTGAGCTCGGAGAGCCGTTCACGGGAGTTCTCCGGTGGGGCGACGCCGTCGGCGGTCAGTTCGTCGAACACGCCGAGCGCCGCCAGGTAGCGCTCGGCCATCTTCGCCGAGATGGGCTGGCGTCCACGCTGGTCCGTCGTGAGCAGGCAGTGGTTCCTCTCCTGCGCGAAGACCCAGCAGTCCAGCTTCTCGCCGGGGCGGGGCGGAGTCGATCCGTGGCGGACGGTCAGGATCAGCGGGACCTTGACCGGCGGGGAGAGCGCTTTGACCTTGTAGCGGCCGCCTGTACCCCGGTCGAGGACGCGGACACGAATGTCGGTGCCGATCTCGGGGACGTCAGCGGCCGCCATCGACGGCTCGGTGGGGGTGGTTCCAGGCCCGGGAGTATCGGTGGTGTCCATGAGGGCATCCGGGAGCGGGGAGGTGTGCAGGACGGTCAGGCTCTGGGTGCTTCGGGTGAGGGCGACGTAGAGCTGGCGCAGCCCAGCCGGTCCGCGGTCGGCGATGGTGGCGGGTTCGACGACGAGGACATGGTCGTACTCCATGCCCTTCGCGTCGGCGGCGGCGAGAACGGACACGGTGGCACGGTGCTCTTCGGTGAGGCCGGCGGTCTGGTCGAGATGACGATTGATCTCGTCGAGCCAGCCGGAGTCGTCGGGGACGATGACGGCCACGCGGCGCAGGGTATGTCCGTCGCTGGTGCCGACGAGCCGGGTCGTCTGAGCGACGGTCTCGTCGAGCAGCGTCCACGGTTCGGCTGCCAGGGTCCGGACGCTGTCGGCGCCCGCTTCGCGCACCGCCCGCGGGTAGGGGAGCGAGGGGGAGATCGTGCGAGCCAGAGGTGCGACGAACTCCATGATTTCCGCCGGTACGCGGTAACTGGTGTTCAGTTCGGCGACGTGCCAGTCGCCGTGGTCGGACAGCAGAGTGCCGAGGCGGTCCCAGTCGGCGTAGGCATGCGGACCCGTGGCCTGGGCGAGATCGCCGAGTACGGTCATGGAGCCGTTGACCGCGATGCGTCGGCGCAGTGAGCGTGCCTGCATGGGGGTCAGGTCCTGGGCCTCGTCGATGACGATGTGCCCGTAGCGTTGTGGAGTCTCTCCGGTGATGAGGTAGCGCAGCTCTTCCAGGCAGACGCGGTCGTCGAGGGTCCAGAGGTCGGCGTCCGCCGTGGCTGCCCTCGGACGGTGAAGGGCTGCCTGCTCCTCCGGATCGAGGACGCCGTCGGCGCAGGTACGCAGGAGTTCGGGGGAGTCGTAGAGGCTTCGCAGAGCTTCCCTGTCACCGGGCGACTGCCAGACGCGTTCGATCAGCCGCTCCACCTGGCGGTGGCGTTCCAGGTCCCGGCGGATCGTGTCTCCTTGGCTGCGGCGTGGGGCCAGAGCGACGAGTTCCTGCAGCAGACGGTCCACGAGCAGACTGCGGAAGCGGTTGCGGCGCTCCCGGTAGGAGCCGTCGCCCTCGCGTGCCTCCTGGAGAAGGACGAGAACCTCGGAACGCGGGATACGCAGAGTGGTACTGCCAGCCGTGACCGCGAGTTCGGGCTTGGCGTCCTTGTACGTGGGCGTAGTGGTGAATTCGTCGATCGCGTCGGGGCGACACTCGTGTTCCACGCGTCGGCGCAGGACGGCGGCCATGCGGTCGTCGGACTTGACCAGTCGCGCGCGTGGGGTGTCGGTGCCGAGGACATCGCCGTCCCAGAGGCGGTTCATCTGAACGGCGTTGATGTTCCGGGTGCCGAGGGTCGGGAGGACCTGGCCGACGTAGTCGAGGAAGCGCTCGTGCGGGCCGATGACCAGGAGATCCTGCGCCTTGAAGTGGTCGTTGTTGACGAGCCACGTCACGCGGTGCAGGCCGACCGCGGACTTTCCGGTGCCCGGGCCGCCCTGCACGACAAGGATGTCGGTGGGAGAACCGGTGACGAGATCCATCTGATCGCGGCGGATGGTCTCGACGATGTCCCGCATGCTGCCACTGCGGGAGCGCTGGAGCTCTCGCAGGAGGAAGTCATCGAGCGGCTGTTGTCTCTGCCGATGGAGCTGGGCGACATCGGACGGGGTAGGAGCCAGCGGGACCGCCGGCGGCTCGGACGCCGCGACCTTGGAATCGTCCTGGACCCCCGCTTCGGGCTCGGTGCCATCGATGACAGACGGCGTGGTGGGAGAAACGACGGAGACTTCATCGACGTACGCTTCGACGACGTTCTTCGCGCAGCGCAACTGTCTCCGCAGGAGCACTTCACCTGGCGCCTCGGGCAGGGTCTTCGCCCACTTCTCCGCCACCGGGGCGGTCCACAGCACTACAACGGTCTCGCGGGTCTCGACGTCGGAAACAGCACGGCGGCCGATGTAGAAGGTGTCCGACTCTTCGCCCGGCTGGATATTGACGCGGCTGACGACCAGCGACGCGTCCCCGAGACCGGCGTATTCTGCGGCCTTCTCCTCGGCGTCCTTCCGGTTGGCGACGCTGTCCTTGCCGCTGGCGGAGGCCGCGGCGATCGAGCCACCGCTCAGTTCGGCCAGTCGCTTCTCATAGCAGTCGTAGGCGCGGTCCACCGCCTTCTGCTCTTCGGCGATGATCTCGTCGCGCATGGTGGTGCTCATGTACGTCCCCTCCCCCTGCGGCGCCCCAAGACACACCGCGCGCCGGGAATATGCCCGGCCCCGGCAAAAGACTTATCAGAAGCGTGGGCCGGCTGTGAATATTCGGTCAACGAGGCAATTCCCGTACCAGTTCGCTGACTTCTGCACGCCATGAGTGGACCTGGTCTCGGGTAGGGCCGATCTCATACTGGTGGTAGTGGCACCCGAGGCAGAGGTGCGACCAGACGGCGTTGGCCCTGCGGGCGGTGGTCGCGGCGGTGTAGCAGCGCAGGCAGAGCATCTTCGCTCGCGTGGTGATGTCGGCCAGTCCCGGCATAGCGGCGTCGAGAGTGCGGTCGACCGCGATCTCCAGGGCGGTCCGCAGCGCGAGGGAGGCTCCACGGTGCCGGCCGGCCGCCGAGGCTTCGACGCTGGGGTCGTAGAGCAACTGGTCGGCTGTCAGCAGCAGCTCGTCGATCGAAGTACTTGCGACGCCGGTCACTTTGCCACCTCCGTCTTGCGCACCTTCTGCGCGAGCTCACTGATCTCGGTCACGAAGCGGTGCGCGTCGGCGATGCGGGTTCCCGTTGCGTGGGCACCGCTCTGACACTGCTTGAGGAGGTCCACCGCACGCGGGCCGCAACGGGTGCGGAGCTCTCGGTAGACATCGCCGGTGCGGCCGATGTCACCGAAGAAGGCCAGCGCGGCCATCTTCATGAGCTTGTCCGCGTCGGCCATGGCGGACTGCAGATCGTGCTCGGAGCCCCCGGAGCGGAGGTGCTGCACCCAGGCCGCCTCGACGAAGGCGTTCTCCAGCGCGATCCGGCACAGTGCGGGAAGCACGTGGGTACGGGCCGCCTCCGGAAGACTCTCGGTACTGGCGAGAGCCCTGGCATCCGCGATCGCCTGGCGGACCGGATCGGTCACCGCCTTGACGTTCACCTTGGACGCCTTGCCCCGCTCGACCTCGAAGACCGTGACCGGCAGCTCCTGGGTCGTGAAAGCGCGCTGAAGCCGGGTGTCGTGGGTGAACACGACCACCTGCCGGTGCTCGCCGAGCTCGTGCAGGACCTGGGCGAGCCCGTTGACCTTGGCCGGGTCCATGGACTGCACGGGGTCATCGATGACGACGAAGCCGAACGGGCTGTCGGCGGTGGCCGCCCGGGGCAGGAACAAGGACAGCGCGAGAGAGTGCTGCTCTCCCTGGCTCATGACGCTCAGCGCCGAAGCCTCCTCCCCGTCGACGGTGACGTCCATGACAAGCTTGCGGACGTTGGCCCTCTCGCTGCCCTGAAGGCTCACCGACTGGAGGTCGATGTCGCTCTCCTGGCGAAGCTTCTCCCAGATCCGCTGGGAGTGACCGGTGAAGCCCTCCATACGCCTCTCCCGCAGCTCCGCGGCGAGCGTCTTGACCCAGGTGCGGGCCTTCCTGACAAGGCCGAGCCGGGGCTCGGCGTCCGCCGCGGTGCGGGCCTTCTCCGTCCAGCTCGCCAGGCGCGTGACGAGCTGGCGCCACCGTTCGTCCCGCTTCTCCAGCTCGCGGACCGCGTTGTCCTTCACGGCGGCGCAGGCGTCGGCCAGGATCAAGGCGGTGTCGTGGAAGCGCTGCACGAGCTGAGCCGGATCGCTGATCGCACGGCAGGCAAGCCATTCGTTCCAGGGATCGGTCAGGGCGGCCGGGATCCGCTGAGGCGTCTCGATGAGGTTCTGAGCCGCTCGTGCCGCCGACCGCAGTTCGCTGCGCGCGTCCTCGGCGGTCTTCGCCTCCTGCCGGAGCAGGGTGATCTGGGCACCGGCGTCGGCGGCCCACGCGGCGTCGAGGACCCGTTCCGTGCCGCAGACCGGGCAGGACCCTTCGTCGGGATGACGGTTGCTGTGGGCCAGGGCCTTCTCCAGCAGGCCGGCGCGCTGCAACGCGTCCTCGGCCCCGGTCAGGCGCGCGTCCTCGACTCCGGCGAGTGCCTCGCGCAGCCGGTCAACCGCTGCTCCGACCTGCTCCAGGTCAGGTCCCCGCATGTCGACCGCGGCACGCAGTTCGGCGAGGAGACCGTCATCGTCGGAGGGCAGGCCCGCCACGAGTCCGTCCAGCGCCTCGAAGTCAGGCCGGCCCTTCGTCTCAATGGCGAGGAGCGCCTGGACTGCACGCTCGTCGTCCTCGAGTGCGTACAGCGCGGCCGTGATTTCCGGCAGCTCGTTCTTCGCCGCCTTGACCGTGTCGCCCAGCGCCTTCTCCTGCAGCCCAAGGTGGTTGTACGCGGCGCTCAGGTGCCCGAGTCCGAGGATCGTCGCGATGGAGTCATACATCTGAGAGGGCTTGCCGCTGATCATGCGGCCGAGGTCGACGTACGACAGAAAGGGACGGTAGTCCGTCAGGGCCTGCTTCCACGCCGCCTGGTCGAGGGGGACTGCGCCGTGTCCCGGACGCCGGAACGTGCCCACGCAGTCGGTGATGTCGCGGCCGGTCCAGGCGCGAGTGAGCGTGCTCCGGCCGGAGTCGCCCTCGACCGTCAGCTTGACCTCGATCTCCGTCTTGGCACCATCGTGCAGGTTGCGCCAGTTGCTGGTGCGCGTCGCATCCTGCCCGAGCCAACGCATGTTCGTGCCGGTGAACGCCGTCTCGATAGCTTCGGCGATGCTGGACTTCCCCGAGCCGTTGCGGCCCACGACGAGCGTGACACCCGGGCGGGGGCTGAGGTTCAGCCAGGCCCGGGGGCCGATGCCGCGGAAACCTTCCACAGAGACGGAGTCGAGGAAGATCCGGCCCATGGGCGAGTTCCCCGGGGTGTGCGCGCTGCCGAGTGCCTCGGTCAGGAGCGCCTTCACGGGTTCATCGAGGGGTGCGGCAGCCAGACGCGCCTCCACCAGGTCTGCGAGCGGCACGGACTCGGCGGCAGGGGCCTGTGGGGCGGGGGACGCGGAAGGTGACTCGACAGGCTCGTTCTGTTCCGAACTGGTCATGGGAATGCTCCTTGATCCGGTACTTGACTGGGAAGTGACGCAACAGCTGTGCTGCGGGGGCGCCGGGTTATCCGCTTGCGTCGGTTCCGATGAACTCGACACCCAGAGATGTCGGGGATGACGAAGTCGACAGGGGTGGCCGTCGATCGCCGATGGCGTGTGCGCGTCGCACGTACGCCGGTGGGCGGTTTCCCGTCAGCGGTCAGCCGCCGAGGGTGTACTCGAGGCCGTCAGCTCGACGGGCGGCCTCCGTCCGCGAGAGAGCGCCGTGACGGGACACCTCTCAGGCAGCCAGGGAGGGAGACTCCTCGACGTCAGCCGACCTTCTGCCAGTCCTGGCAGCCGCTGGTCTTGAAGTACTCGCCCTTGTTGACGGTGACGCGGCCCTGCCCCTGGATGTTGTCGTTGGCGATGATCGCGTCGAACTCGCCGGAGGCGTTCTTCAGGCGCGCCCAGTAGCAGTTGGGGATGACGCTGTCCTTCTCCGGGCCGGAGGTCCGGTAGGTGCCGGCCTGGATGTCCTCGCCCACGAGGTACTGGCCTTCGCCCGAGAAGCTGCTCGGGGGGCCGGACTTCTTCACCGGCTTCGGCTTGGCGGTGACCGTCGCCTTGACCGTCTCGGTGACAGTCACGGCCGGCTTCGGTTCGCCCGCGGCGACCTTGGTGACCGTGACGGCCGGGGCGGGACTCGAGGAGCCCGCCGTAGCGCCAGACTCTCCGCCGCCACCGATCGCGGCACCGAAGATCAGCGCGACGAGCGCCGTCGCGCCGTGGGTGAGCCAGACCTTGCGCCGCGAAGGCGTGCGCCCGGCGGGCGGCAGGTCCGGCACGGGCGGCTGGGTGAAGGTGTGCAGCGTCGGCTGCGGAGGCACCGTTGCCCAGCCGGGGCCAGCGCCCGTGCCTTCCGACGGCTGGTGGGCGGGCGGCATCGAGGACATGTCAGCCATGGGGAGACCTCCGGATCGCGACTGCGGCGAGCACCGGGTGTCGGTGCGCCGAACGAGCACCAGAGTGAGACCGGAAGGCTCGAAAATCCGTTGGAGATGCTGATAACCGGGGTTATCAGCTTTTCCTCTCCTGCCCTTTTCCCCTTCGCTGTAGGGTTCTGCCTGCCTCGTCGCCCGCTGATCGGCCGACCAGGATGCCCGAACAGGACCGGTACGGAAGGGGGAGTGGAGCGAGTGACCAGCACACGCGAAGGGGCCGTGTCGCCCATCGTGCCCGAGCCGTCGGTCTGGCGGATCACGTATGCGGAAATCGCCACCCTTGCCCAGGTGCGTCGGCCCGTCCCCACCACCTGGAGCCGTAGGCACCCCGACTTTCCCGCTCCCGTCGCCCACGAGGAAGGGCGGCCCCTGTTCGACGCCCGCGCGGTCGTCGACTGGCTGACGACGACGGGCCGCGGCAACGCCGATCCCCGCCACCTGCGGGCCGAACTGGCCCTGTACACCCTGGCCGCCTGGCGGACGCCGGCCCTTTCCGCCTCCGTTCTGGTGGGGGCGCTGACCGCGCTGATCTGCCTGCGCCAACAACTTGACGTTCCTCTCTCGGGCCAGAGCTGGGACGTGGTCCTCACTCAGGCCGACGAGCTCGATCCCGAGGACACGTACATGTCGGCCGAGTTGAAGGCCGTCCCGGAGCCGTACCGCCTCGGTCCCGAGCTGGCCGCGTTGGCCGACGAGCTGACCGAGGCCGCCTACAGCCCCGCCGAGGCTTTCGACTGGGTCCTGGAGGCCCGCCGCCGCCTCGGCTCCCACGACCTGGCCGCCGACGAGCCCACCTCGGCCGTGGTACGCGTCCTCGCTGCCCTGTCCGGCGTCGATACCCTCGACGAAGGCTCTGTCGTCGCCACCCCGCACGCGCGCTCCGGCGACCTGCTCGCCGCCCTGCACGCCCGGGCCGCCGAGGACTCCGGCCACACCTACCTCGCCGCCGACCCCGACCCGGTGCGGGCCCGCATGGTCCGCCGCCGGATGCTCGTCCGAGGCGTGAACGAGTTCGACCTCGGCGTCACCGAAGGGGAGGACCTGCCCGTCGACGACTGGGGATATCCCCATCTGCTGGTCTCTGTCCTTCCCTACGAGTCGGGTGAGAACCGCAGCCCACAGGTCGTCCTGGAACAGGTACAGGCACTCACCGACTACCTCGACGAAGGCTCGACAGCCGTCGTTCTCGGCCCCGCCGACGTGCTCGTCCGTCCGTTCCCCCGGCACAGCGAGGCCGACCGCCTGCGCCGGTCCTTCCTCCGGGACGGTTTACTCAAGGCCGCGGTGAGCCTGCCCGACGGCGTGTTCCCCTACCGTCCCGGCTACCGCACCGCCCTCTGGGTGCTGGCCCGCACCTCGGCGGAACACCGCACGGGCCTGGTCCTCCTCGCCGACTACTCCGCGCAGCCGCTCACCGACACGGTCCTTGACGTGCTCGCCGAGGACATCGCCATCTGGCGCGCCGCCCCCTGGCGCGGCGACCGCCGCCACGAACCCCGCCACGCGGTGATCGTCCCAGCGAAGGACCTCGACGACCGGCCGGGCGCCGCCTTCACCACCCAGCACCGCCCGCCCATGGCCCGCTACACCCGGGGCGTCATCGAGCGTCCGGTCCGCATCAGCGACCTGGAGCAGCGCCTGACGGAGCTGCACGAGCAGGCCCGGCAGCGCGCCGACCTGCGCACGGCACTGAGGACCCAGGCCGTACTGCGTCCCGACGACCAGCCGGTGCGGCGCACCACCGTCCGCCGGCTCCTCGATGACCGGCGCCTGCGCCGACGTCCCGGGCACCGTTTCGCCGACGAGCACCTCACGACGGACGGCCACTACACGGTGCTCACCCCCGACGAGGTCCTCGGCATCGCACGCCCGGGTGGACGCCGCATCGACCGCGGAGTCCTTCTCACCGGCTACGAACACGCCCTGTTCACCGAGCCGGGCGACATCGTCGTCACCAGGAGCCCCCGTTTCGGTGCGTACGTCGACGAAGCGGGCCTGTCCCTGGTGGCTGCCCCGGCCCGTATCCTGCGCGTCCACCCCGACGCCGACCCGCCGGTGCTGCCACGGGTACTCGCGGCACTGCTGCGGGCGGCCGCCGCCGACTACGCGCGTACCAGTGGCGCGGTGCGGGCCTCGCGCGGCATCGAAGACCTCCTCATCCCCGACCTGAGCCGGCGCGAGGCCGAGTGCTTCGACGCCGTGCTCGCGGAGATCGAGACCCGCGCGCACCTCCTGCGGGAGCAGTCCGCCGTTCTCGACGACCTAGTCCGCCTCACGGCCGCCGGCATCGCCGATGGCACGCTCACCCTCCAGAACCTCCCCGGAACCGACGACTGAAGGAGACGGTCTGCCCCATGGCTACCGCTGCGAAGAAACCCACCGAACAGGCGGAGTTGTTCAGCGCCTCCACCGCCAAGGAGATCCAGGCGATCCTGTGGAAGGCCGCCGACAAGCTGCGCGGCTCCATCGATGCCGCGCAGTACAAGGAGTTCGTCCTTGGCCTGATCTTCCTGAAGTACGTCTCCGACGCCTTCGACGAGCGCCGCTCCGAGCTCGCCGCGGAACTCACCGACGACGGCATCACCGAGGACCGGATGGACGACTTCCTGGAGGACCGGGACGAGTACACCGGTGCCCACGTCTTCTGGGTTCCGGAGACCGCCCGTTGGACGTGGATCGCCACCCACGCCAAGAGCCAGGGTGTCGGCAAGCTCCTCGACGACGCGATGGACGCGGTCATGCGTGAGAACGCCTCGCTCACGGGCGTCCTGCCGAAGATCTTCAACCGCGACAACGTGGACCAGAAGCGTCTCGGTGAACTCGTCGACCTCATCAGCGACGCCCGCTTCGGCGGCAGCGGCGACAAGCCCGCGCAGGACGTGCTGGGTGAGGTGTACGAGTACTTCCTCGGCAACTTCGCGCGGGCCGAGGGCAAGCGGGGCGGCGAGTTCTACACGCCGCAGTCCGTCGTCCGGCTGATCGTGGAGATCCTGGAGCCGTACGAGGGACGGGTCTACGACCCGGCGTGCGGCTCGGGCGGCATGTTCGTCCAGGCGGCCAAGTTCATCGAGGCCCACGCCGGGCGCGCCCACAAGGCCGACATCTCCGTCTTCGGCCAGGAACTCAACGAGCGCACCTGGCGCCTGGGCAAGATGAACCTCGCCATCCACGGCATCGACGGCAACCTCGCCCCCCGCTGGGGTGACACCTTCGCCGACGACAAGCACCCCGACCTCAAGGCCGATTTCGTCATGGCCAATCCGCCCTTCAACATCAAGGACTGGGCGCGGGACGAGAGCGACCCGAGGTGGCGGTACGGGGTACCGCCGAAGAGCAACGCCAACTACGCCTGGCTCCAGCACATGATCTCCAAGCTGGGCGAGCGCGGCACCGCCGGCATCGTCCTGGCCAACGGCTCCATGAGCTCCCAGCAGAGCGGCGAGGGCGAGATCCGTCAGGCGTTGGTCGAGGCCGACCTGGTGGCCTGCATGGTCGCGATGCCGTCCCAGCTTTTCCGCACGACGCAGATCCCTGCGTGCCTGTGGTTCCTGGCCAAGGACAAGACCCCGCAGGGCGTGAAGCGCCTGGACGATCGGCGCGGCGAGATCCTGTTCATCGACGCCCGGAACATGGGCGAGATGGTGGATCGGACGGAGCGGGTCCTGACGGAGGCCGACCTCGCGAAGATCGCTGGCACGTATCACGCGTGGCGGGGAACGGCGTCGGCTCGCGAGGCGGGGCTGACGTACGAGGACGAGCCTGGGTTCTGCTTCTCGGCCGACCTTGCGGCGGTCCGGGAGCACGGGTACGTGCTGACGCCGGGGCGGTATGTGGGAGCTGTGGAGACGGAGGAAGAGGGGGCGGAGGCGGTGGCGGAAAGGATCGCCTCGCTGACGGAGGAACTGTACGAGCTCTTCGAGAAGTCAGCGGAGCTGGAGAAGACGGTTCGGGACTGCTTGGGAGGTATCGGCGGTGGCCACTGAGCGAATTCACGTAACGCCAAGTATTCGTATCCCCGGAAGCATGGAGAAGCATCCTCCAAACTGGAGGTGGATGCCCTTGGATTCCATCTGCATTGGTATCTACGACTGTCCTCATTCCACACCCAAGCTGACTCTGGAGGGCCCGTATGTAGCTCGAACCCAGGACGTCATTACCGGCGTCTTCCGCTCCGACGGGGCGGCCCACGTTTCTCAGGAAACTTACAAAGATCGCATCAAGCGTGCTGAACCGAGCTATGGCGACCTCCTCTATAGTCGCGAAGGTACCTACTTTGGGATCGCAGCGGAAGTGCCCTCGGGTGTTCAAGTATGTCTGGGTCAGCGAATGGTTCTCATCCGCCCTGACGCGGCGCATGTAGATCATCGCTTCCTGCGTTATTGGTTGAACTCGCCTGTCATGTCTGCTCACGTCCACGGACAACGGGATGGCTCGGTCGCCGAACGTCTTAACTTGCCGACAATTCGCGCCCTCCCGATTCCCCTCCCGGATTCGCGTGAACAGCGACGGATTGCTATGGCGCTCGGGGCACTGGATGACAAGATCGCAGTCAACGAGCGCATCGCGGCCACGGCCGACGAGCTGACACACGCCCTGTTTACACGTGAGTTTCTCGCCTCCGCCACCCCCGTTCCTCAAGACGGCTGGGTATCCGGTCATCTGTCAGACATCTGCTCAACCCAGTATGGCTACACAGCCAGCAGCAGCTCAGAGCCAGTTGGCCCGAAATTCCTGCGGGTCAAGGATATAAACAAGAGGAATTGGGTCAACTGGGCGGATGTGCCTTACTGTGAAATCAGCGAACGCGACCTTGAGAAATATCAATTGTCTCTTGGTGACGTCTTGGTGGCTCGCATGGCTGATCCTGGTAAATCGGCAATCGTCGAAGAGTCGACGGATTCCGTGTTCGCTTCATATCTTGTACGCCTTAAGACACCTTCACTCGCCCATTCGTACTTCGTGTGGGGATTCCTGAAGTCGGATGCTTACGCGGATTATGCGGAAAGTGCACGAGGGGGCTCAGTCCAGGCAAACATGAATGCCAAGGTCATCGTCGGTGCCCAACTGTCGATTCCTCCCGTTGAGGTGATGCAACAGTACCTTCGCCTCATCGCTCCCGTACGCCAGCGGTTGACGCTGGCTCTACGGGAATCCCAATCGCTGGCTGCCCTTCGCGACACCCTCCTTCCCCAGCTCATGTCCGGCCGCCTTCGCGTCAAAGACGCCGAGAAGATTGTCGAGGATCACACATGACGCACGACGGCGAGAGCGGAAGCAGAAGAAGCCAGAACCACCGCCCTCTGGAAGCCGACTGGGAGCTGCTCGCCCTCGACGAGCTAGCCGAGTTGGCCTGGCTGCCCGCCTCCGGCAACGAGTTCGCGCCCGGCTCCGGGCACCGTAAGTCGTGGGACGACCTGATCCTCTACCCCGACCTCCGCGAGGCGATCGAGCGGCTCAACCCCGAGCTGCCCCCGGACGCCGTACGCGACGCTATCGCTGCCGCGGCGACCCCGGAGTCGCAGGACACGTACGAGGAGAACCGCACCGCCCACGGTTACCTGACGACCGGCATCCGCTCCGTCGTCTACACCGACGCCTTCGGTGCCGAGCACAACCCGACCGTCCGCCTCGTCGACCTGACGGACCCGGACGGGAACACGTACCGCGCGCTGAACCAGGTCACCGTCGTCGACGGCGAGAAGCGGCGCCGCTTCGACATCGTCCTGTACGTCAACGGACTCCCGCTCGCCGTGCTGGAGTTGAAGCGCGCAGGCGACGAGAGCGCCACGCTCCAGGACGCGCACTCCCAGGTCTCCCGGTACGTGAAGGAGTTTCCGACCGCCTTCCGCTACAACGCGGTGGTGCTGCTCTCCGACGGCATCACGGCGAAGTACGGCACGCCCTTCACCCCGTACGAGCACTTCGCGCCCTGGAACACGGATGAGACCGGGGCCCGCGTCACCCCGTTCGCCGTGGACGACGAGGGAGTGGCCGATTCGGGCCAGAACCTGGCGCTGCACGGGCTGTTTACCCAGACCCGGTTTCTCTCCCTGTGCCGGTCCTTCATCAACTTCGTGCCGTCCAAGCAGATGAAGCGCATTGCGAAGCCGCACCAGTACTTCGCGGTGACCCGGGCCGCTGAGAAGGTCCGCGAAGCGGCAGCCGGGAACGGGAAGGCCGGTGTCGTGTGGCACACGCAGGGCTCGGGCAAGTCCGAGGAGATGGTGCTCACCACGGCGATGGTGATGGGCGACCCGGCCCTGCTGAACCCGACCGTCGTCGTCATCACCGACCGCAATGACCTCGACGACCAGCTGTACTCCACCTTCCTGGAGAGCGAGATTCTCCCGGGGACGCCTCTCCAGGTCGCGACCCGAGCCAAACTGCGGGAGGAGCTCGCGGCCAAGCGGACCGGCGGCATCCTCTTCACCACTCTGCAAAAGTTCGGCAGGACCAAGGAGGAGAAGGAGTCGGGGGCCGACCACCCGCTGCTCTCCGACCGGCGCAACATCGTGGTCGTTGTCGACGAAGCCCACCGCAGCCACTACGACAACCTCGACGGCTACGCCCGTCACCTCCGCGACGCCCTCCCGCACGCCACGCTCCTCGCCTTCACCGGGACGCCGATCTCCGAGGCCGACCGCAACACCCGCCAGGTCTTCGGCGGCTACATCGACATCTACGACCTCAAGAGGGCCGCCGACGACGGCGCGACGGTCAAGGTCTTCCACGAGGGCCGGGTCATCAAGCTCGTCCTCGGCAAGGACGTCGACCCGACGGAGATCGACGAGGAGGCCGACCGCATCACCGACGGCCTCGACGACACCGAGCGCCGCCGTGTCGAGACGGCCGTCGCCACGATGAATGCCATGTACGGCTTGCCGGCCCGTGTCAGGGATCTCGCCGAGGACCTGGTGGCGCACTGGGAGGAGCGGCGGGAGCGGATGCGGCCGTTCGTCGGCGTCTCCGAGAAGGGCGGGGCGGCCGGCAAGGCGATGGTCGTCTGCGCGACCCGTGAGATCTGCGTTCGAGTCTACGACGCCCTGCGCGAGCTGCGACCGGAGTGGCACAGCGACGAGCCCTCCAAGGGTGCGATGAAGATCGTCTTCTCCTCGAACTCCCGCAAGGACGACGACCACCTGCTCGTCCACGCGCTGCCCGACGGCCAGCGCAAGGCGGTCATCAACCGGGCCAAGGACCCTGACGACGAGCTGGAGCTGCTCATCGTCAACAACATGCTGCTGACCGGCTTCGACGCCCCGCCGGTCCACACCATGTACCTCGACCGTCCGCTCAAGGGCGCCAACCTGATGCAGGCCCTCGCCCGGGTCAACCGCCGCTTCCGCGGCAAGGAGGACGGCCTGCTCGTCGGCTACGCGCCGCTGACGGAGAACCTGCAGAAGGCGATCGCCGAGTACACGGACGCCGACCAGGAGGACCGCACCCTCGGCCAGGACCTCGACCGCGCGCTGGACGAGCTGCGCAACGAGTACGACATCCTCAGCGACATCCTGCGCGGCTTCAACTGGCGTGCGCGTCTTGAACAGCCGACGGCGAAGGCGTTCGTCAACGCCGCCGGCGGGGCTGCCGAGTACCTCCGGAATCCGCGTACCCCTGGCAACGACCCGGAGAAGCTCGACGACCCCCGCCAGACCGTCGGTCGGCGCTTCCGAGAGCACTCCCACCGCCTGGAGCGCTTCTACGCGCTGTCCGCCAGCGCCACGAACATCGGCGAGCGTTTCCCGGATCACCCGGCCTGGCGCCGGGACATCCAGTTCTTCGTCGAGGTCCGCGCCTACATGGCCAAGCTCGACGCGGCGGACCGCGAGGCGCGCGGCCTGCCCGTCGCCCGCGACGTCGAGCTGTACCTCGCCCAGCTGACCTCGTCCGTCGTCGAGACCGGCGGGATATCGGACCTGTTCGCCGAGGCCGGCCTGGAGATGGCTGACCTGACGCACCTCAACGACGCGCTCGTCGCCAAGCTCCAGGGCAGCGACACCCCTCACCTCGCGGCGGAGGCGCTGCGTCGGCTCATCGAGCAGAAGATGCGCGAGGTCACGCGTCACAACATCGTCCGCCGCACGGCCTTCTCCGACCGTCTGCAGGACCTGATGATCCGGTACACGCGGCAGCAGTACACGAGTGCCGAACTCATCGCCAAGCTGGTCGAGATGGCCAAGGAGGTGGTCGAAGACGCACGGCGAGGCGAGAAGTTCGATCCGCCGCTGAACTGGCGCGAGCTCGCCTTCTACGACGCCGTGGCCGAGCACGACTCGGCGCAGGAACTCATGGGCGATGAGATCCTGGCGAGCATCGCCCGCGATCTCGTCGCGGAGGTCCAGAAGAAGCTCAAGCCCGACTGGATCGCCCGTGAACCGGTCCGCGCTGGTCTCCGTAGCGCCATCAAGCGCCTGCTGGCTCGCCACGGCTACCCGCCGGACCGTCGTGCGGAGGCGGTGAACCTGGTCCTGAAGCAGATGGAGCACTTCGCCGACGAGTGGGCCACCACCGGTATGCCGGACAGCTGAGCCCGCCGGCCACGTCGGCGCAAGAGCAGTGCACTCACGCCCCGACCGGGTCAGGGCCGAGGTCTCCCGCCTTCGGAAGACCTCGGCCGCGGCCCGGCGCTCACTCTGCGAACCCTGACCACATTCGACGGCGAGAAGCCACTTCAGGAGCGGACCATGGACAACGAGATTCAGCTGATCAGCGACGGGGATGGGCTGACAGTCATCGGGAGCGCGAAGGACGTCGAAAACTTCCTCGCTTCGGAGGGACTGCCGTCCAAGAGCCTCGGACCGCGGTGGTACAAGTCCGTCTTCGCTACGGGTGCTGCAGTCGCAGAGGCAGGATCGGAGATCGCCGCCAACTCCGCTCACTGGGTCAAGCTGACGCCGAAGTCGGCGGTGCTCCTCAAGAAGTATGGCCTGAGGGAGAGCGCGAAGACAGGGCTCAGCACGGGTGTGCTGAAGGGACAGAAGGGCCACATCAAGGGCTTCCTCGAGTTCGCGCACGCGCCCCGATCGCTCCTGTCCAACCCGGCGACTCTTGCCAACGCCGGGAAGTTCATGGCGCAGGTCGCCATGCAACAGACCATGGACGAGATCACTGACTACCTCGCCGCGATCGACAAGAAGGTCGACGACGTACTGCGTGCGCAGAAGGACACTGTCTTGGCCCGCGTGATCGGAGTGGGCTTCGTGATCGAGGAGGCCATGACCATCCGAGAGAAGCGGGGCAGGGTCGACGAGGTCACCTGGTCGAAGGTGCACGCCGCGCCGGCGACGATTGCGGAGACGCAGGCGTACGCGCTGCGTCAACTCGACGCGGTCGCCGAGAACATGGAGCGCAAGACCAAGATCGGTGATCTCGCCACGATGGTCAAAGAAGCTGAGGTCATCGTTCGAGAATGGCTCGCCGTTCTGGCTCGCTGTTTCCAGTTGCAGGACGCGATCGCTGTACTCGAACTCGACAGGGTGCTGGACGCGTCCCCCGATGAGCTCAACGGGCATCGCCTCGGCCTGAAGGCCGCCCGGCAGGACCGGCTGGAGCACATCTCGCGGAGCACCGAAACTCTGCTGGCCAGGATGAACGCCGCTGTTGGCGTGGCCAACGCCAAGGTGTTGCTGCACCCGACCACATCCCCGGCTGTGGTCCAGTCGAGCAACCAGGTCGCGACCGGCGTCCATGACTTTCACGTGCGGCTCGGAATCGAGTCCGGTGGCGATTCATCTGAGGCGAGGCGATGGACGGAAGCTGCCCTGGAGGTGAGGGACAGAGCGTTGGAAAAAGGAGTAAATGGTGTTGGTGCTGCCCGAAGTCTTGGCAACGAGACCCTCGACCGGGCCAACTCGGTGAAAAACAAGCTCTCCAGCGGTATCGCCGAGCGAGCGCGTCGTCTGCGCGGGAACGACGAGCAAGGCGACAAGAAGTCTGAGTGAGCGCCGACCATCCCGGTATGCCGGACGACTGACTCAGCCTCCTGCCGGCCCTGCACCAGAAGGATCACCGTCCGGTCCTGAGCCGGGTGGTCGTCATGGTTTCCCGCTGCGTCGGGCATGTGGCGGGAGGCGTCACTCGCCTAGCGTGGCCAGTAGGCGGGCGGTGAGACGGACGGGTCCACACGCTCGAAGCGGTGCTTGCTCACCGGGTTCAAGCCCTTGATGTGAATCAGCTGCTGTGTGTCTGCTTCGTTGAGCTCGCCGACGATCAGGGGCATGGCCGCTACCACCGCGCCCATCGCCAGGCCCAGACCGGCCATGCCCCTGTGCGCCTGACTGAAGCGGATGTGGTGCATGCCCGACTTCTTGATGGCCTCCGTCTCCGACGGATCCTCCAACTGGCGGGCATCCCTGGTCAGGAAGACTTCGAAACCTTTTCTCGCGGCATCGGGGAGAAGC
This sequence comes from Streptomyces sp. NPDC051677, assembly GCF_044453465.1. NCBI lineage: Bacteria > Bacillati > Actinomycetota > Actinomycetes > Kitasatosporales > Streptomycetaceae > Streptomyces > Streptomyces sp. NPDC051677. The sequence goes on from NZ_JBITCT010000023.1 coordinate 122,699, forward strand.
GCGAGATCCTTCTTGCCCGCCCACTTGATCTCGCTGACGAGCTTGACCTCATGTCCGGGCAGAATCCGTCTGAGCATCTCCAGCACCTGGACGGGGACGTTCTCGTCGATGAGGATCCGCATCAGGCAGCGCGCGCTCCCGTGCTGTAGCTGTCCACGTAGAGCGCGAAGGAAGCAGCGTCACGTGCTGCGTCAGCGGTGACGCCGGGATAGTAGTCGGCGATCCCCTCCGGCGGGATGCCGTCCTCGATCAGCTCCGCGACGGTGTCGAAGGGGATCCTCGTGCCCGTGATCACGGGCTGTCCGCCCTGGGTCTCGGGGTCGACAGTGACGTGCTGCTTCGGCTGGAGCAGGTGGGGGACGACGACGCCGGCTCTGGGAGCGAACTCCTGGAGGATGTCGGCCATGGTGGCGATCACCCGTTGGCCAGGGCGTTTGACCAGATCGGTGCCGTGGTCATCGTGGCCTGCAAGGACGATCGAGTCGCCCTCGGCCACCAGGGAGTAACTGGACAGGTGCTCGACCTCCCCGATCCTTTTCAGGGTGGCCAAGGCTACGCGGATCTTCTGGAGTGACACGTTCTGGCGAAGGTGGGCGAACGCACGCAGCGCGAGTACGTCACGGAAGGAGTACAGGGCCGGCCTGGCTGCCAGCTCGGGCTGAAGGATCGGCCCGTTGCCACGGTCCTGCCTCCACGTGCGCAGTTGTCCGACCGTCGCTCCCGAGAGGGCGGCAGCCATGCGGGTCGAGTACGCCATCTGCCGCCTCCTATCCTGGTCGCGTGCTGTGGGGTGCCATCATCCCAGTTCTCCGAGCGGCAACGCTACAGAACGACGAGAGCCCAGATGCTCCAGATCCTCTGCGGCGAAGCGGTGAAACGCCCAGCGTGCGTGAGCCGTGCGTGAGCGGACAGGTCGGCACGGGCCGGACCGGACGAGCACGTGCCTCTCGGCCACACGCCGCTGACCAGCAAAAACAGTACCGTAGCTGACGAGGTACGTTCCGCTGGGAGCCATCTGGGAGCCGACCCGCTCACGCCGGTGACGGTCTTGCCTCGGTCTCATTCGTCGAGGTGAAGGGGCGTGAGTTCAGGACGCCAGGCGCCGCAAGCGGTCGGCTGCCTCTTGGAGGACGTCGTCCTTCTTGCAGAAGGTGAAGCGGACCTGGCTGCGGCCGGCGTCGGGGTCGTCGTAGAAGACGGAGTTGGGGATGGCGACGACGCCGCAGCGTTCGGGGAGGGCACGGCAGAAGGCGTAGGCGTCCTTCTCTCCGAACGGGGTGATGTCGGTGGTGATGAAGTACGTGCCCCGGGGCTGGTAGACCTCGAACCCAGCTGCCCGCAGGCCGTCGCCGAGCAGGTCGCGCTTGCGGCGGAGGTCGGCGCGGAAGGCGTCGAAGTACGAGTCCGGCAGGCGCAGCGCCTCGGCGATCGCGTACTGGAAGGGGCCCGCGCTGACGTACGTCAGGTACTGCTTTGCCGTCCGGACGGCGGAGACGAGCGGGCCGTTCGCCGTGACCCAGCCAACCTTCCATCCGGTGAAGGAGAAGGTCTTGCCGGCCGAGCTGATTGTGACCGTGCGCTCGCGCATTCCGGGTAGGGCCGCGATGGGGCGGTGTGTGCCCTCGTAGACAAGGTGCTCGTACACCTCGTCGGTGACGACGAGGAGGTCGTGCTCGATGGCGAGTGCGGCAATGGCGCTCTGTTCGTCGCCGGTAAGGACCATGCCGGTCGGGTTGTGCGGGGTGTTGAGGAGAAGGAGGCGGGTCCGCGGGGTGATCTTGGCGCGCAGCTCGTCCAGGTCCGGGCGGAAGGACGGGGCGCGCAGGGTGAGCGGTACGCGCTTCGCGCCGGCCATCGCGATGCAGGCGGCGTAGGAGTCGTAGAAGGGCTCGAAGGCGATGACCTCGTCGTCCGGCTCCAGCAGCGCCAGCATGGTGGCGGCGATGGCCTCGGTGGCGCCGGCGGTGACCAGGACCTCGGAGTCAGGGTCGAAGGAGAGGTCGTAGAAGCGCTGTTGGTGGTCGGAGATCGCGGCGCGCAGTTCCGGGATACCCGGGCCGGGCGGGTACTGGTTGCCCTTCCCCTCCCGCAGAGCGCGGACAGCAGCCTCGCGGATCTCCTCAGGGCCGTCCGTGTCAGGGAAGCCCTGGCCCAGGTTGATCGCGCCCGTCGCGGTCGCCAGCGCCGACATCTCCGCGAAGATCGTCGTCCCGAGTCCGTCCAGCCTTCGGTTCAGCAGCGGCCTGGCGTTCATGTCTCCACCGTTCTCACGCAGATGCTTATCGGTTCTCCGGGGACCATCCTGACTCATTGCCGGTCATACCCCCGTGGTGAGGGGGCCGTGGTGGGGCGAGGAGGAGGAGCTCCCTGCTCTTCCGGCTCGGTTGTCGGTTCTCGGAGGACGCCAGCCTTCGCGGAGATGTCGCGCAGTAGTGCCTCCCGCAGGGTGTGCAGCGTCGCGATCTTGGCGACCAGGAGTCGGGCCGCGGCGTGCAGGGGTTCGGTCATCGCGTGGAAGGCGGTGCGTGTGAACCGGTCAGGCCAGGTGACCTGCAGGCGCTTGAGGGCACCGGCGGAGATTTCCCGGCCGTTCTGGCCCTGTGCCAGCCGTGCGATGTCACTGCTCCTCCTCCTGAGTTCGTGGAGCAGCCACCAACCGTCTTCTTCCTCAATAGGTCGTACGGCCACGACGCCTCTGAGAGGTGTTGCTGGTCGGCTCGGCACGGCGATGTGTGCGCCGTCGGAACGGGTGCTCAGCATCAAGGTGCCGGGCGGATGCGCCTCGCCGACGTTCGCTGGACTGCTCAGACGGAAACTCTGCACGTGGGGCACGGGGAGGTCGTAGAGATCTCTAGGGGCGACTACTTCGGTTACATCGGTGATGGGTTCTGTGGGCAAGGGGGGAAGCGAGCGTTCGGAACCTTTGCCCGTCTTCGGTTTGGCGACCTTCGCAAGCGATCGTGTCTCCCAGGGCGGAATCGTCGACGCCCAGTCGTCATGGAGGGCGTCGGCCAGTTCCACCGCCTTGCGGGCGGTTTCCTGGTAGAGAGCGGTCATCTCCTCGATGAGGTCGAATGTCTGGTGGTATGCATTGATTACGTCTGCCGGAGGAAGCGGAAACGGCATGCGGTGGAGAGTGTCGAGGCTGACGGTGGGCTCGACGTGTGCCGTCACGTCCTCGTCGATGCGAGCCTTCGCCGTGGGTGTCTGTAGCCAGATACGCAGCCATCGCGCTATGTGCGGTTCAGCGCGGATGATGCCGATCGACCTGGTCGCTGTACATCCTGCGTGCTCGGCGGTAACCAGCGCGGAATCGCCCACCCGTCGGACGAGTACGACGGCCAGGTCGCCCTCCCTGAGGGTTGCCCGGCTGGGCGGGGAATCACCCGGCCGACACTCGTTGGCCCTGGGCGCGAGGATTCTGCCGTTCTGGAGGAACGTCGAGCTGACGACTCCTGCGGTCTGCTCGGCAGCCGCGTCGTCGAGGAATCCGGAGGTGGTGTAGATGCGAGGCCGCTCGATCTTGATGGAGGTCGTCTTCCAAGCCGCCCCATCCGAGGCGCCCTGGTCCGCATTGGCTTCCATCAGATCTCCTCCAAGACGTCCAGCAGCCGGAGTTCCAGTACGCGCATCTGGTCGAGCTGATCGGCCAGTTCGAGCTTGAGTTGCTCGACCCGGCTTCGCGTGTCCCGTTCGGGGCTGGGGGGCTCCACGGCGTACGAGGTCGGCATCAGGCTGGACTCGTGGTCGGCGATCTCCTTGGTGGAGCAGCTTCGGGACCAGCCGACTGTGTCGTTGTACGGCGAGGCCGTGGCACCGTTCTCGGAGAGGCCACGCCAGGCCGCCAGAGTGGTCAGGATCAATGTCGTGTTCTTGTCGCCCAGCCTTCGTGCTCTCGAATCCGGGACAGGTTCGAAGGCTCGCCGCGCGTTGACGAACAGCACCTGCTGGCGGCGGTCCCGGATACCCCAGCCGGGGCGCGCACTCTTGTCCCTGTTGAGTACCCACAGACAGGCGGGGGCTTTGGACAGACCGAGCACGCGAGGCGGCAGAGCGATCACGCACTCGACAAGGTCGTCACGCAGGAGACGTTGGCGGAGCCTTCGGGTGACGGGCTGCCTGCTGTTGGCCATCTTGTCGGCCATTAGGAAGACGGCACGTCCGGAAGGGGCAAGCGCGTGCGCGATGTGCTGAATCCACGCGGGGTTGGCGGACCCTAGGGACGGCGGTTCCTCTGGCCAGCGGGGATCGACAGGGACTGCGAGGCCCGACCGGCGAGTTTGCTCTGCCTCGCCCTCCAACGCCCAGTTGCGCTGGTTGAAGGGAAGGTTGGCCAGGACGATGTCGTACGGCTCCGGTTCGGGCTCCGCGAGACTGTCTCCGGGCGGGAAGACGTGAGCCGTGATCCCCCGCACCGCGAAGTTCATACGGGCCACCTGTGAGGTGTGGGCGTGCTGCTCCTTCCCCTGCAAGGACATGGTCGGGTCCAGCCCGACGCGTTCGCGGACGTAGCGGTGACTCTCGACAAGCAGTCCCCCTGAACCGCAGACCGGGTCCAGCACTCTGTGCCCGTCGCGAGGGACGGCCGCACCGACCATGAGGCGGGCCATGTCGTCCGGCGTGAAGTAGTGGCTGCCGTCAGCCTGGGCCTGGTCCGCCGAGAGGTCGCGTAGGCAGTGGTCGAGCAGGGGCCTGACCAGCTGTGTGGAGCCGATGGCTTGGATGAGAGCGTGCAGTGATCCTTCGGAACCGGAGGGCGGAACGGGCATCAGGCTCCTTGTGCCCAAGTCTGGGTCCTGCTCGTCGGCTGCGGGAAGCCAGTGGCTCAGACACTTGCTCACGGCAGCGCGGATTCCCGAACCACGCTCTGCCGACTGCCCCAGCAACCACGACCATGTCGGTACGCTGGCACCGGGATTGGCGTGCGCTTTTCGGCTCAGGTACAGCAGTCCGAGGATGAGGCGAGTCGCGTCGTGAGCGTTCATCAGCCGTGAGAGGTGCGCGCGGTGCTGGTGCACCTTCGCGAGCACCTCGTCGAGCGAGGAGGCATGTACGTACCCTCCAAGGGCGCCTACGTCGCTCACGAGCCCACCACACCCAGGGCGCCCATGACCACGATGAGGAGCGTCAGGGAGCCGGCGAAGGTCAATGCTCCAGTCTTGAAGGCCGCCGCGGGACGTCCTCCCTCGACGACGGTCAAGACGCTGCCAGCCAGAGCGGCGACGAGCGCCGCGAGGACCGCAATGATCACGTACATCAGCCTCAGCTGCACGACATGGTTCCTTCCTGATGTCGGGGGATCTCCGAGCGGACGAGTGAGCCGGTGATCCCTGGCTTCAGGAAGGACAGTAGAGGACGTAGGCCGCCCGCCGCTGGGTGCACGCCGTTTGGGATTTCTCTAAGCGCGCGCCCGAAGTTGAGGCACTCTTAGCGAGTGCACGCTGTTTGGGATTTGAGACGGTGATCCCCCGGATCTCACGACGCGTGGAAGCCTCATGGGGGTCAGGAGCGCAGGCGTTTCCACCACGGCAGAAGTTCGTGAAGGTGGGCGCGGACGGCATCGAGGTACGCGGTCTCGTATTGGACGAGTTCGCTGAGGTCGATGACGGCCGACGGGATGTTCATCTGAGTGTCGCTGGTGATGGCGGGCGCTTCCCATGCCTCGTGCATTGCAGTGCCAGCTGTCTGGCGGAGGTGTTGAACGAGGCTCTTGTAGGCATCACCGACGTCGGGTGACTCCAGGGCGGTCCAGGCGAGATGGTAAGCGAGTTGGGCTTGGGTCTCGCGGAGGATCTCCGAGAGACGGACGCGCTCTTCTGCGGCTTGATCAGCGTGGCGGCGACGGATGGCGTACGGCATCTCCTTGTAGGTGGTGTAGGCGACGAAGGCTTCCGCGAAGGCCGCGCGGAGGCGTCCGCGCTCTTCTTCACGGGACCTACTCCGGGCCAGCCAGAGGTTGATGGTTGCGGCTATGGCGGCTGCGAGGACGGCCCCGGAGACTAGCGCCGACGTCAGTGCCTCGGGTCCGGGGGTCGAGGATGTGGAAGCTGGAGTCGGGGTGGACGGTGTCGTCGCGGTGATCGCGCTGGGCGAGGGAAGGGCTGGCGGTGGCGTGGTCATGCTGCCCTCCCTGATTCGGCTAGCTGCGCGCCTCGGGTGTGTGGTGTGGAGCCTCTTGTCCGGGCCACTCGCCGGTGAGGCGCCACCACTCTTCCTTGAGCAGGTGCGCGACGATCAACCCGAGCAGGATCGCCGGTCCGTCACGGCGTGTCCACTGCTGCTCGGCCGGGTCGTATGGGTACCAGATGCACAGGGCCCCCTCGGCGTAGCGGTGCGGTGATTCGCTTGGGCCGTCACTGTAGATGTGGGGTGTATAGGGGGAGTATTGGCCGAAGACGATAGTGACGGTCTGCTCGGGGATGTCGGGCAGGTCGAGGTGCACGGCCAGCGCGAAGCCGCCCGGGTACCGGCAGGGAGGTCTTACGATCCTTGCCGTCGGGCCGCAGGCTTCGATGCCGCGCTGGAAGGCGAAGCGGAGAGCCGGTCTGGTGAACCAGGCCGGCTCTCGCCATGGTGCGGGCCGACTCACCGGTTGTCAGTCGGGGCGCCGTACGAGCGGACTGCGGGGATCGCTACGGGCGGGCCGCTCAGCCCCAGGAGGGCGCTTGAGACTGGGCCCGATTGCCGCAGTGCCCCGATCTTCTGCGCGAGACCGCGAGAAGACGGGTCGGCGATGTACTTGTAGAAGACCCGAGACAGTGCAGAGAGGACGGCGTCACGATCGTCGTCGTGGGCGAGTGCTTCGTCCAACCCAGATGCCGCCGTATGCAGCCTGCGGGACGCGGTGTCGCGCGGGACGAGCAGCCGCACGTTCGGCGATACTCCGGCGGGGTCAACCGTGGCGTTCCCGGAGTCGACCCGTCCGGCCGCCTTCGTCAGAACGGTGGACAGCGCGGTCGCCATTCCCATGCCGGGCTCGATGAACTCCCAAGCCCAGACAGTCAGGTTGTGGGAGGAGAAGCCTGGGACGCTGTACTGCTTGTTCCACGCCTTCAGCAGGCGTACGACCCGACGCCGGGTGCGCTGCAAGGAAAGACTCCCGGAGGTGAACAACTCGACGTGGCGCTCGGGGTCGGAAGCCTCCCATGTGTCGTTCTTGAGGTTGGGAATCCACAGGCCCGGTGCGTCCTTACGGGTCAACGCGACGACCAGGTCCACGGTGGGGTCCTGGCCGTCCGTCGGCTGGCCGAACGTCAGCTTGGGGCCGCGCTTGGAGGTCCCGCAACGGGCGTTCGGGTACACCTCGCGGACCGCGGGGCCCAACAACCCGCAGAGCTCTGCCGCGATGTCGGCAGGAGTCTCACCGCCACCGTCGGGTCCGAGCCGCGGGTAGACGCGGCGGTCGAGGACCAGGCCGCCGTCTCCGTCGCCGACCGGGTGAATGAAGGTGTGCTGGGCCAGTGATCCACTCGCGTAGGTTCGCAGGGATCCGGGGAATGCCGTGGCTGCGGAGCGGACCAAGGCCAACCGATTGCGGGCCTCTGCCAACGGCTCGGCGTGGGCGTCGATCTGGGAGCGGATGTCGTCCAAGACGTCGTGGGTGTATCCCATCTGTTTCTCGATTCCTCTTGTGGGGCGTCAGAGCCCGGCTGTCAGGCCCGCCACAGCAGGCCGAGCAGCCCTGTAGCTGCTCTCCAGTACCTGACGTCACACCGCGAGAATCGTCCGGGCCGAGGGGCACCGGCATCCCGAGAGAGTGCTCAAGCGCAGTCGTGGCAGATGCGACTGGCACCGTCGAACCGGCTCGGCGCCAGTACAAGGAAGCACCGGTCGCAGGCTCGATCCCTGCTCATGCGGGCGCTTGTGCAGGCACAATGCCCTTCGGGGCATGTAGCGTCGCCGCACTGCTCACATGGTGGGGCACTGACCTCGAACGCCTCGCCGCATGTCTCGCAGACTGACTGGCTGCCGTACCAGGTACCGCCGGTTCCCGGCCGTGGTACCGAGTACCTGAGCCAGGGGGCGTTGTCCGGGACGAGGACCGCGACCAGGTACTGCTCGTCGCACCATGCGGCCTGCCCGTACAGGACATCCCCCGCCCTGCCGGAGCGGTACTCAACGTATGTCTTGTCGTGCTGTGCCATGGCTCCGGTTCGCAGTGCCCTCTCGATCAAGGGGGTTCTGGACTGGTCGGAACCACGCGCCGGCGGGATCAGGCTTCGGGAGGAACTGAAGATCGCGGTGCCAGCACGGTCGAGTAGGACGACCGCGCCGCCTGAAAGGTATTCCGCTGCCCGGACGCAGCAGGCTTCGCGCGACGCCTGGGAGCGCTGGAACAGCTCGACCACGTCCGTAGCGGATGGGCCCCGTAGGCGCACGTTCTCGGGAATCTCCCCATCCGGAAGCAGCACCCGGGCGGCGAAAGCGTCGCATGCCGCGTCCTCGAAGGCTTCCGAGTCCCGCGTAGCAAAAAGTGCCTGACCCAGGCCAGGGTCCGTCTGCTGCAGGTGATGCCCCAGCTCGTGCAGGCCAGTGAACCCGCGGCGACGGTACGACCGGGAAGCGCCAACCACAAGCGTTGGCGGATCGGTCCTGTCCCTGTAACTTCCGGCGACAGAGCACCGTCCTTCGCCGACCTCGGGTTCCATCACCACCTGAACATCCGGCCAGCGGCCCAGCTCACCCAGGGGGTCATCGCGCAGGGTTGCGAGACAACCTGGGTGAATCCGGTCGATGACGCCGAGCATGGCCTGCGCCTGCCGAGGCGCTTCCTCCACGAAACGCCGCCGCATCACGCATCCGATCCGGCGAGGTCCTCACCACGCAGAAACTGCCGGAGTCGCCCTTCCCAATCCGGTTCCGCACCGCCGGTTTCGCGTGCAGCAAGGGCGAGCGTCCCATAACCGCCTGAAAGGCGAGCTTCCCCTTCGCTGACTCCCAACCGCTTCGCCCTACGAATCCACGTCTCTCGCCAACGGGGATGCTCTGCCGCTGCCACCAGAGCTGCGGGAAGGGGGCGCACGGTCTTGGCAACGGCATCAACAGAAAGTCCCGTCGCACTCGCCACCGCTTCCACCTGTCCTGGCTTCAGAGGAACTGAGCCCCGCAAGATCCTCATCACCTCCGGTTGAGGGACCCCCAACGCTGCTCCTAGCACCGGCAGATCGGGGAGACCGTTCAACAGTGCTCCCAGCGAGACGACCTTTTCCGTTCCTTTCGCTTCAGGCAGGCCAGGCGCTGCCCGCAGGGCGTCGAGCTCGTCTTCGAGCTCGGCTCGCACCTCTTCGGAAGCGTCGAAAACCGACGCGGGCACAGTCCCCTGTCGAGCTCCCGCTGGCACGGACGGCGCCCCCCCGTCCGCCATCTCGGCAGCCCAAGCGACGAGGTCAGGCTCCCAAAGGTCCACCACGCGGTCGAGGACACGCAGAGGGACTGGGCCAGCCAGTCCTGCCCACACGGTCGACTCCACACCGAAGGCGGTCCGGGCGCCGTCTACCACCAGGCTGGCTGCGTCTTCCCCTGGAGGATCGATCGTCACGGGGACGGCGTTCACTTCGCGGTCAGCAATTGCCAGGACCAGTACGAGGAGACTGGCCTCCTCCCACCGTGCCCGCCACACCTGGCCAACCGCGAGACGTACCTCTGCCGGGTTGCCGAACCTTGCGCGCAAGCCTTCAACCGACAGTTCCTTCGGAGCCCGGACCGCAGCGGCCAGATCAAGGAAACGCTGGGGCACCACTGGTTCACTCATGGAGTCCTCCCGGGTGACATGGCTGAACGGGTCCATCCATGCCTGACGTCACAACTGCCGTGGCGTCCGACCGCCCACGCGTCACTCCTCCCGCTGAGTTTCGCCGCACAGCCTGATCACCTCCAGCCCTACACCGTGAACGTCGTGATCTCCGACCAGCTGCCTCAGCCGCTCTCGGAGGCGCTTCACCTTCAAGGACGCCTGGCTCCGGCCGCATCCCAGCAGCTCCCGGACCTTAGCCTGCTGGTCCGCAATAGGCACGATGCGGCGTTCTTCCGGAGAAAGCATCCCCACGATTTCCGCGGCGGTCACTGCCGCATCGAGCTCCTCCTCGGCGGCCACTACGGTCTCCTCGGGTGTCAACGCTGTGTCTCGGTAGATACCGTCGGAACCCTCGTCCGTGCTCACGATCACTGGGTCCAGCACGATCGGGAACCGCGCAACGAAGACTTCGACCAACTGCGCGATCTCCAGGGAGCCACCAGCTGCGCTCAGGACTGCGCTGGCCACGGCCACGATCGACGCCCGGTCGGCAATCGGCGTCCGGCGCGTGGTGCTGGACCACTTCGGGATCCGCACAGCCGAGACGGCCTGAGCGGCCTCCACCAGCTTGCCACTGTCACCGGACCATGGAGCCCAGCCGCTGCCCTGCAGCCTCCATCGCTTGGCTCCGGGCTGCCCTTCGGGGACCTGCTCGAACTCTGGCTCGGCGGAGAGCACCTCCTCCAAGCGCCGCCGCAACGCGCCCGGGCCTGTTTGACGTGCTCTGTCGATCAACCAGTTCCGAATCGACCTGCGCAGGAGCCGCCCCATGGACGCGTCGTCGGTCGCAAGGCTCTGCAGGTTGGAAGTGACAGCTTCGGCCCGCTCTTCGAGGAAGTCGCCGAGCAGATCCTCCCAGTCCGCCGGCTGCCACCCCGCTGCAGGGGTGAGCGCGGGGAACCGTCGCGACTCCTCTTTCAGGAGCTTGTAGACCAAGCTCAGTCCTTCACGCCCCAGGTGGCCCAGGTGATGAAGCTCTTCGAACTCGGAGATGGCTGGCCTCCCTCCACGGCTGACGGAAACCGTACGCCCGAAATGAGCCCCGTGTCCGGCTAGTAAGTGATCTGGGAAGGGACGATCTCGCCCCGAACCTCGGGTCGAAGGCAACTCTCAGCCGAAGAAGACGGGCGACCCTCGCGGGCAGTGGCCCGTTCGTCCCCTCAGCTCGCCAGTAAATAGGTAGGCGAAAGAGCCTTGACCCAGCCGACCTTCCAACCGGTGAACGAGAACGTCTTGCCGCTCGACCCGATGGTGACCGTGCGCTCCCGCATCCCCGGGAAGGTCGCCAGCGGCACGTGCTCGGCCTCGTCGAAGACCAGGTGCTCGTACACCTCGTCCGTGACGACCAGCAGGTTTCGCTCCACCGCCAGCTCGGCGATCGCGGTCAGCTCCTCGCGGGTGAGGACCGTGCCGGTCGGGTTGTGCGGGGTGTTGATCAGCAGCAGCCGGGTGCGGTCCGTCACCGCGTCGCGCAGCTCGTCCAGGTCGAGCCGGAAACGGGCCTGCTCGGGGTCCGGGCGCAGGGTGACCGGCACGCGCACGGCGCCCGCCATGGCGATGCAGGCCGCGTAGGAGTCGTAGTACGGCTCCAGGGCCACCACCTCGTCGCCGGGCTCCAGGAGGGCCAGCAGGGTGGCGGCGATGGCCTCCGTGGCGCCCGCGGTGACCAGGACCTCGGTGTCCGGGTCGAAGGACAGGCCGTAGCGGCGGAGCTGATGGTCGGCGACCGCCGTGCGCAGCTCGGGGACGCCCGGCCCCGGCGGGTACTGGTTGCCGCGCCCGTCCCGCAGCGCCCGCACGGCCGCCTCACGGACCTCCTCGGGGCCGTCCGTGTCCGGGAAACCCTGGCCCAGGTTGATCGAGCCCGTCGCGAGAGCCAGGGCGGACATCTCGGCGAAGATCGTCGTCCCGAACTCGGCGAGGCGACGGTTGAGGAAGGGGCGCTCGGTGGAGGTCATGCCCGTCATCCTGCGCCGAAGCTCTGGAGTTCCTCAACTCTGCTTTGGCGGCCGAGACGGCCGGGCATCCCCCGTTCACGCAACGCTCACGCGGCGCGCGAGGCGCCCACGGGGGGCCGCTTCGGGGGAGAGGGAAGGAGGGTGGCGCCATGGTCTTCGGCATCATCCTGGCGGTGATCGGAATCCTGTTCGTGGCGGCCCTGGTGGCCAACGCGCGAAAGAGCAACGCCGCGGGGTCGTACCGCGGCGGCCGGTCCCGCGGATACAGCAGCGGCGGCAGCGCGGCCGGCGGCAGCTGGTGGGCCGGCGGGGGAGACGGCGGCTCCGGCGGCGGCCACCACGGCGGTCACGGCGGCCACTCCTGCGGCGGTGGGTCGTCCTGCGGGGGCGGGTCGTCCTGCGGCGGAGGCGGCGGATGCGGTGGAGGCAGCTGACACGGGGCAGCTGAGCTCTCCGGGGGGAGCCGCATCCGGACCGCGGGGCCCGGCCGACCACGGGCTCCGCGGTCGCACCATGTCGCCGACGGTCGCACCATGTCGCCGACGGCCGCAGCGTGTACCCGCGGCCGCGCCGTTCATGTGGGGCGTGCGGATGCATGTCCCACCGCCTGGCGTGCGCCGCAGTTGAACAGTTGAGCTGTGGAGCCCCCCGAGGGATGGAAACCCCACGAAGTTGGGTAAAAAGGCTGTGGCGCAACCACAGTTCATGATTCCCTCTAAAACACCAACGCAGCCCCTCGGACCCCTTCGGACGTCCCGAGCGGACGACCTTTCCAGACCGGGCTGACCGGGGCCGTTCTCCCGGTGTCGACCGGGGTGCGCCAGACCAACCCTCTCTTCTTTGCGTCTCCGCGGAGTCGACCCATGCTCACTACCCTGAACACCTCCTACACCGACACGCGCGCGGCCGATCTCGCCTGGGCCCTGGGGCGCGAGCCGCTGCCCGCCCTCGCCACCCTCGACCTCGAACTGGCCGGTGCAAAGCTCCAGTTGAGATTGCTCGGCGCCTCGCACCAGGTGCTGCTGGACGAGGACCAGGGTTCTTGTTCGGAGACGGTGGCCTGCATCCCCGGCAGCAGCACCCCCCTCCCGCTCGGCGTCGCCAAGCGGGTGGGGGACTGGGAGTACGAGTTCGCGGCACGCGTCGAGGTGCTCTCGCCCGGCCAGTTCGCGGGCCGCGCCCAGGAACTCCTGGCCCTCGTCTCCGAGCATCCGCACGGCCTCGCCGGCGTCTTCCCCGGCAGCCCGCACGCCTTCACCGCCCTGCTCGCCCACCGCCACGAGGGCCAGGTGCACTGGCGCACCTGGCACGCCTACCCGCAGGACGGGCAATTGGTGGCGACCCGGACGAGAGTCGGGATCCGGGTACCGGCGAGTCTCGACGGCCCGTCCCCGAACGGCGCCGCCCAGCGGACGGCGACTTAAACGCCGGGCGCCTCAACAGACCCGAGTTCCACACGTGTGGGTGACGAAGGGCACCCACCCTGTGACGTAACGTCGCAGTCGTGATCGAACCGCACGCGCCGGCCCCACCCGGTGCCCCGCCGCCCTGGCGTGGACCCGCGAGGCTCCCCGTCCGGCCGGACACCGGGCGGCTGCTGGTCCTCGCGTGCGTCTTCGTCTGCGCGGCCTGCGGACTCGTCTACGAACTCGAACTCGTCGCCCTCGCCTCCTACTTGATGGGCGACTCCGTCACCCAGGCCTCCGTCGTGCTGTCCGTCATGGTCTTCGCGATGGGCATCGGCTCCCTCGCCGCCAAACGGCTGCGCCGGTTCGCCGCGGCCGGCTTCGCCGCCCTGGAGGCCAGCCTCGCCCTGGTCGGCGGCTGCAGCGCCATGGCGCTGTACGCGGTGTTCGCCTGGACGGGCGACTGGGGCGGCCTGTGGGCCGACGGCCCCCGCATCCTCCTCGTCGCGTTCTCCCTCGCCATCGGCCTGCTCATCGGCGCCGAGGTCCCCCTCCTCATGGAGCTCATCCAGCGCATCCGCCGCCAGGACGCGGGCGGCGCCGTCGCCGACCTCTTCGCCGCCGACTACGTGGGCGCGCTCGTCGGCGGCCTCGCCTTTCCCTTCCTGCTGCTGCCCTTCCTGGGCCAGCTGACGAGCTCGCTGCTGACCGGCGGGGTCAACGTGATCGCCGGCGCCGCCCTGGTCCTCGGCCTCTTCCGGCGCGACCTCACCTGCCGCGCCCGTGGGTTCCTGCTCGCCGCCAACATCGCCGTCCTCGGCGTCCTCGCCTCCGCCGCCGTCCTCGTCGACGACTTCGAACAGGCGGCACGACAGGCGGTGTACGGCGACGACGTGCGGGTGGCGGTGCGGACCGGAGTCCAGGAGATCGTCCTCACCGGCGGCACCGAGGGCCGGCCCCTCGACCTCTACCTCGACGGCCGGCTCCGCGTCGGCGGCCGCGACGAGCGCCGCTACCACGAGGCCCTGGTCCACCCCGCGATGAACGGCCCGCACGCGCGCGTGCTGATCCTCGGCGGCGGCGACGGCCTGGCCGCCCGCGAGGCCCTCACCCACCCCGGCGTGCGCCGCGTCGACGTCGTCGACCTCGACCCCGGCCTGGTCCGGCTCGCCCGCACCGACCCCGCCCTGTCCCGCCTCAACGATCACGCCTACGGCGACCCGCGCATCCACGTCACCACCGCCGACGCCTTCCCATGGCTGCGCGGAGCGCCCCCGGCGACGTACGACGTGGTCGTCGCCGATCTGCCCGACCCCGGGATCACGGCCAGCACGAAGCTGTACTCCCAGGAGTTCTACGGCCTCGCCCGCCGCGCGCTCGCCCCCGGCGGCCGCCTCGCCGTGCACGCCGGCCCCGTCGCGACCCGGCCCCGCGTGTTCTGGACGGTCGAGGCGACGATGCGCGCGGCGGGCCTGCACACCGCCCCCTACCGCGTCGAGGGCCGCGACACCGGCTTCACCGCCGGCCCCGACCGCACCTCCGGCGCCTCCCGCGCCCCCCGGGACTGGGGCTTCGTCCTCGCCACCGCCACCGCCACCGCCACCCCTGGCCCGGCCCCCGGCCCACCCCTGCGCCTCGACCACGCCGAGCTCCCCCTGCACACCCTGACCCAGGCGGACCTGACCGCGGACGCCCGGGCCGTGGAGGACACGCGGGTGCCGGGGGTACGGGCGTCCACGCTGATCCATCCGCGGTACTGACGCCGTACCGACGCCGCACCGACGCCGTAGGCACGTTGCTCCGAGGGCGGTCGCGTACCACCGGTAGGAGCTCGGCGGGGCCGAAACCCGGTTTCGCCGGGTGCTTTCCGGTGACCGCTGGGTAGGCTCCCCACTCATGGAGCAAGAGGTGTTGGTTCCGGTTCCGGCCGAGCGGCTGCGGGCGGCCCTCGCCGATCCCGCGCAGGTGGCCCGGGCGGTTCCCGGCCTCCAGCAGGACGCCGGCACCGAGCCCGTCGCGGGGCGGCTGAAGGTGCGCATCGGCGGCCACACCATCACCTACCGGGGCGCTGTACGCGTCACGCCGCGCGAGGACGGCACGTACGCCGTGGAGGGCGACGCGACCGAGGCCCGCGGCAGCGGCGCGGTGAAACTCGCGCTCACCCTGCGGCTGCGGGAGACCGACGCCGGCACGACACTCCGCTTCGAGGGCACGGCGTCGGCCGACGGCCGGGTCACGGAACTGCCGCCGGAGACGGTGGACTCGGCGATCGCCCGCCTGCTGAACCGCTTCGCGGCAAACCTGGGAGCGGGCGCGGCCGAGGAGACGCCTGAAGCCGCTGAGGGAGACGACGGCGACGACATCGTCGACGTCATCGACGTCCACGACCTCGACGACATGGACGACATGGACGACGTGGACGAGCCCCAGCCCCCGACCCCCGTCTTCGAGGACCTCACCGCCCCCGGGGAGCCGCCCGCCGAGGCCGCGCACGCGCGTCGGACGATGATCGGGCGCAGCGCCGAGGAGGTCGACCACGCTCCGCCGCGCGGGCGCTACGCCCCCGTCCCGGCCCCGCAGACCGTCGTACCCAACAGCACCCTGCGCTGGGCCGCGCCGGCAGCCGCACTCGTGGTGGCGTCGGCGATCGTGGTCGGCAGAGCCCTGCGCCGCCGCAGCTGACACCGGACCGGCCCTAGTACGGCCTGCCCCTTGATCGCCCCACTAGGCTCCTCCCGTGAGTAACGAAGACATCACGCTGACCGCGGGCGACGCGGAGGTGACCGTGCAGCCGGGCAACGGCGGCCGGGTCGGTGGGCTGCGCGTCGGCGGCCTCGAACTGCTGCGCCAGGGGGAGAGGTTCGGGTGCTTCCCGATGGTTCCCTGGTGCGGCCGGATCCGGGACGGCCGGTTCCGGGACGGCGGAACCGTCCACCAGATGCCGCTGAACGCCGCGCCGAACGCCATCCACGGCACCGTCCGCGACGGCGTCTGGAAGGTCGCGCGGCGGACGGCGGACGAGGTCGTGCTGACGTACGACCTGGTGGAGCCCTGGCCGTACGCGGGCCGTGTCACCCAGGTGGTCACGCTGGCCGAGGACGCCCTGACGCTCGGGATGGCCGTGGAGACGTACGACTCGTCGTTCCCGGCGCAGATCGGCTGGCACCCGTGGTTCAACCGGAACCTCGGGGGCGAGGACGTGCAGGTCGCCTTCGAGCCCGCCTGGCAGGAGGAGCGCGGCGACGACCATCTGCCCACCGGCAACCGCATCGAGCCGAAGCCCGGCCCCTGGGACGACTGCTTCGGCATGCCCGACGGCGTCGACGTCACCCTCACCTGGCCCGGACAGCTCGCGGTGCAGGTGACCAGCCCCGAGGAATGGGTCGTCGTCTACGACGAGCAGGAGGCGGCCGTGTGCGTGGAACCGCAGACCGGCCCGCCCGACGGCCTGAACACCCACCCGCGCCTGGTCACGCCCCTGGAGCCGCTGGAGGCCGCGACCACCTGGCGCTGGACCCGCCCCTGACCATCGCCTTTAAGCTGTTCGGCATGACGGACGTCAACGAAGCACGCGGCGCGCTGCTGCAGCAGATCAAGGACAAGGCCGTGGTGCACGGCAAGGTGACCCTGTCGTCGGGTCTGGAGGCCGACTACTACGTCGACCTGCGACGCGTCACCCTCGACGGGGAGGCCGCGCCGCTGGTCGGGCAGGTGCTGCTCGACCTGACCGCCGAGCTCGACTTCGACGCGGTGGGCGGTCTGACGATGGGCGCCGACCCGGTGGCCGGCGCCATGCTGCACGCGGCCGCCGCGCGGGGCCGCAGGCTGGACGCCTTCGTCGTGCGCAAGGCGGCGAAGGCGCACGGGCTGCAGCGGCGCGTCGAGGGCCCGGACATCGCCGGCCGGCGCGTTCTGGTGGTGGAGGACACCTCCACCACCGGCGGCTCGCCGCTCGCCGCCGTGGAGGCCGTGCGCGAGGCGGGCGCCGAGGTGGTGGCCGTGGCGACCATCGTGGACCGGGCGACCGGCGCCGACGAGAAGATCCGCGAGGGCGCGGGGGTGCCGTACCTGTTCGCGTTCTCCAAGGACGACCTGGGCCTCGACTGACCTGCCCCGGCATGTCTGGAAAGATGGGGACGACGATGACGTCGCACCCCAGGTCTAGGTCAGGGCCGTAAGCACCCAGTTCACAGCACGCAACCCGCACACCCAAGGAGCGGACGAATGCCCATCGCAACCCCCGAGGTCTACAACGAGATGCTCGACCGGGCGAAGGCAGGCAAGTTCGCCTACCCGGCCATCAACGTGACCTCGTCCCAGACCCTGCACGCGGCGCTGCGCGGCTTCGCCGAGGCGGACAGCGACGGCATCATCCAGATCACGACGGGTGGCGCCGAGTTCGCGGGCGGCCAGTACAGCAAGGACATGGTGACGGGCGCCCTGGCCCTCGCCGAGTTCGCGCACATCGTCGCCGAGAAGTACCCGGTCACCGTCGCGCTGCACACGGACCACTGCCCGAAGGACAAGCTCGACGGGTTCGTCCGGCCGCTGCTCGCGATCTCCGAGGAGCGCGTCAAGGCCGGCCGTAACCCGCTGTTCCAGTCGCACATGTGGGACGGCTCGGCGGAGACCCTCGCCGACAACCTCTCCGTCGCGCAGGAACTGCTGGCCCGCACCGCCGCCGCCAAGATCATCCTTGAGGTGGAGATCACCCCGACCGGCGGCGAGGAGGACGGCGTCTCGCACGAGATCAACGACTCCCTGTACACGACGGTCGACGACGCGGTGCGCACCGTCGAGGCGCTCGGCCTGGGCGACAAGGGCCGCTACCTGCTGGCCGCGTCGTTCGGCAACGTGCACGGCGTGTACAAGCCGGGCAACGTCGTGCTCCGCCCCGACCTGCTCAAGGAGCTGAACGAGGGCATCGCCGCGAAGTACGGCAAGCCGGCCGGCTCCCAGCCGTTCGACTTCGTCTTCCACGGCGGTTCCGGCTCCACCCCGGAGGAGATCGCGACCGCGCTGGAGAACGGCGTCGTCAAGATGAACATCGACACGGACACGCAGTACGCCTTCACGCGTCCCGTCGCCGACCACATGTTCCGCAACTACGACGGCGTCCTGAAGGTCGACGGCGAGGTCGGCTCCAAGAAGACCTACGACCCGCGGACCTGGGGCAAGCTGGCCGAGGCGGGCATGGCCGCGCGCGTCCTCGAGGCCACGCAGAACCTGCGCTCGGCGGGCCAGAAGATCAAGTAACCCCCAGGGGTATCACGGGTACCCCGCAGGGGTGTCACGCGTATCGGCGAGCCCGGCGTCTGTCTGCGACGCCGGGCTCGCTGTATACCTGGGGGCATGCCCGATGTCCGGATGGCCTCGCCCCAGGGCCGGTGGATCCTGTTCACCACGGTGCTCGGCTCCAGCATGGCCCTGCTGGACTCCACCGTCGTCAATGTGGCCCTGCCCCACATCGGCCGTGACCTGGACGCCGACCTGGCGGCCCTGCAGTGGACGGTCAACGCCTACATGCTGACGCTGGCCGGGCTGATCCTGCTCGGTGGCTCCCTGGGGGACCGATACGGCCGCCGGAAGATCTTCATGGTGGGCGTGGTGTGGTTCGCCGCGGCCTCCCTGCTGTGCGGGCTCGCGCCGAACGCCGGAGTGCTGATCGCCGCGCGGGCGTTCCAGGGCATCGGGGGCGCGCTCCTCACCCCCGGCTCGCTGGCGCTGATCCAGGCCTCCTTCCATCCCGACGACCGGGGGCGGGCCGTGGGCCTGTGGTCGGGGTTCGGGGGCATCGGGGCGGCCGTGGGCCCGTTCCTCGGCGGCTGGCTGGTGGACGGGCCGGGCTGGCGGTGGGTGTTCCTGCTGAACGTGCCGCTGGCGGTGGCGTGCGTGCCGGTCGCGCTGCGGCATGTGCCGGAATCCGGGGACGAGAAGGCACACGGCGGCTTCGACGTCCTGGGGGCGGCGCTGGGGGCGCTGTCGCTGGGGCTGGTGACGTACGCGCTCATCGAGGCGGGCGAGGGGTCCCTGGCCGTCGCCGTCACAGCGATGGGCGGGGTGGCCGCCGGCGTGGCCTTCGTGTACGTCGAGCGGCGCCGGCCCGACCCGATGATGCCGCTGGACGTCTTCGCGTCCCGCCAGTTCACCGCCGTCAACCTGGTCACCCTGTGCGTGTATGCGGCCCTCGGCGGCTTCTTCTTCCTCTCGGTGGTCCAGCTCCAGGTCGTCGCCGGCTACTCCGCGCTCGGCGCCGGTACGGCGCTGCTGCCGACGACCGTGCTGATGCTGCTGCTCTCCTCCCGCTCCGGTGAGCTGGGGGAGCGGATCGGGCCGCGCATCCCGCTCACGGTGGGCCCGCTGCTGTGCGCCGCGGGCATGCTGCTGATGCTCCGGGTCGGCGAGAACGCCTCGTACGTCGCCGACGTGCTGCCCGCCGTCCTGGTGCTCGGCGTCGGTCTGGTCGCCCTGGTCGCCCCGCTGACCGCGACCGTGCTGGCCTCGGTGGACGTCACGCGGGCCGGGCTGGCCAGCGGCATCAACAACGCGGCTGCGCGGGCGGCGGGGCTCGTCGCCGTCGCCGCGCTCCCGCTGCTCACCGGGATGGGCCCGGAGGCGTACCGCTCGCCGGACGCCTTCGACGACGCGTTCCACCGGGCGATGGCGTGGTGCGCCGGCGTGCTGGTGGCGGGCGCGGCGGTGGCCTTCGCGACGGTACGGCGACCGGCGCCGGACTGCACACGGCCGGAGTGCAGAACCCACGGGAGCGTGACGGCCCCGCCGCTGGAGGGACGACGCGCGCGGAAGCGGCTCGGCTAGGGCGGGCCCCGGGGAGCACGCGCGCGTGGTGTCCTGCCGGGGGGTCCGTCACCGTACGCGCGCGTGGTGTCCTGCGAGGGGGTCCGTCACCGTACGCGCGCGTGGAGGAGACTGGACCCATGTCGATTCACGAGAACCTCCTCGGGGGCCCGCCCCCGACCCACCTCCCCGACGACCCGGAGCCGCGCGAGCTCCTCGCGAACGGCACGGCGCCCGCCGACGTCGCCGCGAAGTACCCGACGTCCTCGCTGGCCTGGGCCCAGCTCGCCGACGACGCGTTCGAGCGGGGCAGCGTGGTGGAGTCGTACGCGTACGCCCGTACGGGGTACCACCGCGGCCTGGACAGCCTGCGGCGGAGCGGCTGGAAGGGCCACGGCCCGGTGCCCTGGGAGCACGAGCCGAACCGCGGCTTCCTGCGCGCCCTGCACGCCCTCGCCCGCGCCGCGCAGGCGATCGGCGAGCAGGAGGAGTACGAGCGCTGCACGCAGTTCCTGAAGGACTCCTCGCAGACGGCGGCCCAGACGCTGGGCTGACCCGCGCAGGCGCCCCGTCGGGGTAGCCCGCCCGGGTGGCCCGTAGGGGTGCGGGTGGCCCGTCCGGTCCTGGTGTGACCGGACGGGCCTTGCGTTTTCGGGCCCGGATTGCGCAGGATGCGGGTGGGGACCGGGGCCCCCTGCCGATAACGGCAGGGGCGGACCGCTACCCGGAGTACACAACAGGAGACAGCGATGTCCCTCCAGGCTCAGCCCCACGAGGCTTCGGAGCCCGAGACCCCGCATCTCGACTTCGCAGGCACGACGCCGTACGAGGACTACGTCAAGGCGGACGTGCTCACCCACCTCCAGCACACCCTCTCCGACGATCCCGGAGAGATGGTCTTCCTGGTCACGACCCAGGTCATGGAGCTGTGGTTCACGGTCATCGTCCACGAGTGGGAGACGGCGGCCCGCGCCCTGCGCTCGGACGACGTGCCGACGGCGATCGCCGCGCTGAAGCGTTCCGTCCGCGAGCTGGAGGCGCTGAACGCCTCCTGGAAGCCGCTCGCGCAGCTGACCCCGGCCCAGTTCAACGCGTACCGCTCCGCGCTCGGCGAGGGCTCCGGGTTCCAGTCGGCGATGTACCGCCGCATGGAGTTCCTGCTCGGCGAGAAGTCCGCGTCCATGCTGGTCCC
Source organism: Streptomyces sp. NPDC051677 (assembly GCF_044453465.1). Classification (NCBI taxonomy): domain Bacteria; kingdom Bacillati; phylum Actinomycetota; class Actinomycetes; order Kitasatosporales; family Streptomycetaceae; genus Streptomyces; species Streptomyces sp. NPDC051677. Next base: position 143,846 of record NZ_JBITCT010000023.1, read on the forward strand.
GCACCGCGGCGCACCCCGCGTCCACGCCGAGCTCGAGAAGGCGCTGCACGAGCCGGGCCTGTACGACGAGGTGCTGCGGCTGCTGGCCCGCCGCGGCCACGCGATCCCCACTGCCGTCCTGGACCGGGACGTCTCGCAGCGCTACGAGCCCTCCCCGGACGTCGAGGCGGTGTGGACGACCGTCTACTCGGGCGACGAGAGCGACGAGGTCGCCCGCCTCGGCGAGGCGTTGACGGACGTCGCCGAGCTGGTGTGGCGCTGGCGCAACGACCACCTCGTCGCCACCCGCCGCGCGATGGGCGCGAAGGCTGGCACCGGCGGCTCGGCCGGCGTGGCCTGGCTGGAGAAGCGCACCCAGAAGAACGTGTTCCCCGAGCTGTGGACGGCGAGGTCCCATGTCTGACCGACTCGCCCTCACAGCAAAGGAGTTGGACGCAGGCGACGAACTGGCGGACATCCGCGCACGGTTCGTCCTCGACACGGCCTCCGAGCACGCCGACGGCGCCCCGGGCGTCTACCTCGACGGCAACTCGCTGGGCGCGCTGCCCGCCGCCGTCCCCGGCCGCGTCGAGGACGTCGTCCGCCGCCAGTGGGGCGAGCTGCGCATCCGCTCCTGGGACGAGAGCGGCTGGTGGACGGCGCCCGAGCGGATCGGCGACCGGATCGCCCCGCTGGTGGGCGCGGCGGCCGGGCAGATCGTGGTCGGCGACTCGACAAGTGTCAACGTCTTCAAGGCACTTGTGGGCGCGGTACGCCTCGTGGACGACGGCGAGGACGCCCGGGGCGGCGACCGAGGCAACCGAGGAGGCCTGGGCGACCGAGGAGGCCGGGGCGTCCGCGACGAGATCCTCGTCGACGCGACTACCTTCCCCACCGACGGCTACATCGCCGAGTCCGCGGCCCGCCTGACCGGACGCACGCTGATCCCCGTGACGCCCGGCGAGGTGCCGGCCGCACTGTCGGAGCGCACGGCCGCCGTGCTGCTCAACCACGCCGACTACCGCACCGGACGCCTGCACGACCTGCCGTCGCTCACCGCCGCCGTGCACGAGGTGGGCGCGATCGCCGTCTGGGACCTGTGCCACAGCGCGGGCGCCCTGCCGGTGGGCCTCGACGAGCACGGCGTCGACCTCGCGGTCGGCTGCACCTACAAGTACCTGAACGGCGGCCCGGGTTCCCCGGCCTACCTGTACGTCCGACGCGAACTGCAGGACCGCTTCGACTCGCCGCTGCCCGGCTGGAACTCGCACGCCGAACCCTTCGGCATGCGGGAGACGTACGAGCCGGCCCGGGGCGCGCTGCGCGGGCGCGTCGGCACCCCGGACATCCTGTCGATGCTCGCCCTGGAGGCCGCCCTCGACGTCTGGGACGGCGTGTCGATCGAGGCGGTGCGGGCGAAGTCGTTGGCCCTTACCGACTTCTTCCTGGAGTGCGTCGCCGCGTACGTCCCCGAAGGGCAGGTCGAGTCGCTGACTCCGGTGCGTCACGAGGAGCGGGGCAGCCAGGTGGCGCTGCGCTGCGAGAACGCCGGCGACGTCATGCGGCGGCTGATAGCGCGCGGAGTCGTCGGCGACTTCCGCCGCCCGGGCGTCCTGAGGTTCGGCTTCACCCCGCTGTACGTCGGATTCGCCGACGTGGAACGCGCGGCGCGGATCCTGGGGGAGGAACTGCGCCGGTCCGGCTGATCGAGGATCCGACCGATCACTGATCCGACGCATCACTGATCCGACCCACCACTGATCCGACCGATCACTGATCCGGCTGATTGAGCCGACCGGCTCTCCTGGGCGTACTTGGGGGTACGCCCAGGAGATCGGCATCCCTGGCGGGCAGCCCACAGGGGTGACACCAGCAGAACCGTTTACCTCTCACCGAGCGTGACATCCGCGTGTCCGCGCACGTCACGGGCCTGATACCGTCCCGGCCAGCGGCCGAAGTTCTCCCCTGGTCCACTATCCGTCCCGTCCAAATCCGTTTCGTCGTTGAGAGGTTGGAGCATGCCGGACGACGTTGTCGCAGCCCGGGCCGCCGCTGAGGAGGAGTCGGCCTTCGCACATCCGCCCGTCGACCCCGACGTCACCAGGATGTACGGCGACCACCCCGACCAGGTGATCGACTTCTACGCCCCGCGCGTGCAGACCGGTCCGGGTGGTTCCGTCCCGCTCGTCGTCGTGCTGCACGGCGGAGCCTGGCGCGCGCGATACGACCGGCGGCACATCACCCCGTTCGCGGATTTCCTGGCCCGACGCGGCTTCGCCGTGGCCAACGTGGAGTACCGCCGGGGCGCCGAGAGCCCGGCCCCGGAGGGGACATCCCCGATCGCGGGGCGCTGGCCCGACACCCTCGACGACATCGCCGCCGCCCTCGACGCACTCCCCGCCCTCGTCGAGGAGGCCCTGCCGCAGGCCGACGCGCGCCGCACCGTGCTCACCGGCCACTCGGCGGGCGGCCACCTCGCCCTGTGGGCAGCGGCCCGGCATGTGCTGCCCGCCGACGCTCCCTGGCGCACCGGCGGCCCCGCTCCGCTGCGGGGCGTCGTCGCACTCGCCCCGATCGCCGACTTCACAGTCGCCGAGAAACTGGACGTCTGCGGCGGCGCAGCCCGCCAACTCCTCGGCGGCGAAGAGCAGTTCGACGAGCGCCGACCGTACGCCGACCCTGCCCTCCTGCTGCCGACCGGCATCGCGACGACGCTGGTCCAGGGCCGCACCGACCTGGTCGTCCCGCAGGCGGTCGCCGAGGCGTACGCGGACGCGGCGGCGAAGGCCGGCGAGGTCGTGGGCCTGACCCTCCTGGAGGACGTCGGCCACTTCCCGCTGATCGACCCGGCGGCGGACGCGTGCGCGGTGGTGGCAGAGGAGATCGCGCAGCTGGCGTGGTGACGGTGGGGACGGGTGGCGCCGCCCTTTGAGGCTTCGTGCTTTGAGGCGTCGTGCTTTGAGGCTTCGTGCTGCGGGGGTCTGTTTTGGGGGGCCTGCTTCGGCAGGGGGGCTGCTTCGGCGGGTAGGTCCGTGTCTGATGGGGGCCCTGCTTCGGCGGGTAGGTCTGTGCCTCGTTGGGTAGCCCCCAGCTGGGGGCCCGTGCCTCCCGTAGGTGTGCGCACCTGTCGTACCCGTAGTACCTGAGAGCTACGTCGGAGGAGAGCTCCTCAGCGGGACGCGGACGACGAGCGCCGATCCGTAACTTCCAAGCCAGAAAGGCCCGATGGCGGGCCGACCGGCAGGGGAGGGCGGGATGGCGGAGCTTCGTTTTCGCGGGCGGCGGCGATGGCCGTGGCACCGTGAAGGGGTGGTGGCCCGGGGCCGGCGGCACTGGATCCGCGCCCTGCTGGCCGTCCTGGTCACCGCCGCCGTGGTCGTCCCCCTCACGGCGGCGACCCGACCTACCATCCCCGCCCCGGCGCCGGCCGTCCTGCCCGCGCCGACGGCGACGACGCTCGACGAGGCGTACGCCGCGAACCGGGCCAACGCCGCCCTGGCGTCCCGCATGGCCGCGGCCCACGGGGACCGCCACCGCGCGACCTCGGACCGGGTGCTGGCCGCGCCCTCCCGCAGACTGCTCTCCTTCGACGCCCGTGGTTCCGGCCGCGCCATCGAGGTGTTCGGGGACCTCGCACACGCCGACCGCGTGGCCGTCCTCGTACCGGGCTCGGACACCTCGCTGGACACCTACGAGCGCTTCCGGGCAGGGGCGGCAGCTCTGCACGACCGGCTCACCCGACAGACGGGGGCCGGGGCGGAGGCAGAGGCCTCGGCTGGGAGCGAGGTCGGCGCGGGGGCCGGGGACGGTTCGAGGACGGCAGTGGTGGCCTGGCTCGGCTACACCACCCCCGGCACGATCAGCACCACCGCGATCACCCCCTCCCGTGCCGACGAAGCGGCCCCCGACCTGCGGGAGTTCATCAGCACGCTGAGGGCGGTCACCGGCCCGGAGGCCCACGTCACTCTCGTGTGCCACTCGTACGGCACGGTCGTGTGCGGCCGCGCCGCCCCCGGTCTGGACGTGGACGACCTCGTTCTCCTGGGCAGCCCCGGTATGGGCGTGGACTCGGCGGCGGACCTGCACACCCGCGCGCGGGTCTGGGCGGGGAGGGGCGCCGACGACTGGGTGGCGGACGTCCCGCACGTCAGCGCCGACCTGTTCGGCACCACGGTCGGCTTCGGCGCCGACCCGATGTCCCGGTCGTTCGGCGCCCATGTCTTCGCCGCCGGTCGCGGCGGCCACAGCGACTACTTCACCCCGGGCTCGGCCTCCCTGGCCAACCTCGCCCGGATCGTCCTCGGCGACACCACGTCGGTGACCCATGCCTGAGACCCACGGGCCGCGGAGGCCGTTGCCGGGTGCACGGAGGGCGTTGCCGGCTCTGCGGCGCGCCGCCGCCCGCATCGACGCCGCCACGCCCCCGCAGCGCGATCGGGCCGTGGACGCCCTGCGCGCCCTCGCGATCCTCGGCGTCGTCCTCGGCCACTGGCTGGTGACGGCCCTGGTCGCGGACGGCAACACCCTGCGCGCCGCGAGCCCCCTCGGCCCCATGCCCTGGCTGGCCCCCGTCTCCTGGATGTTCCAGACGCTCGCGGTGTTCTTCATGGTGGGCGGCCACGTGGCGACCCGCAGCCTCGCCTCGGCACAGGCACAGGCACAGGCGCGGTCGCGGTCGCGGTCGCACGCACCAGGCGGGACAGGCGGGACAGGCGCGGCACGCGGGATGCGCGGGACCTACTTCACGTGGCTGCGGGCGCGCCTTGCCCGGCTGTTCGGGCCGGTGGTGGCCGTACTGGCGGTGTGGACGGTCGCCGCGGTCGGTCTCCTGCTGGGCGGCGCGGACTTCGTCACCGTGCACACCGTGGTCAAACTGGCGTTGTCCCCCCTCTGGTTCCTCCTGGTCTTCGCCGGGCTGACGGCCGCGACCCCGCTGCTGGCCCGGCTCAACCCGCTGTGGCCGCTGGCCGTCGTCCTCCATGTGGACCTGGTGCGGTTCGGCCTGGGCGGCCCGTCCTGGCTGGGCTGGGTGAACGTGGCGGCCGGCTGGCTGGTGCCGTACACCGTGGGCGCGGCCTGGACCCGGGGCGAGCTGGAGCGCCCGCGCGCGGGCTGGATCCTGTTCGCCGGCGGGGCGGTGGCGACGGCGGTGCTGGTCGTCTGGGCGGGTTATCCGGCGTCGATGGTGGGCGTGCCCGGTGCGGCGGTGTCCAACCTGAACCCGCCGACGCTGGCCGCGGTCACGTTCGGGCTCGCCCAGTGCGGTCTGGCCCTGCTGCTGCGCGACCGGCTGCGCCGGGCCCTGCGCCGGCCCCTGACCTGGGCGGCGGTGGCGCTGGTCAACCTCTCTGCGATGACGGTGTTCCTCTGGCACCAGACGGCCATGATGGCGACCACCGCGACGGGTCTCTTCGCGGGCCGCCTGCCCGGCCTGCACACGGTCCCCGACGGGCTGGACTGGGTGGCGGCCCGCATGCTGTGGCTGCCGGTCTTCGCTCTGGCGCTGGGGGTGTGCTGGGCGGCGTTCCACTCCTACGAACACGGGTCACGCCCTTTCGAGGGCCGCAGGTCCCGGGTGATCCGCGTCCACCACCACTCCCGTCGCAGGCAGCCGAAGGAGGCCCGCAGTGCCTAGGGTTGGGCCCGTGAACAGCGAGGCGAGCAGTACCCCACCCGACCGCGCCGCCCCCTCGCACAGGACCCGCTTCCGCCGCCTCCGCCGGCTGCGACTGCCGGGGTATGTGGTGGTGTGCTGGACCGCCCTCGGCATCGCACTGGCCGGCACGGACCAGATGGGTCGCTACGGCCTTGGCACGGAACTGGGGGTCCTGACCGGGTTCGCGCAGGGCGCGGCCGTCGTCCTCGCTCTGTGGCGGCCGCTGCCCGCGTGGGCGCTGTCCCTGGCGGCCACCGTGGTCGCCGCGGTGGCCGCGCGACCCGCTCTGGTAGGTCACCCGCTGCCGGGACCCGACTGGCCGTGGAACGAGGCCGAGATCCTCGCTCATGTCCTCGTGCTCCTGTTTCTGGCGCTACGCGTGCGCCCCCAGGTGTCCGTCGCGGCGCTGGCCGCCACCGCTCTGACGACGTGGGTGGTCCAGGGCCTCGTCGGCGGGGCGACATACACCTCGACGGGCGTCACGGCCGTCGCGATCTGTGGAGCCGTCGTCCTCGTCGGCACCGCCTTCCGCGGCCTCGGCGAGGCCCGCACGCAGCTCGTCGAACAGGAGACGATCACCGCCGAGGAACGCGGCCGCCGCACCCTGCTGGAGGAGCGCAACCGGATCGCGCGCGAGCTGCACGACGTGGTCGCCCATCACATGTCGGTGATCTCCATTCAGGCCCAGGTCGCCCCGCATCTGGTGGAGAACCCGTCCGAGGAACTGAAGGAGAACCTCGCCGGCATCCGGCAGAACGCCCTGGAGGCGCTCGCCGAACTGCGCCGGGTGCTCGGTGTGCTGCGCTCGGAAAACCCCGGGGATCCCTACGGCCTGGGCGCGGTCGGCACCGGGACGGCCCCGGACGCCCCGCAGCCCACGCTGGACCGTCTCGACGCCCTGATGGAGAACACCCGCGCCGCGGGACTGGACGTGGTCGCCACCGTCGAGGGCCAGGCGCCCGTGTACCCGCCGGGCGTGCAGTTGTCGGCGTACCGCATAGTGCAGGAGGCGCTGAGCAACGCCCTGCGGCATGCGCCGGGATCCCAGGTGCGCGTGGAGGTCATCCATCATGCCCGGGGCCTGCACCTGGAGGTCGTCAACTCCCGCCCGAGCGAACCCGTACGGGCTTCGCCCGGGGCCGGGCACGGTCTGCTCGGCATGCGCGAGCGGGCGGCGATGCTGGGCGGCCACGTCAGCGCCCACCCGACTCTGCACGGCGGCTTCGCGGTGCAGGCGTTCCTCCCGAGAGACGGCAAGGCGACAGCCCTCGCCGACTCCGACGATCTCGACCCGCCCGACGGCCTCGAACTCATCTTCCCGGACGACCTGGACGACCCGCACGACCCGCACGGCCTGGCCGAGGTGGCCGGCCCGGCTGTCGTGGCCGACCCGGACGAGGTGCGCGACGCGGGCGCCCCGCCCTCGCCTGCACCCTCGCCCCCGACAGCAGAAGGAAACCGATGACGACCGGCGGAACCATCCGTGTACTGATCGCCGACGACCAGCAGATGGTTCGTCAGGGCTTCACCGTGCTGCTCAACGCACACCCCGGCATCGAGGTGATCGGGCAGGCGGTGGACGGCCTGGACGCCGTCGCGAAGGTCGGCGAACTCACCCCGGACGTCGTCCTGATGGACATCCGCATGCCCGAGCTCAACGGCATCGACGCCACGCACCGCATCACCCTCGCGCACCCCCACATCAAGGTGCTGGTGCTCACCACCTTCGACCTCGACGAGTACGTGTACGACGCGCTGCGGGCCGGGGCGTCCGGGTTCCTGCTGAAGGACGCCTCCGCGGACCAGCTCGCCGAGGCGGTCCGGGTGGTGGCGGCCGGCGACGCACTGCTCGCGCCCGGCATCACCCGCAAGCTGATCGCCGAGTTCTCGCGCCTCGAAGGCAAACCCAGGGCCCCGCTGAAGGAGCGGATCGGCGACCTCACCGAACGCGAGACGGAGGTGCTCACCCTGATCGCGCAGGGCCTGTCCAACGCGGAGATCGCGAGCCACCTCGTCGTCGCCGAGCAGACCGTGAAGACCCACGTGGGCCGTGTCCTGGTGAAACTGGGCCTGCGGGACCGCACGCAGGCCGCGGTGTTCGCGTACGAGTCGGGGCTGGTGAGACCGTCGGGCTACTGAGCGCGGTCCTTCCGCGGCCTCCTTCGGCGGCTCCCTGCAGGACCCGTAGTACTTGAGACGGAGCCGCTGGAACCCCTCTCACTGGTGACGACGTGGACCCCCGGCTGCGCCTACCGTTTTGAATGTGACCGAGACGACGCAGACGCACACCACGCACCCGGACGACCCGGCCGACTCGTTCGAGGCCTACCGGCCGCGCAGCCCGGAGTTCCGGGCGGCCGTGGACGCCCTGCGCGGCATGCGCCAGGACCTGTTCCACGACGCCTTCGCCTACCGCCCGCTGCCCCGCAAGGAGCCCACCGGCCTCCTCGCGCGCATCGCGAAGGGCCGCAGGCGGGAGCAGGCGGCCTGGTCCCGGCACGGGATCGTCGGCGCGGGCGGCGCGCTGGCGATGCTGATCGGCTACGTGGACGGCGGCGAAGGCCTGCTGGGCGCCGTGATCGGCCTGCTCGTCCTGGCGCCGGTGCTGATGACGCTGGTGCGGCCGGTCGGCGCGTTCTGGCTGTCCCTCGCGTCGACGACGGCGGTGGCCCTGGTCGGCACGACCTACGGCAACTGGCCGTGGCTGCCCGGCAGTTTCCTCTCCCATCTGCTGGTCCTGACGGTCGTGGCGATACGCACCCGCCCGCGCACGGCGGCGTGGATGTGGTTGCTGACGGGGCTGTACGGCTTCATCGCCGAGACCGCCTTCGGCTGGGGCCACTACCACACCAACATCGCGCCCATGCTGGTGTTCTCCGCGATCCTCCTGCTTGCCGTGACCGTCTGGCACATCCGCCGGCAGGCCGAGCAGGAGGTGACGGCCCAGCAGACGGTGACGGCGCACGAGCGTTCCCGGCGCACCCTGTTGGAGGAGCGCACCACGATCGCCCGTGAGCTGCACGACGTGGTCGCGCACCACATGTCGGTGGTCGCGATCCAGGCGGAGGCCGCCCCCTACCGGGTGGAGAATCCGCCGCCGGAGCTGGAGAAGGCGTTCTCGACCATCCGGGAGAACGCGGTGGCGGCGCTCACGGAGCTGCGCCGGGTGCTGGGCGTGGTCCGCGCTGAGGACTACGAGGTCCCCGACGCCCCGCAGCCCACTCTCGCCGAGCTGGACGCGCTGCTCGCCAACGTGCGGGAGGCCGGTCTGGACGTGGAGAAGGGGATCACGGGCGCGGTGCGCGAACTGCCGCAGGGCGTCGAGCTGTCGGCGTACCGCATAGTGCAGGAGGCGCTGAGCAACACGCTGCGCCACGCACCCGGGGCGAGCGCCCGTGTGGAGGTGGGCTACGTCCTGGGCGGCCTGGGCCTGCGCATAGTGAACGGCCGTCCGCCCAACCCGTCCCTGATCAAGCCGTCCCCCGGCGCAGGTCACGGCATCACCGGCATGCGTGAGCGGGTCACGATGCTGAACGGCGAGATGACGGCGGAACCCACATCGGAAGGGGGCTATGAGGTGACGGTGTTCCTACCGATCCCGATGGCTTCCTCCTCCTCTTCTTCTTCTTCTGCTGCTGCTGCTGACGAGGGTGGAGCATGACGATCCGCGTACTGGTAGCGGACGACCAGATGATGGTGCGCGAGGGCTTCTCGGTCCTGCTGAACGCGATGCCGGACATCGAGGTGGTGGGCGAGGCGGTCAACGGCCGGGAGGCGGTGGAGCGGGTCCGTGAACTGACTCCCGACGTGGTCCTGATGGACATCCGTATGCCCGAGCTGAACGGCATCGAGGCGACGCGCGAGATCGTGGCGGCGGACGGATCGGCGAAGGTGCTGGTCCTGACCACCTTCGATCTGGACGAGTATGTCTACCAGGCGCTCCGCGCAGGGGCGTCCGGCTTTCTCCTGAAGGACGCCTCGGCCCGCCAACTGGCGGAGGGCGTCCGGGTGGTGGCAGCAGGTGAAGCGCTCCTGGCCCCGTCCGTCACCAGGCGCCTGATCACGGAGTTCTCGAAGCTCTCCGACTCCCCGCGGCTGTCGCCGACCGCCCAGGCGGCGTACGGCGACCTGACCGAACGGGAGACGGAGGTGCTGGTCCTGATCGCCCAGGGCCTGTCGAACCTGGAGATAGCCGGACGGCTGGTGGTGGCGGAGTCGACCATCAAGACCCACGTGAGCAGAATCCTGGTGAAGCTGGGCCTGCGGGACCGCACCCAGGCGGCGGTGTTCGCGTACGAGGCGAGGTTGGTGACGCCGGGCTAGGAGTTGTCTTCAAATGTCACGCCCACATCAGGAGCGAGGCGAGCGTGACAGCTGCCTGGTAGGACTCGGCGGTCTTGTCGTAGCGGGTCGC
>NZ_JBITCT010000024.1:0-148336 GCF_044453465.1 Streptomyces sp. NPDC051677
GGGGCGGGGGCCCCCCCCCCCCCCCGCCCCCCCCGGGCCCCCCCCGCCCGGGGGGGGGGGGGGGGGGGGGGCCCCCCCCCCCCCCCCCCCCCCCCCCGCGACCCCGTCGCTCAGGCCAGCGACTTCCCGGCCTTCTCCACGGCGTCCTGCGCCAGGTCCCAGTCGCCGCCGAAGTGGTCCGCCAGCGCGTGCAGCCAGCGCTCGACTCCGAAGCCGACACAGCTGGTGGACGCCGGTTCGCCGGTCGGCAGCGAGATGGCGCACCGCTCTCCGAAGAAGAGGAAGTGGGTGTTGACCGAGGCGATCGCCAAGCCCTTGTAGACGTACTCGTACTTGACCGGAAGCAGCTGCTGGAACGTGGCCCGCTCGCCGGACTGGTCGAAGAAGGGGTCGGAGGCCGCCCGGCGTTCCAGCGGCAGGCCGATCTCGCCGGCCAGGGCGTCCAGGAAGCGCGCCGAGCGATCGAGGTGGTCCGTGACCTGGTCCGGGCTTCCCAGTGCCACGACCTCGCGCATCCGGAACGCCTTGAGGCGGCGGAGCCCGTCGAAGTGGTCCTCGTTGCGGAAGCACTGCGCGACCACGGTCACCAGCTCTCCGTCCGGGGACACCTGCCGGTCGCGGTGGTGGAGGTACACGCCGTAGCAGGCGCTGGAGGGGAGGGCGAGGCCCGCCCCGCGCAGCGCCCCGGGACCGAACTCCCCGGCGGAGGCCTGTTGTTCGATCTGTCCGGCGCCGGCCGCGGCAACGTCCAGGGGTGAGGAGACGAGGGCGAGCTGGGGGAAGTTCCGGTAGACGTCGAGCGTGGCGAGGTCGGCGACCGGCAGCAGCGCGGGCACGGTCAGGGCGACGGCGCCCGACGCCCTGGCCCACCGGGTGCAGAGGTCGTCCAGCGTCTCGGCGAGTCGGGTCGGCTCCTCCTCCAGTGCGACGAGTCCTTCCGACACCCGGACAGCGGTCTGTGCGCTCATCTGAAGCTCCTTCGTGTGTGAATGCCTCTTCCGGCAGGACGGACTCCGAGGCCAACGCCTTTGACCGGGGCGGGGTTTTCGCGCCTCGCGGCACTCGGTAAAGTAGCACTCCTCAGAGGACCTGAGGACCTGAGAACCTGATGATTGTAGATCTTTACCCCATGGCGAACAGGACAGACCTTTCGATGAAAAAAGGGCAACTCGGCTTTCTGACCAGCACGCACGCGGTCAACGACCTGTATCAGGGGGCGATCCCCGCGATGCTGCCGTTCCTGATGTCCGAGCGTCACTACAGCTACGCCGCGGTCTCCGGCCTGGCGTTCGCGGCGAGCGGCGTCTCCAGCCTGTTCCAGCCGCTGTTCGGCGTCCTCTCCGACCGCAGGCCGCAGAGCTGGCTGGTGCCGGCCGGGTTCGTCACGGCCGCCCTGGGCGTGGTCGCGGCCGGACTGGCCGGCAATTACGCGCTCACCTGGCTGTGTGTCGCGGTGGCCGGGATCGGCATCGCGGCCTACCACCCGCCCGCGACCAGCCAGGCCCGTGCCGCCGGCGGCTCCTCGCAGAAGGCGATGAGCGTCTTCTCCGTCGGCGGGACGGTCGGCGGCGCCGTCGCGCCGTCGCTGGTCACCCTGGTGATCGGGTCGGCGGGATTCGACGCGAGCTATCTGCTGGCCGTTCCCGCCGCGATCATGGCGATCCTGTGGGGGCTCAAGGGGCCGTGGATGCGCCGGCGGGGCTACGCGGAGACGGCTCCGCTGGTGACCGCCGCATCGGCGGCGAAGTCCGGGGCCGGCACGGCACAGGCCGACGACTGGCGCGCCTTCGGCCGCCTGGTGGTCGTCATCATCGGCTGGTCCATCCCCTTCGTCACCGTCACCTCCCTGGTGTCCCTGCACGCACAGCGCGATCTGGGGCAGTCCGCCGGGGCCGGCGCCGCCGCGCTCACCGTCTACACCGCGGCCGGCGCCGTCGGCACCCTGCTGGGCGGCCTGGTCGGCGACCGGTACGGCCGGATGACCTCACTGCGCGTCGGGTACCTGACGGCGCTTCCGGCCCTGCTCGGCATCGCGTGGGCCCCGGCGTTCTGGGTGCTGGTCGCCAGTGCCGCGCTGTTCGGCGCCGCCATGTTCCTGCCCTTCGCCGCCCAGGTGACGCTGGCACAGGACTACCTGCCCCACCGCCCCGGCACGGCCAGCGGGCTGACGCTGGGGCTGGCCATGGCGGCGGGCGGCCTGTGCTCTCCCGCCTTCGGCTGGTTGGCCGATTCCAGCGGTCTGCGCGCGACCTTCTATGCACTGCTCTTCGTCTTCGCCGTCCCAGTCGCCCTGGCGATGCGCCTGCCCGACCGCGTCCTGGACCGGCCCGACGCGCCGTCCCCGGAGTCCGTCGCGGCGGCGAAGACCGGCAGCGCGCAATAGACATCTCAGCCACTTTGCAACAGGGAATACTCTCTGTGCCCTCGGTCGGCTATCCGGAATGTGAGATGCCCATTGAAAGTAACTTCGCGGTTACGTACCGTCTGGTCTGGGTCGTAAAGCGTTCCACCAAAGCAACGGACCCCCTGGACCCAAAAGGTCCTCGGCCGTGCTCCATGTATGTCAACCAGGAGAAATCCGATGAAGATAAACTGGGACGACCACGAGGAACTGAAGGCCGAAGGGATCGCGCTGTCGCGTCGCTTCGCGTTCGGCCAGGAGATGTCCTGTCTCAAGGTGGTGGCCGATCAGTCCGGAGAACTGAACATGCCTCCGCACTGGCACGAGAACGAGCAGTGGGTCGTGGTCACGGAGGGGTCCATCCGCTTCGTCTGCGAGGGCACCGAGTATGAACTCAACGCCGGTGACGTGGCCTACATCCCCTCGCGTCAGCGCCACACGGCGACCTTCGTGGGAAAGGAAGGGGCCGTTCTCATGGAGTTCTCCGCTCCCCCCCGACTCGACCTCGCTCCGGGCTCGATCCTCCCGTCCTCGATGAAGTTCGACTGACGCCCTTCGAAAGACTCGCCGCTTGTCAGCAACCGCGCCGATGGGGGATCAATCGTGCGTAGCACCATGTACGACAGGGCAGAATTCGAGTCAACCATTCATGAGGCATTCGAGCGGGTCGCCCGGGAATTCCCGGACCGCAATGCCATCGTCACCGCCCGGGAGGCGGTGACCTATGCGGAGCTGGCGGCCAGGTCCCGTCGCATCGCTCACCGTCTGATCGGGCACGGTGTGCGGCCCGGCAGCGTCGTTCCGGTCGTGGCCCGCAGATCACCGGACCTGGCCGCAGTCCTCCTCGGCGTCCTCATGGCCGGCGGCGCCTACGGCGTCCTGGACGTGCGCTGGCCGGCCCCCCGCATCGCCGAGCTGCTGGGCTCCATGCGCTCCCCCGTCGTCCTGGCGGACGCCGCGGGCTCCACCCGGCTCGACCAGACAGGGACCGGCCACACCGCCTTCGACGACCTGCTGCGGACAGATACGGCCGCCCCGGCGCCGGACGGCCTGCCGGACGTACCGCCGGACGCCTGCGCGACCCTGTTCTGGACGTCGGGGAGCACCGGCAGCCCCAAGGGGGTGCTGTCCCCGCACCGAGCCACCACGAGACTGTTCGCCCCGAAGGGCTTCATGGACTTCGGCGAGCACCCGGTGATGATCCACGCGGCTGCCGTCGCCTGGGACGCCTTCACCTTGGAGCTGTGGGGCACCCTGCTCAGCCGCGGCACCGTGGTCGTGCACGAGGACGACCTGCTGCTGCCACCCGCGATCCGCTCCTACGTCCACGACCTGGCCGCCACCCATCTCTTCCTCACACCCTCGCTCTTCGACGTGATCGCGGGCGGCGACATCGAGTGCCTGGGCGGTCTGCGGGCCGTACTCCTGGGCGGGGACAGACCGTCTCCGGCGAACTGCCGGAAACTTCTCGACACCCACCCCGGCATCGAGCTGTACAACGGCTACGGGCCCGTCGAGTCCTGTGTGTTCGCCACGGTCCGTCGCATCACCGAGGACGACACCGCGGCGGCGACCGGCATCCCGGCCGGCCTTCCCGTGCCCGGCACGCAGATGTACATCGTCCGCGACGACACCCCGGTCCGGCCGGGTGAGACGGGCGAGGTCGCCATCGGCGGGACGGGGCTCGCCCTCGGCTATCTGAACGCCCCCGCCCAGACCGCCGCCGTGTTCCGGCACGTCACGGTCGACGGGGAGCGGATCCCGGTCTATCTCACCGGTGACCAGGGCCGGCTGGACGACTCCGGCGTCCTGCATTTCGTGGGCCGCAAGGACGCCCAGATCAAAATCGCCGGTCATCGAATCGAACCGGCGGAGATCGAGTCGGCCGCCCGAACCCTGGGCAGTACGCGATCGGTCGTCATGCCGATCCCCGATCGCACCGGAAATCCCCGCATCATCCTGTTCGCCGAGCAGCCCTACAAGGCCATGACCGAGCAGGAAATGCAGGGACGCCTGAGGGAGAGGCTCCCCGCCTACATGGTGCCCTCCAAGGTGCACTTCGTCTCCTCGATGCCGCTCCTGGAGAACACGAAAATCAACAAGCGGGAACTGTCGGCGCGCTTCGGCTACACCTCCTGAACGCCCTAACCAATTCCTGCTCCACAAGTGCCAGACCCCGTGCAACAGGCAAGGACTCGACACTTGAGTACACAGAACACCGAAGAAAAATTCTCCCTCGCCCTAGAATCCATCCAAGGCAAACGCCGAATAGAACGCGTGCTGGAAGCAGCGAACGCTCTCCTTGAGCGGTATGCGACCGAGCACGACCCGAAAGAACGTCTCAGGCTCGTCTTCGAGCTCGTCCGGAGAAACTTCACACCGGAAACAGCCATCACCTTCGGCGGCTTTTCCCTGGGCACCGACGGGCTGGTCGGCGTCGCCGGACCGGCGGCCGTACCTCCCGCCCCTGACGGAGATATTCACGGCCGCACAGTTTTCCACTGCAAATTTGATGTTCCTGGTGGAGAGACCGGATCGCTCACCGCGTTCTACACGGAGCCCGGCTCTCTGGGCCTGACCGACGCCGAATGGCTCGCGGCGATGCGACTGCTGGCCGGCATCGCCGGTCTGGGCGTCGGGGGGCATGCGACATGTCCTTCGTAGCGACCGCGGAGTCTCCGGCCGGCCTGCTCTCACGGCCCTACTGGTACCGGCATCTCAGGGCGCAGGCGGACGTGCACCGGCTGGACGAGGGACTGTTCGCCGTGACCGGCAACGCGGCGGTGCAGGAGGCTCTCGCCCATCCCGCGATCGTGGCCGACCATCCGCTCAAGGCCAGCGCGCGCGCCTTCGGCCCCAACGTGCTCGACGCCGACGGGCCCAGTCACCGGGCCTTCCGTGCCCTGTTGGCGCCGATCCTGTCCGCCGGCCGCATCGCCGAGTACAAACAGGCGCTGATGCCGGGGCTGATCCACAGCCTGGTCGACAGCATCGCGGGCATCGAGACCGACGACTTCTACAACTCCTTCGCGCACCGGGTGCCGTACGGAATCGTGTGCACGATCCTCGGTGTCGACACCTCGCTGGAGAGTCGGTTCCACCGCCTGACCCGTCCGCTGGCTCGGCTGCTGGACTATCCCACCGAGGAAACCGACGAGACCCACGCCAACGTCAGCGAGCTGCTGCGGCTGATCGAGGAACAGCGGCCCGCCGGGACCGCCGGCGCGCGGTCCCTGCTGGAGACGATCGAGCGGACCCGGGACCGCAAGGGGATCTCACTGACCGACAGCGAAGTGCGCTCGACGGCGCTGCTGTTCTTCCTGGCCGGTACGGAGACCAGCAGCGCGTTCATCACCTCGCTCGTGTACTGCATGGGACGCGGCGTCTTCGACCTGGCCGAGCTTCGCGACGAGGCGGTCCGGGACGACTACATCGAAGAGACGCTCCGGCTGTACCCGCCCGTGCAGACGATCGTCCGGTTCGCCGCCGAGGACCTGACCGTTCAGGGCGTGCGGGTGCCGCGGCACTCGGCGGTACTGGCCTCGGTCGCCGGAGCCAACCGTGACCCACGGGTCTTCGACCACCCCGACCGGTTCGAGACCGGCAGGAGCCGCAAGGGCTCGATCCCGTTCGCGGTCGGAGCGCACGCCTGCCCGGGGGCCATGCTCGCCAAGACCGAGTTCTCGCTGCTCATCGAGGAGATCGTCCGGCGCTGCTCGGACGTGGTCGTCACCCGCGACCGCCTCGGCATGGAGAGCCAGTCGTTCTCCCATCCCACCGACTTCTCCGTGGAGTTCAGGACAAAGTAAGAGGAAGAGGGCACAGTGGAAAGCAAGATAACCTCGCTGCGCAAGTGGCTCGACGGCCTCCACGAGAAGCCGCTCGACATCCAGGAAGACACCGACCTCATCCAGTCGGGCGCGGTGACAAGTCTCCAGTTCGTCCAGATGGTCATCGAGATCGAGCGCCTGCACGGCCGGAAGCTGGACCCGGGCGTCATCACCATCGAGTCGATGCGCACCCTGAAGGCCATCGACGCGACCGTCTTCCAGGCCGCCTGATGGGGCAGGACGCCTCCCGGGTGGCGGTGGTCTCCGGCACCTCGTCCGGGATCGGCGCGGCCGTGGCGACGGAGTTCCTGCGCAGGCAGTACACCGTCGTCGGACTGTCCCGGCGGGGCAACCCCGCCCTCGCCGAGCAGAGCGGCTACGTCGACCTCGTCGCCGACGTGCGGGACGGCGAGGCGGTGCGCGCCGCCCTCGCCTCCACGGGCGCCGCCCTCGCCGAGGGGGTCGGGGCGGTGGTGCTCAACGCCGGCCTCTCACCGGATCCCGCCGACCTCGTCAAGGTCGAGTGGCAGGTGGCGGCGGACGCCTACGAGACGAACGTACGCACGGCGCTGAACCTCGTACAGGCGACGGCTCCGCTGCTCAAGCAGGCCGGCGGCGGCTCCCTGACGTTCGTCGGGGCGAGTCTGGCCAACGGCTACCGGCCCGAACGCTGGGCGTACGCGGCCAGCAAGGCCGCGATGACCACGCTGATGCGAGCGTGCTCGGTCGAGTTCGCCGACGACGGTGTCGTGGCCAACGAAGTACGTCCCGGCCCCGTGGCGACCGCCATGACGATGGCCGGGCTGGACGGCGAGATGAGCGACCAGATCATCCGCGCCGTCAACGCGGGATTCGGAACGGACTGGCTCAAGTCGCCGCGCACCGTGGCGGAGTGGATCGTCGCCATCGCCGAGTTCCCGTCGAACGGACCCACCGGTCAGGTCTTCAACTACAGCCGCAAGGTTCTGTAACCCAGAGAAGGGCAGACACACACCATGTCGCAGCACCCTTCTTCCGAGCAGCTTCTCGACCTGTTCAACTGGGCCTCTCCCGGCATGCTGGTCACCGACGCCGACGGCGCGGTGGTGCTGGCCAACAAGGCCGCCACGGAGCTTCTGCGGGACAAGGCCGCGGCCGGCAGCAGGCTCGCCGACGTCCTGGGCATCGACGGCCACGACGCCTTGGCGAAGGCCGGGACGCCGGTGGAGAACCTGGAGGCGACCTTCACCAACCCCGCGTTCCCCTCCGGGTACGCCAACGTCGGTTTCGGGACGGTCGACGGCGCGACGTTCGGCTTCTGGGCCCTGCGCCCGGTCACCACCCACCCGAGCCCCTCCCCCGCGCCGGGCGAGGGCTCCTCCACCGCCCAGGCGTGGATCGACCAGGTCGACCGGTCCAGCGAGTCCTACACGCCGACCGGTGAGGACGCTGTGGCGTTCATCGAGGCCTACTACGACAACTGCCCCGTGGCCATCCACCTCATCGAGGAGGACGGCACGGTCGCCCACGCGAACTGGAAGGACATCGCGATCGTCGGGGCGAGCGAACAGCCGGACGCCTACGTCGGTCACCACATCCGGCACATCTACGCCGACCAGGACGTCGTGGACGACTTCCTGGGCCGCTGGGGCGAGGACGCGCCGATCATCGACTTCCGCGCGGACTTCCTCAACAAGGGCGAGCGGGTCCCGGTGGTGATCTTCTCCACGGCCAAGGTCGAGAACAACAAGCTGAAGAACACCCGGTGCTTCGTCTTCCCCGACAGCCACCCGGACCGTGAGCGGGACCAGGTGAAGGCGCTGGACCTCAGCTTCTGAGGTCTCCGACCCGTCGCACCGCACCACCGCACCACCGCACCACCATGCAAGCCGAAACGCCGGGCCCCGGCGAGCAACCCTCGCCGGGGCCTGTCCGTGCCCACGAAGCCCGTCACGCACTCGGAGTGAACATGGCTCACATATCTGCCCGACAGGGCAGTTGGCTCATCGGCTGGGATCCCGAGGACGAGGACGCCTGGCAGGCGGGAGGCCGGCTGATCGCCCGCCGCAACCTCGTCCTGTCCGTCCTGTCCGAGCACGTCGGATTCTCGGTGTGGACCCTGTGGTCCGTCCTCGTCCTGTTCATGTCCCCCGAGATCGGTCTCGGTTTCGGCCCCGGCGAGAAGTTCCTCCTGGTGGCCACGCCGACCGTCGTCGGCGCCCTGCTGAGGCTGCCCTACAGCCGTGCCGTGACCCGGTTCGGCGGCCGGAACTGGACGGTGTTCGCGACGAGCATCCTGCTGGCGCCGACGCTCTCGGCCCTGTACTTCGTGCAGCGGCCCGGCACCCCGCTGTGGGTGTTCCTGCTGATCGGCGCCCTGGCGGGGGTGGGAGGCGGCAACTTCGCCTCCTCGATGACCAACATCACCGCCTTCTACCCGCGGCGCCACCAGGGCTGGGCCCTCGGACTCAACGCGGGCGGCGGAAACCTCGGGGTGGCGGCGGTCCAGCTCATCGGACTCCTGGTGATCTCCGTCGCGGGCGACACCCACCCCTCCTATGTCGCCGCCGTGTACCTGCCGGTGATCGTGCTGGTCGCGCTGCTGGCAGCGTGGAAGATGGACAACGTCGACGCCGTACGCGCCGAGCCCGGCACCCGGCGCGAGGCGGCGCGAGACCGCGACACCTGGTTGATCTCGCTGCTCTACATCGGCACGTTCGGCTCGTTCATCGGCTACGGCTTCGCCTTCGGCCTGGTCCTGCAGAACGAGTTCGGCGCCTCGCCGCGGGAAGCCGTCGGCTACACCTTCCTCGGGCCGCTGCTCGGATCCTTCGCCCGTCCGCTGAAGGCGGCCTGCTGGCCGACCGGGTGGGCGGCGCGCGGGTGACGTTCTGGAACTTCCTCGGCATGGGCGCCGCCACCGCCGTGCTCATCGTGGCGGCCGAGACGAACTCCTTCGCACTGTTCGTCGTCGGTTTCACCGCCCTGTTCGTCCTCAGCGGCCTCGGCAACGGATCGACGTACAAGATGATCCCGGCGCTGTTCGCGAAGAAGGCCGAGGACGAGGTCACCTCGGGCCGCGACGCGCGGGACGCCTTCGCCCGGGCGCGGCGCCTGTCCGGCGCGGTCATCGCCATCGCCGGCGCCGTCGGCGCGCTCGGCGGGGCGGCCATCAACCTCGCGTTCAAGCTGTCCTACACCGACGGATCCGGCTCCGGCATCCCCGCCTTCGTCGCCTTCCTCGCCTACTACGCGCTGTGCCTGACCGTGCTCAGGTCCGTCTACCTCCGCCGCGTCCCGAGCGCGGGCAGGCGGGCCACGGGCGCCGTGAAGGAAGCCAGCCGTGTCTGACCTGCCCGCGCCGATACCCGAGGCGAACACCCACTGCCCGTACTGCGCGCTGCAGTGCGCTGCCCAACTGCACGGTGACCTCGACGTCGGAGTCAAGGTGCGGCCCCGGGACTTCCCGGTCAACCAGGGCCGGCTGTGCCAGAAGGGCTGGACGGCCACCGAGGTCCTGCACACCGCCGACCGGCTCACCCGGCCCCTCGTGCGCGGCGCGGACGGCCGTCTCCGGGAGGCCTCCTGGGAGTCCGCGCTGGACGCCGTGGCGCGGGGCCTGCGCGGCATCCGCGCCCAGCACGGCCCGGACGCCGTGGCGGTGTTCGGCGGCGGCGGCCTGACCAACGAGAAGGCGTACCTGCTGGGCAAGTTCGCCCGTCTCGCCCTGCGCACCGGCCAGATCGACTACAACGGCCGCTTCTGCATGTCGTCCGCGGCGGCCGCCGGCAACGCCGCGTTCGGGCTGGACCGGGGCCTGCCCTTCCCCGTCACCGACCTCAGGGGCGCGCAGACCGTACTGCTGGCGGGGGCGAACGTCGCCGAGACCATGCCGCCCCTGATGCAGCACCTCGACCAGGCCCGACTGATCGTCATGGATCCCCGGCGCACCGCCACGGCCCGGCGCGCGGCACTGCATCTTCAGCCGACGCCCGGCACCGACCTGGCGCTCGCCCTCGGTCTCCTGCACGTCGCGGTGGCGGAGGGGCTGGTCGACCAGGACTACGTCCACGCGCGCACCCACGGCTTCGACTCGACGGCGCGACAGGCCCTGGCATGGTGGCCGGAGCGGGTCGAGGAGGTCACCGGCGTTCCGGCGAGCGCACAGCGCCGAGCGGTCCGGATGCTCGCCGAGGCCGACAGCGCCTACGTCCTGACCGGTCGGGGCGTCGAGCAGCACAGCAACGGCGCCGACACCGTCGCGGGGTTCGTCAACCTGGCGCTCGCCCTCGGCCTGCCCGGGCGGCCAGGCAGCGGTTACGGGTGTCTGACCGGACAGGGCAACGGCCAGGGCGGCCGGGAACACGGTCAGAAGGCCGACCAGTTGCCCGGCTACCGCGCCCTCACCGATCCGGCTGCGCGCGCCCACGTCGCCCGGGTGTGGGGGGTGGCGCCGGACGAGCTGCCGGGCCCCGGGCGCAGCGCCTACGAACTGCTGGACGCGCTGGGCGGCGAGCACGGGCCACGGGCGCTGCTGGTCTTCGGCTCCAACCCGGCGGTCTCGGCCCCGCACGCCTCGCACGTGACGGAACGGCTCGCGGCACTGGATCTCCTGGTCGTGGCCGACTTCGTCCCCTCGGAGACGGCCCGCATGGCGGATGTGGTGCTGCCGGTCACGCAGTGGGCCGAGGAGGAGGGAACCCTGACCAACCTCGAAGGCCGGGTACTGCGCCGCCGTTCGCTGCTGCCGCCCCCGCCGCAGGTGCGCAGTGACCTTCAGGTCCTGCACGATCTCGCCGTACGGCTGGGCGAGCCGGCGGGCCGTTACCCGACCGAGCCCCGGGAGGTGTTCGAGGAGTTGCGTGCCGCGTCCCGTGGCGGCAGGGCCGACTACTCCGGCATCTCCTACGAGCGGCTGGACGCCGGAGAGAGCCTCCACTGGCCCTGCCCCGACACCGAGGGCTCTCACCCGGGGACGCCGAGGCTCTTCCTGGACCGGTTCGCGCACCCCGACGGCAGGGCCAGGTTCGCGGACGTGGACCATCGGGGGCCGGCCGAGGAGATCAGTTCCGCCTACCCCCTCTACGCCACGACCGGCAGGGTTCTGGCGCACTACCAGTCGGGTTCCCAGACCCGTCGCGTCGCGGAGCTGTGCGAGGCGGTTCCCGAGCCGTTCCTCGAAGTCCACCCCGACACCGCGGCCCACTGCGGGCTGGCCGAACACGGCCTCGCGGCGGTCGTCTCCGCGCGCGGCAGCATGACGGCCCGGGTCCGGCTGGACGCGACGATGCGCCTGGACACCGTGTTCGTGCCCTTCCACTTTCCGGGCGCGGGCCGGGCCAACCTGTTCACCCACCCGGCTCTGGACCCGCGCAGCGGCATGCCCGAGTTCAAGGTGTGCGCCGTGCGGATAGCCCCCTACCAGGAGTGACACGTTGAGCAACGTACTTGTCGTCGGCGACGGTCCGGCAGCCCAGCGGCTCGTGGACCGCATGCGGCACCACGGTTTCGAGGGCGCCGTCACCGTCCTCGGGGCCGGACCGGCCACGGTGGTGACGGCCGTCGACCGGGCACGACACAGGGTCCTCGCGCAGGTGAACGGCGCGCCGGCCACGTATTCCTACGACGCCCTCGTCCTCGCTGTCGAAGCCCGCCCACTGATCCCCGGCGTTCCCGGTCTGCTGGACTGCGAGGGACGTCTGGCGGAGGGCGTCGTCGCCCCGGGTCCGGCCCCGGGCCGACTGCCGGTCACCGGAGAGACCGCGGTCGTCCTCGGTGAGGGCCCCCTCGCGGTGGAGACCGCGGCCTCGCTCGCCGCTCGCGGCGTCGGCGCCACCCTGGTCTGCGCCACCCCTCATCCCCTGTACACACGGCTGGGCGAGACGTGCAGCGGCATGCTCTCCGAGCGACTGGAGCGGGCCGGGGTCACCGTGCTCGGCGGGAGAACGGCCGTCGGCCGCCCGCCGGGCCGACTCCGGCTGGACGACGGAACGACGCTGCGCGCCGACACGGTCGTCCTGTGCGCCGGGACCGCTCCCGACACCCGGCTCGCCCGCGCCTGCGGTCTGGACGTCCGCGTCGGCACAGTGGTCGACGACCGGCTGCGCACCAGCGACCCGCACGTGCACGCGATCGGTGACAGCACCGCCTACGACGGCCGGCTCGCCGACGGCCCCCAGGTCGCCTGGGAGCAGGCCGAGGCCCTCGCCGAGATCCTCGCCGGACATGCTGTGACCTATCGGCCGCGCCCGTCCGCGCTGCGGCTGCGCACCGATGTCGCGGACGTGGCCGCCATCGGCTCGCCCGCCGATCTGCACCGGCCCGGCACCCGGCAGATCGGCCTCACCGACCGGGCGGGCCGGCGATACGTCCGTCTCGCCCTGCGGGACGAACGAGTCGTGGCCGCCGTGCTGTTCGGCCTGCCGCAGGCCATCGCGACCATCGGATTCCTCCACAGACGCGGACAGCGGCTTCCCTCCGACCGGCTCGGGCTGCTGCTGGACCTGCCTCCCGGCCCGGCGTCGGGCAGTGCCGCGGGCGGCGGGAGCGCTCCGGTCTGCCTGTGCGGCAACGTCTCGGAGCAGACGCTGCTGAAGGCGTGGCGGGCGGGCTCCCGCACCGTCACGGCGCTCGCGAAGACGACCCGGGCCACCACGGGCTGCGGCGGCTGCACCGGGCCGGTGGAGGAACTGTGCCGCGCCTGGGCGCACGCATCACGGCAGGAAAGGGAGAAGGCATCATGACGCGGACACTCCTCGTCGTCGGACACGGCATGGTCGGCCACCGGCTCGTCGAGCAGGTCAGGGCCCTGGACACCGAGCGGACCTGGCGCGTCGTCGTCGTAGGCGAAGAGCACCATCCCGCTTACGACCGCGTCGGCCTGTCCTCGTACCTGGACGGCAAGAGCAAGTCCGACCTCACTCTGGTGGGAGCGGACTTCCTGAGCGACCCTCGGATGGACCTTGTTCTGGGCTCCCCCGTCGTCTCGGTGGACCGGACCGCCCGCAGCGTCGAGACGGCCCACGGCGAGCGGATCTGGTACGACGCGCTGGTCCTGGCCACCGGTTCACGCCCGTTCGTCCCGCCGGTTCCCGGCCACGACCTGCCGGGGTGTTTCACGTACCGCACCTTCGACGACCTCGACGCCCTGCGTGCCGCCGCCTCCCCCGGGCGGCCGGGCGTCGTGGTGGGAGGCGGGCTGCTCGGTCTGGAGGCGGCGAACGCCCTGCGCCTGCTGGGGATGCGCACCCATGTCGTCGAGACCGCCCCGCACCTGATGCCGGCGCAGCTCGACGCGGGCGCCGCGCACGTACTGCACCGGCGGGTCGCCGAGCTCGGCCTGCGGGTGCACTGCGCCACGGCCACGGCGTCGATCGAGGCCGGGACGGACGGGGCGGTGCGCGCGGTGACGCTCTCGGACGGGACGGTGCTCGATGCCGACGTGGTGGTGTTCGCCGCGGGCGTTCGGCCGCGTGACGAACTGGCCGACGCCGCCGGGCTCGAGCGGGGCGAGCGGGGCGGCGTCGTCGTCGACGATCTCTGCCGCACCGCCGACGAGCGGGTGTGGGCCATCGGCGAGTGCGCCTGCGTGCAAGGACGCTGCCACGGCCTGGTCGCTCCCGGGTACCGCATGGCCGACAGCGTCGCGCGCCAACTGACGGGGCGGACCCCGGAGCCGTTCGACGGCGCCGACACGTCGACCGCGCTCAAGCTGCTCGGCGTGCGGATCGCCACCTTCGGCGCCACGCGGTGCGACCACGGGCAGGCGCTCGAAGCGGTCTTCGCCGAGGACACCGACCGCTACGCCAAGATCCTGCTCCGCCAGGACAGCGGTGATCTGCTGGGCGGGATCCTCGCCGGCGACACCGGCTCCTGGACGGCGCTCCGTTCCCTCGTGGGCCGCAGGCCGCCCGCCGACCTGGAGCGGCTGCTCCTGCCCTGAAACCCGCTCCGCCACCACCCTCACCCGCTGTCACCAAGGAGTTCGCGTTGAAGACGATCGCTTTCCTCGGTCTTGGCACCATGGGCAGCCCGATGGCTGTCAACCTGTGCCGAGCCGGACACACCGTGTACGGATGGAACCGCAGCGACGGCAAGGCCGGGCCGCTGCGGGCGGCGGGCGGGCGGCCCACGGCGTCGATCCGCGAGGCGGTCCGCGAGGCCGAGGCGGTGATCACCATGCTGCCGGACGCTCCGCAGGTCGAGGAGGTCGCTCTCGGCCCCGACGGCATCCTGGCCAACGCCCGCCCGGGGACGCTGCTGATCGACATGTCCACCATCGCCCCGCAGCATGCGATCACGCTGGCGGGCAAGGCCGCCGAGCACCGGATCCGGGTTCTGGACGCGCCCGTCGCGGGCGGGGAGACCGGTGCGATCGACGGCATCCTGTCGATCATGGTCGGCGGGGACGCGGAGGACTTCGCGGCGGCGAAACCCGTCTTCGAGGCCCTCGGCAGGACCATCACGCACTGCGGTCCGAACGGCCGCGGCCAGACGGTGAAGGCCGCCGGCCAGCTGGTCCTCGCGATCAACCTGCAGGCGTGCGCGGAAGCGGTGGTCTTCCTCGAGAAGTCGGGGGTGGACCTCGAAGCCGCCCTCGACGTCATCGGCGGCGGCATGGCGGGCTCCACCGCCCTCGCCCGCAAGAAGGCCAACTTCCTGAAGCGCGACTACACACCCAGCTTCCGGATGGGCCTGCACCACAAGGACCTGGGCATCGTCACCGACACGGCCCGCGCGATCGGCGCCGCCATCCCCCTGGGCAGCGTCGCCGCGCAGTTCGTGGCATCGGCCGTGGCCCGCGGAGAGGCGGACCTCGACCACTCCGCCCTGCTCCGCGGCGTCGAACTGCTCAGCGGATACGCCCGCGAGGAGCAGTGACAGGTCGCTCAACCTCCGTGCAGGCGCCGCCAGTTCCGCGTTTCAGGTTGCCTGCGTGAGCCGAGTCCGCGCTCAGTCGGACGTCATCGGCAGGACGTCCGGTGAGAGCGCGCCGGCACGGGCCGAAGCGCTCGTCATGCGGCGCAGATGGTGGCGCCGGCACAACACCTCGTAGCCGACCTCCGCGGTGAGGCCGTTCACGTCACCGACGACGACCTGTTCGCCTTCCACCACCATCTCGCCGCCCACGGTGCGGGCGTTGTGCGTGGCCCGCGCCCCGCACCAGCACATCGCCTCCACCTGGAGCGTCTCAAGGCGGTCCGCCAGCTCGATCAGCCGCCGGGAGCCCGGGAAGAGCTTGGTGCGGAAGTCGGTGGTGATGCCGAAGGCGAAGACATCGAGGTTCAGGTCGTCCACGACCCGCGCCACCTGATCGATCTGCTCCGGCGCCAGGAACTGCGCCTCGTCCACGATCAAGTAGTCGACCTTGCCGCCCTGAGACACCCGGTCGACCACATAGGCATACAGATCCATCCCCGGCACCGCCTCGACCGCGTCGGTCACCAGCCCCAGCCGTGAGGAGAGCTTCCCCTCCCCCGCGCGGTCGTCCCGGGTGAAGATCAGACCCTGCAGTCCCCTCGCCGACCGGTTGTGCGCGAACTGGAGAGCCAGCGTCGACTTCCCGCAGTCCATGGTTCCGGAGAAGAACACCAGCTCGGGCATGGGGAGTCGAGCGCCTTTCGGTGACGGTGAAGGGGGCAGGAGAAACGGTTCCGGGGCTTCAGGAGCGTACTTCGAGCAGGGGGACCAACTGCTCGGCAGGGGTCATCGAGCCGTGGTTGCCGACCATCGCCGACTCCTTGGGCTCCCGCTCGGAGGCGATGATCAGGACGTCGTCCCGCGCGGCCGCGACCACATCGCCGAGGCGTGCGTGCACCCGCTCGTCGATCCGCGGCCCGAACCAGCCGGCGGCGATCGCCTCCTCCCGGGAGGCCACCCAGAACTGCTCGCCGAGCACCTCGCGCCAGCAGGTCAGGACGTCGTCCGCGGCGCCCGGTACGGCGTAGACGTGACGGGCGCGGCCCTCGCCGCCCAGCAGGGCGACTCCGGCGCGCAGCTCCCAGTCCGCGTCGAAGTCGATGCGGTGCTCCTCGTCGAAGGGCACGTCGACCATGCCGTGGTCGGCGGTGACGTAGAGCGCGCTGCGCGGCGGGAGTTGCTCGGCCAGGCGCTGGACGAGCCGGTCGACGTACATGAGCTGGCCGCGCCAGGTGTCGGAGGCGACGCCGTAGCGGTGCCCGGCGCCGTCCAGTTCGGCGTAGTACGTGTAGACGAGGGAGCGGTCGCCGGCAGCGAGTTGCTCGGCGGCGAGGTCCATGCGCTCCTCGCCGGTGAGCCGCCCGTGAAACGTTCCGCCGCTGAGCGCGACCTTGGTGAGCGGGGTGTTCTGGAACGCCGGGGACGACACCTGGGCGGCGTGCACGCCCGCCTCGTGGGCGAGCTGGAAGACCGTGGGGTACGGCTGCCAGGCGGCCGGCGCGGTCCACGGCTGCCAGCGGAGCTGGTTCATCAGCTCGCCGGTGGCCGGGTTGCGCACGGTGTAGCCGGGCAGGCCGTGGGCGCCCGGCGGGAGGCCGGTGCCGACGGAGGCGAGGGAGGTCGCGGTGGTCGCCGGGTAGCCGGCGGTGAGCGGGCGTCCGGTGCCGCCGCGCGAGCTGCTGAGGAGCCCGTGCAGATAGGGCGCCTCGTCGGCGTGGTCCTTGATCTGCTCCCAGCCGAGGCCGTCGATCAGGAAGACGCAGTTGCGGTCGGCCGGGGTCAGTTCCGGGATCGCAGCGGTCGTGCCGGGGACGCCCATGCCCGCCGCCAGCGTGGGCAGCAGGTCGGCGAGGGAGCCGGAGCCGTACTCGGGGACGGGGGCGGAGCCGACGGCGAGCGGTTCGGGGTAGTCCCAGGAGGCGAACTGAGCCATCAGCGGGTGACGTCCGCGGTGGCCTCGGAGAGAGACTGCGCGAAGGCGAGTGCCTGGCGCACCGTCTCCGGGCCGTCCCCGGCCTCGCTGACGCGCAGGCTCAGGTCGTCCGCCGTGGAGTTGCCGGTGTAGCCGTGGTCGGCGTCGCAGTTGGGGTCGCCGCAGGCGGCCGGCTCCAGGTCGATGCGGGAGACGGCGCCCCAGCCGATGGTCAGCACGACCTCGCGCGGCAACGTGCCCGGGGCGTACGACTCCGGGTTCGCGACCACGCGGCTGAGCACGACCGAGGAGATCCGACCGAGCTTCACGGACTCCGTCGACGTCGTGGCGTACGGCGTCGGGGAGGTGGTGTCGGCGGCCTGTTCGTCGGTGTGGCTGACGATGAAGCGGTTGCCGGTCAGCACCAGGACGGTCACGTGCCGGCGCACCTCGTTCTGGTCGAACGTGGTCTCCTGGTGGACCAGGAACGACCGCATCGGCTCGCCGCCCACGGCGGCCTCCACCGCCTCGGCCACGAGGGCCGGGTAGTAGCCGCTGCGCTCGATCGCCGCGCGCAGCCCCTGGGTCGTCGTACTGGTCTTGGCCATGCCCTCCATCCTACGGGGACCCACTGACTGCGAGGCACCGCTCGCGACTGCTTCCGTCGTCGGCGACGTTCGCCTGCGGCGCGCTCTCCTCAGTACGTCGGCGGCTCAGTACGTCGGCAGGCTCAGTACGTCGGCAGGGTCCTCGGTCCGAGGTCGCCGCGCGCGGGCGGGGGCGCGAGGCGTACGGAGGCGCCCAGGACGCTCAGGCCGTGCGGGGCGACGACGACCGGCTCCAGGGTGACCGCGACGACCTCGGGGTGGTCGTCGACCAGCCGGGACACGCGCAGCAGCAGCTCCTCCAGGGCAGGCGTGTCGACGGGGGTCGAGCCGCGCCAGCCGAAGAGGAGCGGGGCGGTGCGGATGGAACGGATCAGCGAGGTCGCGTCGCGGTCGGTGACCGGCACCAGCCGGTGCGCCATGTCCCCGAGCAGCTGCGAGGCGGCCCCGGCGAGTCCGAAGGACAGCACGGCGCCGGCCGCCGGGTCGATGACCGCGCGGACGACGGTGTCGACGCCGCGCGGGGCCATCGACTGGACGACCGGGCGGAGCTCCTCGGGCTTGCCGAAGAGCTCCGTCAACTCGGCGTACGCCCGCCGCAGTTGCTCCTCGTCGGCCAGGTCGAGGCGGACGCCGCCCAGGTCGGCGCGGTGGCGCAGGTGCGGTGCGGTGGCCTTGAGGGCGACGGGGTAGCCGAGGGCGCCCGCGGCCCGTGCGGCCTCGTCCGGGGTGGGCGCGGGGATCGCCCGGCGGGTGCGGATGCCGTAGCGGCCGAGCAGCTCGCACGTCTCGTCGGCGCCGAGGGTGAGGCCCTGCCCGCGCGCGAGGAGCCCGCCGATCAGTGCGGCGGCGCCCTTCTCGTCGATGTCCTCGTACTCGGGGACCTTGCCGGGGTCGGCCGCCTCGCGCCGCCACTGGGCGTACTTCACGGCCTCGGCGAGAGCGCGGACGGCGCGTTCGGCGGCGGGGAAGGCGGGGATGAGATGCGCTCCCTCGGGCGCTTCCACGGGGACGGGCCATCGGGTCCCGGTGTCTTCCGTCGCGACGCGCGCGTGGGGGGTCCCTTCGGCGCGCGGCGCCGTGCTCGCCGCCGCGGACAGGGCCGCCGCGAGCCCGCCGAGTTCCACGTGTACGACGAGCACCGGCTTGGCGGGGGCGGCGGCCGCGGCCGAGCGCAGGGCCTGTGCGAGCGCCGCGTCCCCGGGCGACGCCTCCCCGATCGCCGGGATCGCCGTCACGACCACCGCGTCGCAGGTCTCGTCGGCCAGCGCCCGCGCGAGGGCCGCGTGGAAGTCCTCGGCGGACGCCTCCGTGGTCAGGTCCAGCGGGGGCAGCGGGCGCAGGCCTTCGGAGAGGCAGGCGTCGTACGTCAGCAGGCCCAGTGACTCGGAGTTGCCGAGGATCGCCACCCGCGGTCCCGTCGGCAGCGGTTGGCGGGCGAGGAGCAGGCCCGCGTCGACCAGCTCGGTGATGGTGTCCACGCGGATCACGCCGGCCTGCCGCAGCAGCGCCGACACCGTCGCGTGGGGCAGTCGCGTCGCCCGCACGGCGTGCCCCTGGGGGGCGGAACCGGCGCCCTGGACGACGACCAGGGGCTTGGCGGCCGCCGTGCGCCGGGCGAGGCGGGTGAACTTGCGCGGGTTGCCGATGGACTCCAGGTACATCAGGGCGACGTCGGTGTCGGGGTCGTCGTACCAGTACTGCAGGACGTCGTTGCCGGAGACGTCCGCGCGGTTGCCGGAGGAGACGAAGGTGGACACGCCGGTGACGCCGGTGACGCCTCCGCCGCGCCGGTGGAGGCGGGAGAGCAGGGCGATGCCGATGGCGCCGGACTGGGCGAAGAGGCCGATCCGGCCGGGCCTCGGCATCTGGGGGGCGAGGGATGCGTTGAGCCGCACCTGCGGGGAGGTGTTGATGACGCCGAAGGCATTGGGGCCGATGATCCGCATGCCGTACGCGCGCGCGTGGCGGACGAGTTCGCGCTGGCGCTCGCGCCCGTCGGGGCCGCTCTCGGCGTACCCGGCGGAGAGGACCACGAGTCCCTGCACGCCGTGCTCGCCGCACTCGGCGACGGCCTCGGGCACGTGCTCGGCCGGCACGGCGAGGACCGCGAGGTCGACGGGCTCCCCCATGTCGCGCACCGAGCGGTGGGCGGGCACGCCGTCGAGTTCCTTCAGGTCCTCGGGGAAGGCCCTGTTCACGGCGTACAGGCGGCCGGTGAAGCCAGCCTCCCGGAGGTTGCCGAGGACGCTTCGGCCGACGCCGCCGGGCGTACGGCCGGCGCCGACGACCGCGACCGAGCCGGGCGCCAGCAGGCGCCGTACGGAGTGCGCCTCCGCGCGTTGCTCCCGCGCGCGCTGCACGGCGAGGGAGCGCTCGGTGGGTTCGAGGTCGAACTCCAGGCGGACGACGCCGTCCTCGAAGCTGCGCTTCTGGGTGTAGCCGGCGTCCGTGAACACCTTGATCATCTTGGTGTTGGCGGGGAGCACCTCGGCGGCGAAGCGGCGGATGTCGCGCTCGCGCGCGACGGCCGCGATGTGTTCGAGGAGGGCGGAGGCGACACCGCGGCCCTGGTGGGCGTCCTGCACGAGGAAGGCGACCTCGGCCTCGTCGGCAGGCGCGGAGGCGGCCATCCCGTCGGCGCCAATGCGGTCATAGCGTACGGTTGCGATGAACTCGCCGCCGACGGTGGCCGCGAGTCCCACCCGGTCCACGAAGTCGTGGTGCGTGAAGCGGTGGACGTCCTTCGCGGACAGGCGCGGGTAGGGCGCGAAGAAGCGGTAGTACTTCGACTCGTCCGAGACCTGCTCGTAGAAGCTGACCAGACGCTCGGCGTCATCGACGGTGATGGGGCGGATGCGTGCGGTGCCGCCGTCGCGCAGCACCACGTCGGCCTCCCAGTGGGCGGGGTACTCGTGCCGGTCCGACGCGCTCTGCATGGGGCCCAGAGTACGGCTCGCGTCCGACAACGGCGCGAGGCAGTCTGTTCAGGACGGATGCCGGATCGAGGCCGCGATCCGACGACCGCACGGGACGGGTCCTGAAGGACCCGTCCCGCACACGCTTCACGTGTGGAACACTGGTCTAGACAACCTGAACCTGAAGGGCAGCATCACATGGCTGAGCGCCGCGTCAACGTCGGCTGGGCCGAGGGCCTTCACGCCCGCCCCGCTTCCATCTTCGTCCGGGCCGCCACGGCCGCAGGTATCCCGGTGACGATCGCCAAGGCCGACGGCAACCCCGTCAACGCGGCCTCCATGCTGGCCGTGCTCGGCCTGGGCGCCCAGGGCGGCGAGGAGATCGTCCTCGCCTCCGAGGCCGAGGGCGCGGACATCGCCCTCGACCGTCTCGCGAAGCTGGTCGCCGAGGGTCTCGAGGAACTCCCCGAGACCGTCTGATCAACCCCTGGGAATTGAGGGCTGCGGGGCTCGTCCGAATTATCGGGCGAGCCCTTCGCATTTCCCGCCAACGGGCAGCAGAAATAATCCCCCGCGAATTATCTCCTCTTTGTATACGGCTCTCGTGTTAATGCCGCACGCTCGTCATGTTTACGGGAGGTTGCGAAGTCCTCACACGGTCGACGCGCTCCGGTCCGCCGGAAAAGCGCAGTCGGTGCGCCACTGTGGTGCGCTCGGTGTGCAGCGCCGTGATCGCCCGTGCGCGCTCCCCGTCGCCGCGCGCCACGGCGTCCACGATCGCGCCGTGCTCCGCCCAGGACTCCACGGGGTTGACCGGCGCCTCCACCGTGTACATCCAGGCGATCTTGTGGCGAAGCTGGGTGAGCATCGAGGTCAGGGCGTGGCTTCCGGAGGACTGGGCGAGCGTCTCGTGGAACCAGCCGCCCAGGGAGCGCAGATCCTCGCTGTTGCCCCTCCTGGCCCGCTCCTGGCCCAGCCGGACGAGGCCGCGCAGCACCTTCAGGTGGGCCTCCGTGCGCCGCTGGGCGGCCCGGGCGGCGCCGAGCGGCTCCAGGAGCATGCGCATCTCCAGCACGTCCGCGGCCTCCTGCTCGGTCGGCTCCGCGACGCACGCGCCCGCGTGCCGCCGCGTCACGACGAAGCCCTCGGCCTCCAGCGTGCGCAGCGCCTCCCGGACGGGGACGCGGGAAACGCCGTAGCGGCGGGCGAGGAGTTCCTCGGTGAGGCGGCTGCCGCGCTCGTAGACACCCGCGACGATGTCGTCCCGAATGGCCGTGCACACCGAGTGCGCCGGAATACGCATGACGGACCTCCGCCTTAATCCCCGTGAAACGTCGACGGTTGACGTGTGTTCCGTGACTCTATTGCAATGAGCGGGAATTTCCGATGGCGGGTCGGAATCCATGGATATTTTTTGGACAGCAGGGCATCGGAAACGGCGAAAGCCCCGGCCGGGAGGGCCGGGGCTGGACGATCTGTCGCCGTGCGTCGTCAGACGTTCACGCCGTGCTGGCGGAGGTAGGCGACCGGGTCGATGTCCGAGCCGTACTCCGCCGTGGTGCGGGCCTCGAAGTGCAGATGCGGACCGGTGACGTTGCCGGTCGCGCCGGACAGGCCGATCTGCTGGCCGGGAGTGACCTGTTGGCCCACCGAGACGCTGATGGACGACAGGTGTCCGTACTGGGTGTACGTGCCGTCGTTCATCTTGATGACCACCTGGTTGCCGTACGACCCGCCCCAGCCGGCCTCGACGACGGTGCCCAGGCCGACCGCGTGCACCGTGGTGCCGGTCGCGGCGTGGAAGTCGATGCCGGTGTGGCTGCCGGAGGACCACAGCGAACTGCTGGCGTGGTAACCGGTGGAGACGTAGGAACCCGTGATCGGCGGCACGAAGGCGTTGAGTCGCTTGCGCTCGGCCTCGCGGGCGGCACGCACGCGTGCCTCGCGCTCCTCCACGGCCTTCTTGGCGGCCGCCTGGCGCGCGGCCTGCTCGTAGGCGGCCTGCTTCTGCACGGCGACCTGGTCGTCGATCTGTTCGGCGGCGGCCTCGCCGGCGGTGACGACGGGGATCAGCCCGGTCTGCTCGGGCGTGGGCTCGGCGGCGAAGGCCGGAGCGGAGGCGACGGTGGCCATGACACCGGTGGTGGTGAGCGCCGCGACGCCCGCCGCGCGCGCGGTGGTGCGCTGCATCCGGCTGGGCCGACGGTGCTTCCCGGTGGCGCAGGTGAACGCCATGAAGTGGGGGGTGTCCTTTCCTTCCCTCTCGCCTACCGGGTTAGCTGACGGGTTCGGAGCAGGAAGGTCTCCTACGGACCCCCTCGCGGCTCGCGCGGGCGTCCGATTCACCCCAGGGACTTCTGGGCCCCTCCAGCCGCGAAGGCGGCGACAGGAGGGAGGGTCCCCGGCTCCCCTGGCTCGCGCCGTACGGGGACTCGGCGATGACTGTCCGGTGCCGCGGCTGCGGCGCACTGCCTGACGAACAGCCCGCATGAAGCTAAGCGGGACGGGTTTCAATCCTCAAACGAATCCCGGTTTTTGTAGCGCATCCCACAGGGCAGACAGGCAACCTCCGCCTCAATTCGGACACGCAGCGGCCCTGGTGACGTTTCCGTCGGCCAGGGCCCCTGCGCGCGTGTGCCGTTGGCGCGTGCACCGCGCCTGCCGGTCCGCCTACTCGGCGGACACGACCTTCACCTCGCCGATGCCGAGGGCCTCCACCGGCTCCTTGATCTGAGCCGCGTCGCCGACGAGGACGGTCACCAGCCGGTCCACCGGGAAGGCGTTCACGGCCGCCGCGGTGGCCTCCACGGTGCCGGTCGCGGCGAGCTGCTGGTACAGCGTCGCCTGGTAGTCGTCGGGCAGGTGCTGCTCGACCTGGTCGGCCAGCGTGCCCGCGACGGCAGCGGCGGTCTCGAACTTCAGCGGCGCCACCCCGACCAGGTTCTGCACGGCGACGTCGCGCTCGGCGTCGGTCAGGCCCCCCTCGGCGAGGGTGCGCAGCACCTTCCAGAGGTCCTCCAGGGCGGGACCGGTGTTCGGGGTGTCCACGGAGCCGCTGATGGCGAGCATCGCGGCGCCCGAGCCGTCCGGCGCGGACCGCAGGACCTGCCCGAAGGCGCGGACGCCGTAGGTGTAGCCCTTCTCCTCGCGCAGGACGCGGTCCAGGCGGGAGGTGAGGGTGCCGCCCAGGCAGTACGTGCCGAGCACCTGCGCGGGCCACACGCGGTCGTGCCGGTCGGCGCCGATCCGGCCGATCAGCAGCTGCGTCTGGACGGCGCCGGGGCGGTCCACGATGACGACCCTGCCGGTGTCGTCGGCGGTGACCGGCGGCACGGGCCGCGGCTGGGCCGAGGAGCCCGTCCAGGCGCCCAGGGTGTCGCCGAGGAGGGCGTCCAGGTCGGTGCCGGTGAGGTCGCCGACGACGACGGCGGTGGCCGTGGCGGGGCGCACGTGCCTCTCGTAGAACGCGCGCACGGCGGCGGAGTCGATCTTCTCGACCGTCTCCACGGTGCCCTGGCGCGGGCGCGACATGCGCGCGGTGGCCGGGAACAGCTCCTTGGAGAGCTCCTTGGCGGCGCGCCGGGAGGGGTTGGCGAGCTCGTGCGGGATCTCGTCCAGGCGGTTGCGGACGAGGCGCTCGACCTCGCTGTCGGCGAACGCGGGCGCCCTGAGGGCGTCGGCGAGCAGACCGAGGCCCTTGGGCAGGCGCGAGGCCGGCACTTCGAGGCTGAGGCGGACGCCGGGGTGGTCGGCGTGCGCGTCCAGGGTGGCGCCGCAGCGCTCCAGTTCGGCGGCGAACTCCTCGGCGGAGTGCTTGTCGGTGCCCTCGGAGAAGGCTCGCGCCATGATCGTGGCGACGCCGTCGAGGCCGGCCGGTTCGGCGTCCAGGGGCGCGTCGAGGAGGATCTCGACGGCGACGACCTGCTGGCCGGGCCGGTGGCAGTGCAGCACGGTCAGGCCGTTGGCCAGCGCGGCGCGCTCCGGCGCGGGGAACGCCCAGGGCTTGGCCTCGCCCGCCGCGGGCTGGGGGTGGAAGTCCATCGTGGCGAGCTCGGTCACTGGGCCGCCTCCTCGTTCTCGTCCTGGTCGGCGGGGGCTTCGGCAGCGGTCGGCTCGTAGACGAGCACCGCGCGGTTGTCGGGGCGCAGGCGGGCCTTGGCGACCTCCTGCACCTCCTCGGACGTCACGTCCAGCACGCGCTGGACGGCGGTCAGGGCGAGCTGCGGGTCGCCGAACAGGACGGCGTAGCGGCACAGTTCGTCGGCACGGCCGGCGACGGTGCCGAGCCGGTCGAGCCACTCGCGCTCCAACTGGGCCTGGGCGCGCTCCATTTCCTCGGCCGTGGGGCCCTCCTCGGCGAACCGGGCGAGCTCCTCGTCGATGGCGGTCTCGATGACGGGCACCTCGACGTCACCGGACGTCTTCACGTCCAGCCAGCCCAGGGAGGGCGCGCCGGCGAGCCGCAGCAGGCCGAAGCCGGCCGCCACGGCCGTACGGTCGCGGCGCACGAGCCGGTTGTAGAGGCGGGAGGACTCGCCGCCGCCGAGGACGGTGAGCGCCAGGTCGACGGCGTCGCACGCGCGCGTGCCGTCCTCGGGCAGGCGGTAGGCGGCCATCAGGGCGCGGGCCGGCACCTCCTCCTCGACGATTTCGCGCAGCTGCTCGCCGATGACGTCGGGCAGCGAGCCGTCGCGCGGCTCGGGCTTGCCGTCGTGGCCCGGGATGGAGCCGAAGTACTTCTCGACCCAGGCGAGGGTCTCCTCGGGGTCGATGTCGCCGACCACGGACAGGACCGCGTTGTTGGGCGCGTAGTACGTCCGGAAGAACGCGCGCGCGTCCTCCAGGGTCGCCGCGTCCAGGTCGGCCATCGAGCCGATCGGCGTGTGGTGGTAGGGGTGGCCGTCCGGGTAGGCGAGGGCCGTCAGCTTCTCGAAGGCCGTGCCGTAGGGGACGTTGTCGTAGCGTTGGCGGCGCTCGTTCTTGACGACGTCGCGCTGGTTCTCCATCGACTCGTCGTCGAGGGCGGCGAGCAGCGAGCCCATGCGGTCGGCCTCCAGCCAGAGGGCGAGCTCCAGCTGGTGGGCGGGCATGGTCTCGAAGTAGTTGGTGCGCTCGAAGCTGGTGGTGCCGTTGAGCGAGCCGCCCGCGCCCTGGACCAGCTCGAAGTGGCCGTTGCCCTTGACCTGTCCGGAGCCCTGGAACATCAGGTGCTCGAAAAGGTGAGCAAGGCCGGTACGACCCTTGACTTCGTGTCGTGAACCGACGTCGTACCACAGGCACACCGCCGCGACGGGGGTCAGGTGGTCCTCCGAAAGCACCACGCGCAGGCCGTTGGCCAGGCGGTGCTCGGTCGCTGTCAGGCCCCCGGAGCCTGCCTGGGCTGTGGCCGTGTGAC
The DNA here is from genome assembly GCF_044453465.1 of Streptomyces sp. NPDC051677. NCBI lineage: Bacteria > Bacillati > Actinomycetota > Actinomycetes > Kitasatosporales > Streptomycetaceae > Streptomyces > Streptomyces sp. NPDC051677. The sequence goes on from NZ_JBITCT010000024.1 coordinate 25,960, forward strand.
CCATGGGCATGTACGTCCCTTCCGATCGCGGACGCGGTCGTCGAAACCGCGGTTTTCCTGCCGGTCCTGCCACTGTATGCAAGCGTGTGGACGGTCGGCGAAGTTCCCGCAGGACATACGCCGAGAGCGAGATCGCGTAGCCTGCGGGCAGCCGTGCAGGAGGTGCCTCTGCGTGCGGGGCCGGACGGCCGACGCCGGGTCCTCGCCCGCGCTGTCAGTGGCACGGTCCACAATGGTCCGCGTCAGATCCCGTCACACGCCCCAGCAAGGAGCCGGCAGCGATGGCCCGCCGCAGCACGAAGACCCCGCCGCCCGACGACTCGTACGAGGAGCGGATCCTCGACATCGACGTCGTCGACGAGATGCAGGGCTCCTTCCTCGAGTACGCGTACTCGGTCATCTACTCCCGCGCCCTGCCGGACGCCCGCGACGGCCTGAAGCCGGTGCATCGCCGCATCGTCTACCAGATGAACGAGATGGGCCTGCGCCCCGAGCGCGGTTACGTCAAGTGCGCCCGGGTCGTCGGCGAGGTCATGGGCAAGCTGCACCCGCACGGCGACGCGTCGATCTACGACGCCCTGGTGCGCATGGCCCAGCCCTTCTCCATGCGCGTGCCGCTGGTCGACGGCCACGGCAACTTCGGCTCGCTGGGCAACGACGACCCGCCGGCCGCCATGCGGTACACCGAGTGCCGCCAGGCCGAGGCGACGAGCCTGATGACCGAGTCGATCGACGAGGACACGGTCGATTTCGCGCCGAACTACGACGGCCAGGAGCAGGAGCCGGTGGCACTGCCCGCCGCGTTCCCGAACCTGCTGGTCAACGGCGCCTCCGGAATCGCCGTCGGCATGGCCACGAACATGCCGCCGCACAACCTGGGCGAGGTCATCGCGGCCGCCCGCCACCTGATCCGCTACCCGGGCGCCGACCTGGACGCCCTGATGAAGTACGTCCCGGGCCCCGACCTGCCCACCGGCGGCCGGATCGTCGGCCTCTCCGGCATCCGGGACGCCTACGAGAGCGGCCGCGGCACCTTCAAGATCCGTGCCACGGTCTCGGTGGAGACGGTGACGGCGCGCCGCAAGGGCCTGGTCATCACCGAACTGCCCTTCACCGTCGGCCCCGAGAAGGTCATCGCCAAGATCAAGGACCTGGTCGGCTCGAAGAAGATCCAGGGCATCGCCGACGTCAAGGACCTCACCGACCGCGCGCACGGCCTGCGCCTGGTCATCGAGATCAAGAACGGCTTCGTGCCGGAGGCGGTGCTGGAGCAGCTCTACAAGCTGACGCCGATGGAGGAGTCCTTCGGCATCAACAACGTGGCGCTGGTCGACGGGCAGCCGCTCACGCTGGGCCTCAAGGAACTCCTGGAGGTCTACCTCGACCACCGCTTCAACGTCGTGCGCCGGCGCAGCGAGTTCCGCCGCGGCAAGCGCCGTGACCGGCTGCACCTGGTGGAGGGCCTGCTCACCGCCCTCGTCGACATCGACGAGGTCATCCGGCTGATCCGCTCCAGCGAGAACAGCGCGGAGGCGAAGCAGCGCCTGATGGAGCGTTTCTCGCTCTCGGAGATCCAGACCCAGTACATCCTGGACACCCCGCTGCGCCGGCTCACCAAGTTCGACCGCATCGAACTGGAGGCGGAGAAGGAGAAGCTCAACGCGGAGATCGCCGAGCTGACCCGGATCCTGGACTCGGACGCGGAGCTGCGCAAGCTGGTCTCGGCCGAACTTGCCGCGGTGGCGAAGAAGTTCGGCACGGAGCGCCGTACGGTCCTGCTGGAGTCGTCGGGCGCCACGGCCACCGCCGTGCCGCTCCAGGTCGCGGACGACCCGTGCCGCGTCCTGCTGTCGTCCACGGGCCTGCTGGCCCGCACGGCGACCGGCGAGCCCTTCGGGGAGAGCGCCGAGGACGCGGACGGCCGGCGCACCAAGCACGACGTGATCGTCTCGGCGGTGCCGGCCACCGCGCGCGGGGAGATCGGCGCGGTCACCTCCTCGGGCCGACTGCTGCGGATCAACGTCGTCGACCTGCCGCAGCTGCCGGACACGGCGACGGCGCCGAACCTGTCGGGCGGCGCCCCGCTGGCGGAGTTCGTCTCCCTGGAGGGCGACGAGACGGTGGTCTGCCTGACCACGCTCGACGAGTCGTCCCCGGGCCTGGCGATCGGCACGGAACAGGGCGTGGTCAAGCGCGTCGTGCCCGACTACCCGACCAACAAGGACGAGCTCGAGGTCATCGCCCTGAAGGACGGCGACCGGATCGTCGGCGCCATCGAACTGACCACCGGCGAGGAGGACCTCGTCTTCATCACCGACGACGCCCAACTGCTGCGCTACCAGGCCTCGCAGGTGCGCCCGCAGGGCCGTCCGGCGGGCGGTATGGCGGGCATCAAGCTCACCGAGGGCGCGAAGGTGATCTCGTTCACGGCCGTGGACCCCGCGGTGGACGCGGTGGTCTTCACGATCGCGGGCTCGCGCGGCACGCTGGACGACTCCGTGCAGACGACCGCCAAGCTCACCCCCTTCGACCAGTATCCGCGCAAGGGCCGCGCCACCGGCGGTGTGCGCTGCCAGCGGTTCCTGAAGGGCGAGGACTGCCTGTCGCTGGCCTGGGCGGGCCCCGTGCCGGCCAAGGCGGCGCAGAAGAACGGCCTGCCCGCCGACCTGCCGGAGATGGACCCGCGCCGTGACGGCTCGGGCGTGTCCCTGTCGAAGACGGTGTCGGTGGTGGCGGGACCGGTCTAGACCTCAGCCGCCGGCTTCGGCTTCGGTTCCCATCTCGGCTTCGGCCTCGGTTTCGGCCCTGGTCCCGGTCTTGTGGAGGGCCTCGTCGTCGGGGTCCTGGACATAGCGGAGGACGCCCCACATGCCGTGCTCGTCGGCGTGTGGGGCGTCGTTCTGCGACGCCTCGAGTTCCTTGCCGAGGGCGGCGGCGTCGATGCCGGAACCGATGAGGACGAGCCGGGTGAGGCGGGCGTCCGCGGCGGGCCAGGGCTCCGGGTAGAACCGGAGGAAGCGGCCGACGGCGTGCACGGCGTACCGGTTGGCCGGGTCGTTCGGGCCGAAGTCGACGTACCCCTTGATCCGGTACAGCCCCTCGGGCCGGCTGTCGAGGAACTCCATCAGCCGACGCGGGTCGAGGGGGACCTCGGAGCTGAAGGAGAGGCTGTCGTACGCGGTGTGGAGGTGGTCGGCGTGATCGTTCCCGCTGTGGTCGTGCAGGTCGTCGAAGGAGAGCTGTCCGACGCGCTCCTCGCTCGGCCGGCAGTCGAAGAGGAACTCCGGGTCGATGCGGCCGTAGGTGGCGGGGACGACGGCGGCGCGGTCGGTGAGGGACCGGACGAGCCCCAGGACGCGCTCGCCGTCGGACGCACGGTCGAGCTTGTTCACCACGACGAGGTCGGCGAGGGCGAGATGCCGGTCGACCTCGGGATGCCTGGCCCGGGTCTCGTCGAACTCGGCGGCGTCGACGACCTCGACGAGCCCGCCGTAGACGATGCCGGGATGCTCGCTGGCCAGCACCATCCGCACGAGTTCCTGGGGCTCGGCAAGGCCGCTGGCCTCGATGACGATGACGTCGATGCCGGCGGCCGGCGCGGCGAGCCGTTCGAGGTAGACGTCGAGTTCACTGGCGTCCACGGCACAGCACAGGCAGCCGTTGCCGAGGGAGACGGTGGAGTCCCCGAGCGCTCCGGCCACGGCCATGGCGTCGATCTCGATGGCGCCGAAGTCGTTCACGATCGCGCCGATACGGCTGCCGCCGCTGCGATGCAGGAGGTGGTTGAGCAGGGTCGTCTTGCCGGAGCCGAGGAATCCGGCGAGTACGACGACCGGGATCTGCTGCGGACTGCGGCTCTGCGACACGTACGACCTCTCTGACACCTGTACGTGCACCGGCCCGCGGCCCGGCGCACGTACGAGGACTGACTGCGGCCCCAGAATACGAGCCGGAAGCACCCCTGCGAGGTGAAGGTCCGATCGCGAGCGGACCCTTCGGCACGCGCACGCGTGCTCGCGCGGCAGGACACATGCCCCGCTCGGGCAGGGCCCGAAAACCACTCTGCGTCAAGTCAGGTTAGGCTCACCTCTGTGAGTACGTGCGCGACCGTCTCGCGGGACCTCGACGAGCCCATTTCCGGAACCGCGGCCACGGCGACAACCTGGCTCCTCCTGGAACAGCCCGGGCCCTGGGGTGCGAATGCGCTGGTCTCGAGCCACCTCGACCCCTTCCTGGGCCGCGCCCTGGAGGCCGCCGCGCAGGACACGGGCGTACGCGTCGCGCTCATCCGGCGTCCCGGACGCCACGCGGACCTCGGCTCACCGCGCCTGCGGCAGGTGTACGCGGCGCACACCGTCCCCGGCAGGGTGTGGCTGCGCAGCGCCACCACCCACGATCCCCGGCAGCTGCTGGACCTCGACTTCGCCGCGCTCGGCCGGGGCGACCACCACACCTTCGACCGGGCGCTGCGGGGCCGGCCCCACACCGGCGGCCCGCTCGCCCTCGTCTGCACCAACGGCAAGCGCGACCGCTGCTGCGCGCTCCTCGGCCGTCCGCTGGCCGCGGAACTCGCCGCCTCCGGGGTGCGGGGCGCCTGGGAGGTCACCCATCTGGGGGGTCATCGCTTCTCCCCCACCCTGCTCGTCCTGCCGCACGGGTACGCGTACGGCCGCGCCGAGGCGCGCGCCGTCAAGGAGGTCCTGCACGGCGTCCAGGAGGGGCGGATCGTCGTGGAGGGGTGTCGTGGGAGCTCGGCCTGGGAGCGGCCCGGCCAGGCGGCGGAGCTGGCGGTGCGCGCGGCCACCGGCGAAGACGCGGCGGAGGCGCTGAGCGTCGTCCGGACCAGCGGCGGCGCGCCGCGCTGGGAGGTGACCGTCGCGCACACCGACGGGCGCCACTGGCAGGTCGAGGTGGCCCAGAGCCACTCCCAGCCGCCGCGGCCGGAAACCTGCGGCGCCTCGGTCCTCGGTTCACCTGCGCGGATGGACGTGGTCGCAGTGCGTGAACTGGCGGGGACGGCGCCGGCCGTCTGAGATCCACACCACCCACCCCTACGGCTGCAGCGGTCCGCCCACGTACCGTCTTGGGTATGAGCCCCACTCCCCCCGCCCGTCGCCTGCGCCTCGGAATGCCGCGGCGCATGTTCTCGCAGCTTCTGCTCATGCAGCTGGCGATCGCCGCGGGCGTCGTGGTGCTCGCGACCGGGCTGTTCCTCGCCCCGCTCAGCAATCAGCTGGACGACCAGGCGATGCGCCGCGCCCTCGCCATCGCGCAGACCACGGCCGCGGTGCCGCAGATCGCCGAGGATCTCCGGAGCACGCGGCCGTCGGTCGACGGACCGGTGCAGCGGGAGGCCGAGCGGATCCGCAAGGCCAGCGGCGCCGAGTACGTCGTGGTGATGGACCTCAACGGCACGCGCTGGTCGCACCCGGAGCCGGCGGAGGTCGGCGGCCATGTCTCGACGTCTCCGAGCAAGGCGCTGGCCGGCGAGACCGTCATGGAGATCGACAGCGGCACCCTGGGCCGCTCGGCCCGCGGCAAGGTGCCGCTGCGCGACAGCGACGGCAGGATCATCGGCGCGGTCTCGGTGGGCATCGAGTACGACAGTGTGCGGGCGCGTCTGATCCACGCGATCCCCGGGCTGTTCGCCTACGCCGGAGGCGCCCTCGCCGTGGGTGCGCTGGCCGCCTGGCTGATCTCCCGGCGGGTCCAGCGACAGACCCGCGACCTGGCCTTCTCGGACATCTCTGCGCTGCTCGCCGAGCGCGAGGCGATGCTGCACGGCATCCGGGAGGGCGTCGTCGCCCTGGACCGCGCCGGACGCGTCCGGCTGCTCAACGACGAGGCCCAGCGCCTCCTCGGCATCGGGCACGAGGCGGTGGGCGCATCGCCCGACGAGGCGCTCGGCGAGGGGCGTACGGCCGACGTCCTGTCCGGCCGGGTGACCGGCACGGACCTGATCTCCGTCCGTGGCCAGCGCGTCCTGGTCGTCAACCGCATGCCCACCGACGACGGCGGCGCGGTGGCCACGCTGCGCGACCGCACCGAGCTGGAGCAGCTCGGCCGCGAGCTGGACTCGACGCACGGCCTGATCGACGCGCTGCGCGCCCAGGACCACGAGCACGCCAACCGCATGCACACGCTGCTGGGACTGCTCGAACTGGAGATGTACGACGACGCCGTGGAGTTCGTCGGCGAGGTGGTCGGCGATCACCGGGCCACCGCGGAGCAGGTGACCGAGCGGATCGAGGATCCGCTGCTCGCCGCCCTGCTGGTCGGCAAGGCGACCGTCGCGGCCGAGCGCGGTGTCGCCCTGTGGGTCTCCGACCGCACCCGGTTGCCGGACCGTCTGATCGACCCGCGCGGGCTCGTCACGATCGTCGGCAACCTGGTGGACAACGCGCTGGACGCCGTCGCGGGCAAGCCGCACGCGCGCGTGGAGGTCGAATTGCGCGCGCAGGGCCGTGCCGCCGTGCTGCGGGTGCGGGACACCGGGCCCGGCATACCGGCCGAGCAACGCGAGTTGATCTTCACGGAGGGCTGGTCCACGAAGAAGCCGCCGGCGCACGGCAAGCGCGGCATCGGGCTCTCCCTGGTGCGCAGGCTCGCCGAGCGGCAGGGCGGCAGCGCGGCGGTCGGCGAGGCGGCCGGCGGGGGCGCCGAGTTCACCGTCGTCCTGCCCGACGCGCTGACCGAGCCCGAACCGGCGTCCGGCCCGGCGTCCGACCTGGAATCCGGTCCGGCGTCCGGCCTGGAGCCCGCGTGGGCCGTTTTGGCGAAGGGCGCTGTCGAGGAGGAGTCGCGATGATCGAGGTCCTGGTCGTGGACGACGACACCAGGGTCGCCCGGGTCAACGCCGCCTACGTCGGGAAGGTCCCCGGCTTCCATGTCGCCGGCGAGGCCCACAGCGCGGCCGACGCGCTGCGCCAGCTGGAGCTGCTGCCCCGTCTGGACCTCGTCCTGCTGGACCACTACCTGCCCGACGAGACGGGTCTGGAGGTGGTACAGGAGATGCGCCGGCGCGGCCACCAGACCGACGTGATCATGGTGACGGCCGCCCGGGACGTCTCGACGGTGCAGGCCGCGATGCGCCAGGGCGCCCTGCAGTACCTGGTGAAACCGTTCGCCTTCGCGGGCCTGCGCGCCAAGCTGGAGGCGTACGCCGACCTGCGTCGCACGCTCGACGGCGGAGGCGAGGCCGAACAGGCCGACGTCGACCGTATCTTCGGCGCGCTGTCCGCCTCCTCGGAGCCCGGTCTGCCCAAAGGGCACTCCCCCACGACCGCCGAACTCGTACGTCAGTCCCTGATGAACGCCGAAGGGCCGCTGTCGGCGCAGGAGATCGCCGACCGGACGGGAGTGAGCCGCCAGACCGCCCAGCGCTATCTGAAGCTCCTGGAGCGCACGGGACGGGCCCGGCTGACTCTGAAGTACGGCGACGCGGGCCGCCCCGAACACCGTTACGTGTGGGCGACCCGCGCCTGAGGGCACGATTCTTGGGGGCGGGGAAGGAACCGTGCCCTCCTGGGATACGGATCCCGACCCGCCGCCTGCTCGACCGTCAGCCCGTCGCCTTGTCGACGAACTCGGTCGTGTAGGTCTTGCTCAGGTCGACGTCGGCGTTCTGGATGTTCGTGTTGAACGCCTTGAGGACCTTCTCGACGGTCTCGGGACCGTTCTTGGGCATCACGCCGTCCTTGGTGAACATGGGCAGCGAGTTCTTGATGGCCACCGAGTACAGCAGCTTGTTCCCCTGCGAGTAGTCGGCCGGCATCTTCTCGGCGATCTCGCCGGCGCTGTGCGTGGACATCCACTTGAGCGTCTTGACGAACGCGTTGGCCAGCTTCTGGACGGTGTCCTTGTGGCTGTTGACCCAGTCCGTCTGCATGTACAGGCTTGACGACGGATACGGTCCGCCGAGCGCCTCCTGCGAGCCCTGCGGGGTGCGCATGTCGAGGAGGATCTTCCCGGCCTTCTTGTCCAGGACGTTCGCCACGGTCGGGTCGGTCGTCATGCCGCCGTCGATGGCGCCCTGCTGGAGCGCCGCGATGAAGGTCGGCCCCGCGCCCACGGCGACCGGGGTGAACTCGCTGACCTTCACGCCGTTCTTGACGGCGAGGTACTTGGTGAGGAAGTCCGTCGAGGAGCCGAGGCCCGTGACGCCGAGCTTCTTCCCCTTGAAGTCCTTGGGCGAGGCGATGTCTCCCTCCGCCTTGGTGGAGACGATCTCCACCTCGCCGGGGGCCTGCGAGAACTGCACGACGGACTCCACCTCCTTGCCCTTCACCTGGAGGTCGAGGGTGTGGTCGTAGAAGCCGACCGCCCCCTGGACCTGGCCGGAGACGAGCGCGGTCTCGGCCTGCACACCGGCCGGCTCGCTCAGCAGTTCGATGTCGAGCCCTTCCGCGTCGAAGTAGCCCAGCCGCTGGGTGAGCATCGCGGGCAGGTAGATGACCTTGTCCAGGCCACCGACCATGATCTTGACCTTCGTGCCCTTGCCGTCCCCCTTGCTGCCGGATCCGGTGGACGCGGTACTGGCCGCGTCGTTGGCGCAGGCGGTGAGCGAGGAGAGGGCGAGCAGGCCGGCTGCGGCCAGGGCCGCGTGTCTGGCGGTTGTGCGCATGCGCATGGCGGGTTCACGTCCTTGTGAGAGGGCGGTGCGGGGATGAGGGTCGTTCGACGAGGAGGCGAGGAGGCGAGGAGGCGAGGAGGCGAGGAGGCGAGGAGGCGAGGAGGCGAGGATCGTTCGACGAAGGGTCGGCTGCGACCGGCCGAAGGGTCAGCTGTCGGAACCCGACGGCTTCCATCGGAAGATGCGGCGCTCGGCGAAGGTCAGCAGCCCCTCGGCGACCAGTGCGACGGCGGCGAGGATGACCATCGCGGCGTACACGCCGGCCGCGTTGAACGTGCCCTGTGACTGCGCGACGAGCAGGCCGATGCCCTTGGTCGCGCCGATGTACTCGCCGACGATGGCGCCGATGAGGGCGAAGCCGAAGCTGACGTGGAGGCTGGTGAAGATCCACGAGGTGGCCGACGGGATGACCACCTGAAGCGTCACCCTGCGGTCGCTCGCACCCAGGATGCGGGCGTTGGCGACGAGGTTGCGGTCGACCTCGCGGGCGCCCTGGAAGGCGTTGAAGAAGACCGGGAAGAACACCAGGACGACGGCCGAGGCGACCTTGGAGGCGGGGCCGAGGCCGAACCAGATCACGAAGATCGGGGCCAGCACGATCCTGGGTATGGAGTTGAGCACCTTGATGTAGGGGCCGAGGACGTCGGCGAGGAAGGCGATCCGTCCGAGCGCGATGCCGCACACGACACCGGTGACCACGCCGATGATCCAGCCGAGCAGCGCCTCGTAGAGCGTGTACCAGATCTGCTCGCCGAGGGAGCCGAGCGCGGTCCCGTGCGTGATCCAGGTCCAGATCTGGTCCCAGATCTTGGAGGGCATCGAGAAGTTGAACGGGTCGATGGTCTTGGCCCGGGAGAGCGCCTCCCACAGGGCGAGGACGGCCACCAGGAGGAGGACGCGGGCTGCCGAGACGACGATCTTGCGTCTACGGGCGGCACGCGCGCGTGAGTGCGCGCGGTCCGGCGCCTTGGCCGTGTCGACGACCGGTGTGCTGAGCACGTCAGGCGACATGGGCGGCACCTCTTTCACGGGTGATGCGGACCTCTTCACCGAGGGACTCCCAGATCTCGCGGTAGATCTCGATGAAGCGCGGTTCCAGACGCACCGACTCGACCTTGCGCGGCCGCGGCAGGTCGATGTCGAAGACGTGCTTCACGGTGGCCGGCCCCGCGGTCATGACCACGACCTTGTCGGCCAGCGCGATGGACTCCTCCAGGTCATGAGTGACGAAGATCACAGATGCGCCGGTGCCCTCCCACAGCTCCAGGAGTTCGTCCGACATCAGGGCCCTGGTCTGCACGTCGAGCGCCGAGAACGGCTCGTCCATGAGCAGGATCTCGGGGTCGTTGACGAAGGTCGCGGCGAGGGCGACGCGTTTGCGCTGACCGCCGGAGAGCTGATGCGGGTAGCGGTCCTCGAAGGCGGCGAGCCCGACCCGGGCCAGCCACTCGCGCGCCTTCAGCTTCGCCTCCGCCTTGGGCACCCCGCGAAAGCGGGGGCCGGCCATGACGTTGGACAGGACCGTGCGCCACGGGAACGTCGCGTCCTGCTGGAAGACGAAGCCGACCTTGTCGCCGACGCCCCGCACGGGCTGCCCGGCGACCAGCACCTCGCCCTGGGTGGGCTCTTCCAATCCGCTGACCAGCGTCAACGTGGTCGACTTGCCGCAGCCGGTCGGTCCGACGACGGCCACGAACTCGCCGCGCCCGACAGTGAGGTCGAGTTCCCGCACGGCCGTGTGCGGGGCGCCCGACGGGGTCCTGAAGACCTTGCTCGCACCCCGCAGCTCGATGGCGGGGCTGGTGTGTGCGCTCATGGCCGGGGACGGTAGAGGTGACCGGCGGGGCGGCATCAGCCTTCTGGGCGCATGCGCTTCTTTTGCCTGCAGTAGCCTGTTGTGCTCGTTTTGCTCGCGCTACAACAGCGAAGCCGAAACATGGGCTTAACGCCCACCTGGCCTGCACGGAGAGAGGCCCGATGATTGACGTCCTGGTCGTGGACGACGACTTCCGTGTCGCCGAGATCAACGCCAAGTACGTGGGAAAGGTTCCCGGATTCCGGGTGGCCGCCCGCGCGCACAGTGCCGCCCAGGCACTGGCCGCCGTCGAGCGCGGCACCATCGACCTGGTGCTGCTCGACCACTATCTGCCCGACCAGACCGGCCTCCAGCTCGTCCACCGCATGCGGCAACAGGGCCACGGCACCGACGTCATCATGATCACGGCGGCCGGCGATGTCACGACGGTGCAGACCGCGATGCGCCTGGGCGCCCTGCACTACCTGGTCAAACCATTCACCTTCGCCGCGCTGCGCACCCGCCTCGACTCCTACGCCGCCCTGCGCCGCACCGTGGACCGGGTGGGCGGGCACGGCATCGCCGGCCAGGAACAGGTCGACCGGATCTTCGGCGCCCTGCGTACGGCGCCGGTGCCGTCCTCGCCCGGTCTGCCGAGCGGCCACTCGGAACCGACCACGGACCTGATCTGCGCTGTCCTGCACCGCGCGAACCATCCCTTGTCGGCCCACGAGGTCGCCGCCGAGACGGGCCTGAGCCGTTCCACCGCCCAGCGCTACCTCCGCCACCTGGAACAGGCCGGCCGCCTGCACCTCTCCCTGAAGTACGGCGACACGGGCCGCCCGGAGCACCGGTACGCATGGGTGGCACCGTAGCCGTGCTCGGTGAGCGGCCAGCGGTGATCCCGATGGGGTACCGGGCGTCCCCGACCGGCTACGGATGGGGTCTGTCGATCCCACCAGGCCGGACGCCCTAGGCGGCGCCCGCTCCCGTCAGTGACCGCACCTCGGTCTCCGCGTGTTTGGCCTCGTCCGCGATCTCGGCCGAGGTGACCGTGCCGAGCCAGCCCGCCAGGAAGCCGAGCGGAATCGAGACCAGGCCGGGGTTCTGCAGGGGGAAGTACTGGAAGTCCACGGTCGGGAAGAGCGACTCGGGGCTGCCGGACACCACCGGCGACAGCACGACGAGCGCCAGGGCAGGCACCAGCCCGCCGTACACCGCCCACACGGCGCCCCGTGTGGTGAAGCCCCGCCAGAACAGCGAGTACAGCAGGACGGGCAGGTTCGCGGACGCGGCGACGGCGAAGGCGAGACCGACCAGGAAGGCGACGTTGAGATCGCGGGCCAGCAGGCTCAGGGCGATCGCGACCACACCGACGCCCACGGCGGCGACCCGTGCCACTGCGACCTCGCTGCGGGGTTCGGCGTGCCGACGGCGAAAGGAGGCGTACAGGTCATGCGCCACCGACGCCGAGGAAGCGAGCGTGACCCCGGCGACGACGGCGAGGATCGTGGCAAAGGCGACGGCCGCCACGACCGCGAACAGGACCGTGCCGCCCGTGGAGTCGGCGCCGCCGCCCAGGTCGAGGGCGAGGAGGGGAACGGCCGTGTTCCCGGAGGCGTTTGAGCCGCGTACGGCCTCCGGGCCGACGATCGCCGCAGCGCCGAAGCCCAGGACGATCGTCATCAGGTAGAACCCGCCGATGAGCCCGATCGACCAGACGGCGGACCGCCGGGCGGCCTGCGCGGTCGGCACGGTGTAGAAGCGGGACAGGATGTGCGGCAGCCCCGCCGTGCCCAGCACCAGCGCGAGCCCCAGGCTCATGAAGTCGAAGCGCGCTGTCCAGTCCCCGCCGTACTTCAGCCCGGGTGCCAGATAGGCGGACCCGTGCCCGCTGCGCTCGGCCGCCGTACTCAGCAACTGGTCGACGTCACCGTGGAAACGCACCAGGACGAGCGCGGTGAGCACGATGGTGCCGCCCAGCAGCAGAACCGCCTTCACGATCTGAATCCACGTGGTGGCCCGCATCCCTCCCAACGACACATAGATCACCATGAGCGCACCGACCCCGATGACGGTCCAGGACCGGGCCGCCTCGCCGGTGTTCCCGAGGAGCAGCGCGACCAGGCTGCCCGCACCCACCATCTGCGCCACCAGATAGAGAACGGAGACGGTGACCGAGGAGGTTCCCGCCGCGATCCGCACCGGCCGCTCGCTCATACGGGCGGCGACCACGTCGGCGAGGGTGAACCGCCCGCAGTTGCGCACCAGTTCGGCGACGAGGAACAGCACCACCAGCCAGGCCACGAGGAAGCCCACCACGTACAGCAGGCCGTCGTACCCGTACAGCGCGATCAGTCCGGTGGCGCCCAGGAAGGAGGCGGCCGACATGTAGTCGCCCGCGATGGCAAAACCATTCTCCATCGGGGAGAACAACCGCCCGCCTGCGTAGAACTCCTCCTGAGAACCCTGCCGGTTGCGCCCCACCCAGGTCGTGATCCCCAGTGTGACCGCGATGAAGGCGCTGAACAGCAGCAACGCCGACGTCTGTTGGTTGCCGGTCACGACGCACCGCCCCTTGCTTCACGCGTCAGTTCCTGGGTGTCCCAGCGCAGTTCGAGCGCGGCCCGGTCCCTGTGCAGCCGTGCGTGCCGAGCGTAGGCCCAGGTGAGCAGGAACGTGCTGAGGAACTGTCCGAGCCCGGCGAGCAACGCCACGTTCACCGCGCCGGCCACCGGCCGCGCCATGAACGCGGGCGCGGTCGTCGCGGTCACGACGTACGCCACGTACCAGACGAAGAACCCGGCGACCGCGGGCACCACGAACCGCCGGTACCTGCTGCGCACCTCCTGGAAGGCCGCGCTGCGCTGCACCTCGAGGTAGACCTGGGCCGCCGCGACGGCTCCGGTCCCCCGCTCCCGACGCGCCCCCGGGACCTCGGTCACCTCCGTGACCGTGGTGGCCGACTCGCCCCAGCCCGAGGCGAGCGCGTCATACCACGGGTCCTCGTAGCGCAATTCTCCTGGCGCTTCGACGAATGCCCGGACTTGACGCTGATGGTGCTCGTCCCCGTAGGGCGTGGGGTCGCCGACCTCGGAGCCGTCCCCGTCGATGCGGACACGGCCGTTGCTTGACTGCATGCCCAAGGATGGACAGAACGGGAAGATCCCCGACTCTTCTTCCCCGCACACTTCACCCCTTCAGGTGACCGACGGGCCATTCACCCCGTCGGCGGCCGTACCAGCCCCATCCGGTACGCGTAACGCACCGCCTGGGCGCGGCCCTTGATGCCCGCCTTGGTGAACATGTTGTTGATGTGGGTCTTCACCGTCGCGGTGGACACGCTCAGCCTGCGCGCGATCTCCTGGTTGCTCAGCCCTTCGGCGATCAGCACCAGCACCTCCGCCTCCCGCGTCGTCAGCCCGTCGGGCACGGCAGCGGGCTCCGCCGGCTCCGGTTCGGGCGCCGACAGGCGCTCCAGCAGCCTCCGCTGGACGCTGGGCGACAACCCCGCGTCCCCGGACAGCACGCTGTGCACGGCCCGCACGATCTCGTCCCCTCCGGCGTCCTTGGTGAGGTACCCCCGGGCTCCCGCTTTCAGCGCCGGGAACAGAGACTCGTCGTCCGCGTAGGTCGTGAGCACCACGACCTGGGTCCCGGGATGCTCCGACCGGATCCGCCGGGTCGCCTCCACTCCGTCGCAGCGGGGCATCCGCAAGTCCATCAGCACCACGTCGGGAGCGAGTTCGGCGACGAGCCGCACCGCCTCGTCCCCGTCCCCGGCGGCGCCCACCACCTCGACTCCCGGCAACAGCCCGAGCAGCATCACGATGCCCTCCCGGACGACCGTCTGATCGTCCGCGACCACCACCTTGGCGGGCTTCTTCTCCGCCTCCTCCGTCATACCGGCACCTTCAGCGTCACCACGAAACCTTCCTCGTCCGGTCCGGCGGCGAGCGATCCGCCCAGCAGTTCGGCGCGCTCCCGCATGCCCAGCAGACCGTACCCGCCCCCCGCCTGGGCGAGTTCGCCCGGAGCGCCCCCCGAGTCCCTTACGTCCAGGGTGACTTCATGCGGGCCGTACTCCAGCCGCACCCGCACTTTCGCGCCTGGAGCGTGCTTGCGGACGTTCGTCAGGGCTTCCTGGGCGACCCTTCGCACTGCCTGTGAGGCCTCGGCCGGCAGTTGTCTGCGTTCACCCCCAACGGTGACCTCGGCGCCGTCCGACGTGCGGACGAGGTCGGTCAGGAAGGCCTCCAGCGGCGTCAGATCACCGCGCAGCGCGGAGAGCGCCTGTCTGGTCTCCTCAAGACCGTCGCGGGCCATCCCACGTGCCGCCACCACGCGGTCGAGGATCTGCTCGCGGTCCGCGCCCCGCTCGATCAGCAGCCGGGCCGCTTCCAGGTGCACGAGCTGCGCCGAGAGACTGTGGGCCAGGACATCGTGGATCTCCCGGGCGATGCGGGCCCGCTCCGCGAGTGCGGCCGACTCGGCCTCCGCCGCACGCGCCGCACGCTCCTGGGCGAGCATACGCTGGGCGTTGCCCCGAGCCTCGGCGTCCAGGCGCAGCGTGTACCCGGCGAGGGCCATCCCGCCGACCGTGGCGGCTGTGGTGAGCCACACGTCGTTGTTCACGGCCGCATACGAGGCGAGCGCGACCGAGGCGACGGGCAGCGCCACCGCCAGGGGCATCCGTTCCAGTGCCGCGACGCCGCAGCCGCACCACAGAACGAGGGCGGGCTCTCGGAAACCCACGACCTGGGCGCCGACGGCCAGCGTCAGCAGAAGGAGGATGAGGGCCAGCGACGGCCAGAGCCGGTGCTGGAGCGTGGCCCGCCAGTAACACCAGGCCAGCCCGCCTGTCAGGATGACTCCCGCGGCGCCCGCCGCCGCAACCCAGCCGTGGACACGGCTGTCGTGGAAGGCACTCCACAGGAGAATGCCGAGAAGCAGCAGTCGGACGACCCAGGCGATCAGGCGTCGGGAGCGCGTCGTCCCCTCGCGGCCCAGCGCCTCCCGAGAAGGCCAACGTGTCCAAGCGTTCTCCGTCACACGCGCTCCTTCCACGCGGACCGGGGCAGGTGGTCGCCGTATGCCAGGGCGGGCGCGGTGGCCTGGTTCAGGGACCGTGAGCGCCAGATCAGTATCCCGGAGCGGACCAGCAGCGTGCCCGCAAGCCCCAGCATCAGGGCCGAACTGTGCTGGTGGATGCCCATCAGCGCACCGATCGCGAAGAGGCCCGCCCGCAGACCGATGCCGACGGCCCAGACGGCCGCGCTCGCTTTGGTGCTCTTGCTCCACACCGCGCCGTCCGGCTCCACCCAGATACGCGTGGTCCATGCCCAGGCGGCTCCCATGACCAGGCCGACGATCACTTCGGCGCCGAGCACCAGGGCCGAAGCCGTGGCGTGACGGGTGTCGAGGAGGTCGGGCTCGCGCAGCGCTATGACAGCCAGGATCCCGGGCAGCAGCCACCATCGTCGGTCCGTGTCGATGCGGCTTGCGCGGAACTGCCGCACGATCACCAGGGCGGCCACGGCCACGATCACCAGTGCGTTGACGAGCCCGGACATCACAGCCTCCGTGAGCGGGAAGGGGGTGCCGGCAGCGAGTGCTGCCGACGCCTTCGACGCTACGGAATCGCGAAGCTCCGCAGATCGGAGCGGGGGTGGATCATGGGTGGATATGCGAAGGCCCGGGTTCTCCACCCGTGGGTGGAGAACCCGGGCCCGCTCGTCCCAGCCGGAGAGCCCGCCGAGCCGTGGCCGAGCAGCGCCCGGCCCAGCGGCTACGCGTCGATGCGGGACCGGTCCAGCGTCGCCGCCGAGCTGGAGATGAACTCCTTGCGCGGCGCCACGTCGTTGCCCATGAGCAGGTCGAACACCTGCTCCGCCGAATCCAGGTCGGAGAGGTTGATGCGCCGCAGGGTGCGGTGACGGGGGTCCATCGTCGTCTCGGCCAGCTGGTCCGCGTCCATCTCGCCGAGACCCTTGTAGCGCTGGATGGAGTCCTTGTACCGGACGCCCTTGCTCTGGAACTCCATGAGCTTGTCGCGCAGCTCGCGGTCCGAGTACGTGTACACGTACTTGTCCTGGCCCTTCTTGGGCTGGATGAGCTCGATGCGGTGCAGCGGCGGCACCGCGGCGAACACCCGGCCGGACTCGACCATGGGCCGCATGTAGCGGTGGAACAGGGTCAGCAGCAGGGTCCTGATGTGGGAACCGTCGACATCGGCGTCGGTCATCATGATGATCTTGCCGTAGCGGGCCGCGTCGATGTCGAAGGTGCGTCCGGAGCCCGCTCCTATGACCTGGATGATCGCGCCGCACTCCGCGTTCTTGAGCATGTCGGTCACGGACGACTTCTGGACGTTGAGGATCTTGCCCCGGATCGGCAGCAGCGCCTGGAACTCGGAGTTGCGGGCGAGCTTCGCCGTACCGAGCGCGGAGTCTCCCTCGACGATGAACAGCTCGCTGCGCTCGACGTCGTCGCTGCGGCAGTCGGCCAGCTTCGCGGGCAGGGACGAGGACTCCAGTGCCGTCTTGCGGCGCTGTGCGTCCTTGTGCTGCCGGGCCGCGATACGCGTCCGCGCCGCGGCGACCGCCTTCTCCATGACGACCCGCGCCTGAGCTGCGGCATCGCGCTTGGTGGAGGTCAGGAACGCCTTGAGCTCCCGGGAGATCACGGTGTTCACGATGCGCCGGGCCGCCGAGGTGCCGAGGACCTCCTTGGTCTGGCCCTCGAACTGGGGCTCGGCGAGGCGGACGGTGACGACCGCGGTCAGGCCCTCCAGGGCGTCGTCCTTGACGATGTCGTCCTCGGCGACGCGCAGCAGCTTCTTGGCCCGCAGCACCTCGTTCATCGTCTTGGCGACCGCCTGCTCGAAGCCGGCGACGTGGGTGCCGCCCTTGGGTGTGGCGATGATGTTGACGAACGACCGGAGCATCGTGTCGTAGCCGGTACCCCAGCGCAGCGCCACGTCGACGCCGAGCTCGCGGGTGACCTCCGTCGGGGTCATCTGCCCGTGCTCGTCCAGGACCGGGACCGTCTCC
Organism: Streptomyces sp. NPDC051677; assembly: GCF_044453465.1. Classification (NCBI taxonomy): domain Bacteria; kingdom Bacillati; phylum Actinomycetota; class Actinomycetes; order Kitasatosporales; family Streptomycetaceae; genus Streptomyces; species Streptomyces sp. NPDC051677. Next base: position 43,439 of record NZ_JBITCT010000024.1, read on the forward strand.
TTGAACGTGCCCTGCCCCGTGAAGCGGAGGACGTCACAGACGGGCTTGTCGGTGGCCAGGTACTCGCAGAACTCGCTGATGCCGCCGTCGAAGCGGAAGGACTCCTCGCCCTTGCTGCCGCCCTCGCCGAGGCCGTACTCGTCGCGCACGACGATGGTCAGGCCCGGCACCAGGAACGCGGTCTGGCGGGCCCGCTGGTGGAGGGTCTCCAGGGAGAGCTTGGCGTCCTTGAGGAAGATCTGGCGATCGGCCCAGTACCGCACACGCGTGCCGGTGCGGTTCTTGGCGATCCTCTTGACCTTGCGCAGGCCGCCCGTCTCGAACTTGGCGTCGGGGCCGTCCGCGGCGAAGGCGCCCGGGACTCCTCGCCGGAAGCTGATGGCGTGCGTGTGGCCGCTGCGGTCCACCTCGACGTCGAGTCGGGCGGACAGGGCGTTGACGACGGAGGCGCCGACGCCGTGCAGACCGCCGGAGGCGGCGTAGGAGCCGCCGCCGAACTTGCCGCCGGCGTGCAGCTTGGTCATGACGACCTCGACGCCCGACAGGCCGGTCTTGGGCTCGACGTCGACGGGGATGCCACGGCCGTTGTCACGGACCTCGACCGAGGCGTCGTCGTGGAGGATCACCTCGATGTGGTCGCAGTATCCGCCCAGGGCTTCGTCGACGGAGTTGTCGATGATCTCCCACAGGCAGTGCATCAGACCACGGCTGTCGGTCGAGCCGATGTACATACCCGGGCGCTTCCGCACGGCCTCGAGGCCCTCGAGGACGAGCAGGTGCCGCGCGGTGTAGTTGGAACCGTCCCGGTCTGCTCCTGCCAGCAGCGCTGTGGACGGCACGGACGTTTCGGCGGTCACGCGGTTCGCTCCTCGCTGAATTTCAGTTGGGGCCCTTCTGGGTAAGGGCGCGGCTTGGTTCACCGCCAAGAGGGTACCGAGGCCTGGTAGAGCCGTTGTCACGCCACCCTCGTCTCAAACTCAGACTAGTCCAGCGTCGCATACGTGTTCGATCCCTCGATGGAGTGAAGTACATATCACGTTCCCTTCGAGGCATGAACCATTTAGGCTCCGGGCACGTCCTCATGAACAAACCGGCAAGCCAGCCGGGAGGATCGAACCATGACCGACAGCGCGAAACCGTAAGCACCACAGACCACGCAATACGGCACATTCGCCGCCAAACCGGCAGCAGACGGCCACCTCGGAAAGATTTTTTCGAGGAGAAGCCACGAGCGGGAACGTTTTGGGGCTGGTTGGATGTTGACCCTGGTACGACAGCTCGTCGAGCTAGAGAAGAGGCGACGTGACTACTGTTCTGACCCCCGCGAGCCCGCTGACGGCCGCTGACCGCTGCGACCGCTGCGGCGCCCAGGCGTACGTGCGCGTCGTCCTGCTCAGCGGCGGAGAACTGCTCTTCTGCGCCCACCACGGCCGCAAGTTCGAGCCGGAACTCAAGAAGATCGCCGCCGAGATACAGGATGAGACGGAGCGACTGACGACCGTTCCGGCGTCCGTCTCCGAAGAAGAGCGCTGATCTGCGCGTCCACGACGAGCGAGAACCGGCATAGGCCGGTGTGCGGGCGGCCGTCCCTGCTCCCAGGGGCGGCCGCCCGTTCTCGTGCCGTAAAGAGGCCCCGGCCTCGTCGCGGGGTGACCCGGTCAGGCGCGCTCAGGAGCTCTGTGGGGGCTCCGAGCCGCCCCTCCCCAGCCCAGCGTCCGTACGGCGTCGGACACCCGCGTGTAGACGCCAGGGCTCCCCGCCCTCCCGCAGCCGCTGCCCCACGACACGAGTCCGATGAGCCGGCCACCCGCGACCAGCGGCCCGCCGCTGTCCCCCTGGCAGGCGTCGCGGCCGCCCCGCACCTCTCCGGCGCACACCATGCTCCGCGCGATGTACCTGCCGTCGTCCGAACCGGGATACGCCAGTTCGCAGAGTGTGTCGGCCAGCACATGCAGACGGGCCGCCCGCAGCCTGTGGGCGTACGCACCGAACCCCGTCAGGTCGCCCCAGCCGTAGACGACGGCGTCCGTGCCGGACGCGTATGCCGGATCGCCATCGGCCGCCATGGCGATGACCGACGCCGCCGGGAGGGGCTCGGCCAAGGTGAGCACGGCGAAGTCGCCCGCGTTGCTGGAACTGTCGTAGCCAGGGTTCACCCAGACACTGCGCACGGAGACCTCCCGGCCCGTGTCCGCGTACAGGTCCGTACGGCCCGCGACGACCTTCAGGTCGGTCGCCTTGGCCGGCGGCACGCCCAGGACGTCTTCGGCCATGCAGTGGGCCGCCGTGAGCACGGTCGACGGGCCGACCGCGACGCCTCCGCAGAACTGCCCCGAGCGCGTACCTCCGAATCGGTCACGGCTGGACAGCGCGACCGTCCACGGACTCTGGGAGACGTCGATCGGGAAGCCTCCCACCACGACGCCGTCGGACGCCGCCGGGGCGGCGGAGGCCAATGGTATGGCCATGGCCACGGCCGCCAGGATCAACGGCCGGGACAAGGCCCGGACAAGGGGACGACGCATGCGCGCTCCTCACTCTGGAGTGGTCGATGAACACCCAGAGTCATTCAGGGCGTGACGCCCCGCACCCGCGCGCCGACGCCGAAGGCCCGGCTCCCCCGAGGGGGACCGGGCCTTCGTGCCGTACGGCTTCGACCTAGTCGAGGTAGTCGCGCAGCACCTGCGAACGGGACGGGTGCCGCAGCTTCGACATGGTCTTGGACTCGATCTGGCGGATGCGCTCGCGCGTGACGCCGTACACCTTGCCGATCTCGTCGAGGGTCTTCGGCTGACCGTCGGTGAGACCGAAGCGCATGGAGACGACGCCTGCCTCACGCTCCGACAGGGTGTCGAGGACGGAGTGCAGCTGCTCCTGCAGGAGGGTGAAGCTGACCGCGTCCGCCGGGACGACGGCCTCGGAGTCCTCGATGAGGTCACCGAACTCGCTGTCGCCGTCCTCGCCCAGCGGGGTGTGCAGCGAGATGGGCTCACGGCCGTACTTCTGGACCTCGATGACCTTCTCCGGGGTCATGTCGAGTTCCTTGGCCAGCTCCTCCGGGGTGGGCTCGCGGCCCAGGTCCTGGAGCATCTGGCGCTGCACGCGCGCGAGCTTGTTGATGACCTCGACCATGTGCACCGGGATACGGATGGTGCGGGCCTGGTCGGCCATCGCGCGGGTGATCGCCTGACGGATCCACCAGGTGGCGTACGTGGAGAACTTGTAGCCCTTGGTGTAGTCGAACTTCTCGACCGCGCGGATCAGACCGAGGTTGCCCTCCTGGATGAGGTCCAGGAAGAGCATGCCGCGGCCGGTGTAGCGCTTGGCCAGGGAGACCACCAGACGGAGGTTGGCCTCCAGGAGGTGGTTCTTGGCGCGCCGGCCGTCCTCGGCGATGATCTCCAGCTCGCGCTTGAGCTTGGGGGCGAGCTTGTCGGCGTTGGCCAGCTTGTCCTCGGCGAACAGACCGGCCTCGATGCGCTTGGCGAGCTCGACCTCCTGCTCGGCGTTGAGCAGGGGGACCTTGCCGATCTGCTTGAGGTAGTCCTTGACCGGGTCGGCGGTGGCGCCGGCCGCGGCGACCTGCTGGGCGGGCGCGTCGTCCTCGTCCTCGTCGGAGAGTACGAAGCCGGCGCTCTCGGTGCCCTCGGGCTCGTCGCCGGTCTTGGGAGCGTCTTCGAGGACCTCTTCCTCGATCAGCTCGGCGTCGTCCTTCTTGGCGGTGGTCTTCTTGGCCACCGTCTTCTTGGCGACGGTCTTCTTGGCGACCGTCTTCTTGGCGGTCGTCGTCTTCTTGGCTGCCGCCTTCTTGGCAGGGGCGGCTTCGTCTGCGGGGTCGTCCACAGCGGGTGCGGCCGGGGCGGCCGGGGCGGTGGCGGTGGCCTTCCTCGTGGTCACCGTCTTCGCCGCGACCGTCTTGGTAGCGGTGCGCTTGGCCGGACTCTTCGCGGCGACGCTCTTTCGGGTGCGCTTGGGCTCCGCGGCACTGACCATCAGCGTCACACCCTCTTCCTCGAGGATCTGGTTGAGGCTGCGCAGTACGTTCTTCCACTGAGTGGCCGGAATCTGGTCAGCTTCGAAGGCCCGACGCACATCGTCGCCGGCGATCTGCCCCTCAGCCTTTCCCCGCTCAATGAGCGCCATGACAGAGACGGACTCGGCGATCTCCGGCGGGAGCGTACGGGATGTGCTGGCCGACACGAACAACCTCTCGGAACGTTGGAAAACGGCTTCCGGCCCCGTCCACGATGGACAGGAGCCGACCACCGGCCTGGGGGTGGGCCGACGGCGCGGGCGGGGGCCGGGAGGATGCACAGCGCCTTCAACGGCGTCCGTATTCCCTCCGCGGCTGCCACCTCTTAGGTCATCGCGTTGTTCCCACAAGCGTTACGCCCAATCTTCGTGGCCCGAGTCACACCCCGTAAGCATGCATAAACGGTCAGACACGGGCAGAAGAGGTCACCAGTGGTGTCTACCCGGGCCTCCGCGAGCGAATCCCACCACATCGACCGTCGGACCCCGCAGTCCCCGTGACGGGTTCTGCGGGGTCCGACGGGAATGCGGGTGAACCGGCCGGGGGCGACGCGGGGAGGGAAAGGCCTCCCCGACCCTTCCGACGCGTGGGGTGCGGTCAGTGTTCGCGCGGCGCCGGCACGACGCGCTCCACCTCGGGATGAACGGTGAGCAGCTGTCGCATGGCCGTCTCGGCCGCGGCGCCGTCGCCCGCGGCGAGGGCGTCGACGATCCTTCCGTGGTGCCCCAGCGAAGCGTCGGTCGGCCGGTCACACCCTGTGACCGGGCCGCCGGAGACCTGGAGGGCGGACGACACAATCCCGGAAAGGTGCTCCAGCATGCGGTTGCCCGCGACCTGGATGAGCAGCGAGTGGAACTCGGCGTCGGCCCGGGAGTAGGTGAGCGCGTCGCCCTGCCCCATGGCGTGCGCCATGATCTCGACCATGTCGGACAGTCGCTGCTGGATGTCGGCGCGCCCGTGCCCGGCGGCGAGGCGGGCGGCGAGCGGCTCGATCGTCCAGCGCAGCTCGCTGAGCTCGCGCCGCTGGTCGTCGCGCTGGGGGCCGAAGGCCCGCCACTCGATGATGTCCGGGTCGAGGAGATTCCAGTCGCTCACGGGACGCACGCGCGTGCCGACGTTCGGCCGGGCGCTGACCAGGCCCTTGGCCTCGAGGACGCGCAGCGACTCGCGGACGACGGTGCGAGACACCTCGAACCGCTGGCCGATCTCCTCGGGCACCAGCGGACGGTCGGCGCCCAGATCGCCGGAGACGATCATCTGGCCCAGCTGCTGGACGAGTTGGCCGTGCAGTCCGCGTCCGCGGTTGCCCGCGGTGCGGCGGCCCACGCGGCCCAGCTCGGGATCCGCGGCCTCCCAGACGGGAGCTCCGACGCGGTCGGCGGCAGGAGCCTCGGCGTAGGGATAGCGGTCGAGTTCGCCCGGGCCGGCCAGACCGGAGTCGGCGGAGCGGGCGGCGGTCATCATGGTGTGCGCAAGGGTACTCACGGATCCTTTGTCGGCGCTGCCTCCAACTCCCTTGAGGTCTTTGGTGAAAAGCACACGAAAGGGTGATCGCTCACCCCGTCGCAATTGACGCCTTATCGGAAAGAAACTGGCTTTCTCCGGGGAGTTGCGCACACGCCCGGGCGGGATGGGCCCGGACGGTCGTCATCGGACCCTGCTGCGCAGGGTCATGAACAGATACGCGCACAGCAGGGCCGTCAGGGACAACGTCAGCGCCCCGCCGACGGGTTGGGCGAGCACGCGTGCCGCGGCGAACAGATAGCGCTCTCCCCCGAAGGGCCATTGCACCAGGAGCGTCTCGCGCAACCGCATCGAGAATCCGGCCGCCGCCCGCACGGACGTGCTCTCCACGGCCTTCTGTACGACGGGTACGACGACGACGGGTACGGCGACCACTGCCGCCAGCCCGGCCGTGGTGGACCGGAAGACGCCGGCGGCCAGCACGCCGGCCCAGGCGCAGCCGACCACGAGACCGAGCCAACTCGCGCTCAGCGCAAGCCACTCCGCGGGAACTTGCGCGAGCTCCCGTCCGTAGACGAGATACAGCGCTTCGGCGTCGCAGCCCATCGTCAGGAAGGCCAGCACCAGGGCGGTGAGACCGGCGACGAGGAGCTTGGCGGTGAGCACACCCAACCTGCGGGGCACGGTGCCGCGGTCCGCCGCCAGGGCGGGGTGGCGGAACTCGTCTCCGAAAGCCAGCGCACCGAGCAGTCCCGCGCCGAGCGCGGCGGGCGGGAGCGGCAGTTGCACGGGCCACGCGGCCAGCAGCCGCGCCTGTGAGGTGTGGCCCACGCGGGCCAGGAGTACGGCGGCGAGGGCGGAGACGACCAGTACCGCCGCGCCGGTGAGGAATCCGGTGCCGATCCCGGCGGCTCGGCGGAGTTCGTAACGGAGGGGCCGCAGGGGGCTGGGGGCGGAGCGGACGGAGATGGGGGGTGGCAGGGCGGGCAGGGTGTCGAAGGCACGGGCGGCGGTGCGCCCAGGGCGCCGAGCGGCGGGCACCGCGGCCGCCTCCGCGTCGGGGGTTCGCTCGTCCACGACGGCCGCCTCGGTCGCCGTTGCGGTCGCAGTCACCGCCATGGCTTCGGCCGTGCCGTCGGCAGCCGTAGCGGCGGCATCGAGCCGGGAACCGCCGTCAGAAGCCGGAAGGGCGTCGCGAGAGGGCGCATTGGTCGGCCGGCATGGCGCGGGGGGAGCCGACGGCTCGTCGTCGGACGCGCGCGGCGCCACAGCGGGGTCGGCCTCCTGCGCGCCGTTCTCTGCACGTGCGTCCCCGGAGGCCTTCGGGCGTGCCATGGTCGACGCCGAGCTCTTGACGGTGGCCGGCTCCTCCGCCGAGGACGGCGGCGGCGGCCCTGCTTCCGGGCGCGCCCGACGCGGTGCCTGCGCTCCTGCCCCCGGTCCCATGTCGCCTGTCTCGTCGGCGAGTTGGTGGACGAGGATGCTGTGCCGGAACGCCGTCTCGCCGACATGGGCGCAGCTGCTGCCGTACACCGAGAGCCGGTTGCCGTCCTCCTGCACGACTTCGACGGAGCGGTGCGCGGCCCGGGCCTCCTTGGCGAGCAGGTCGGCCAGGCGGACGGCGTGTGGGCTGCGGACGGCCACCCGAGGGCGCAGCCGGGTGCGGGCAAAGTCGGCGGCCTCCTGATCGGCGACGAGTCTGCCCTGGTCCAGAGTGACGACCCGATCGGCGGTGCGGGCGGCCTCCTTGGGATCGGCCGTGGTCATCAGGACCGTGCCGCCCTGGTCCGCGTGCGCGCGCAGCATGCCGTGCAGCCAACGGTTCTCGCGTCCGGCCAGCCCGTCGGCCGGCTCGTCGAGAACGAGCGTGTGCGGGTCCGCGAGGAGAGCGCAGGCCAGGCCGAGTCGACGGTCCATGCCGCGGGAGAGGGTGCCGAGACGTTCGTCGCGCAGGCTGACCAGGCCGACCACCTCGAGCACTTCGTCGGCCCGCCGGACCGGAACGCCGGCGGCCGCGCACAGCATGCGCAGATGGCCGCGGACCGTGCGGGCCGGGTGCCCGGGCACATCGCCCAGGAGGACGCCGACCTCGCGGGAGGGGTGGGCGATGCGGTGCAGGGGGCGGCCTCTGAAGTAGGCGAGACCACGGCCCTGTTGGAGTTCGAGCAGGAGTCTCAGCGCCGTGGTCTTGCCCGCGCCCGGCGCTCCGAGCAGTACGGTGACGCGGCCCGCGCGCGCCTCGAAGGAGACGTCGTCAACGGCGGGCGGAAGCGCCTTGCGGGAGTTGCTGGTCAGTCCGAAGGCCTGGATCACCCGTAGCAAGATAGCGCGTTATGTCCGTTTTCCCCGAGTGCCGCACGGTCGTCCGCGCAGGCGTGGTCGACGCGTTCGGGTTCCTGTCCGCACCTTGACGGCCACGGTGGGCCGGCGTCACACCTCGGGGCGCAGCATCGGCGGGTTGAGCAGGGTCGCACCGCCTGCGCGGAAGAGCTGGGCAGGCCGGCCGCCCTGTCGGGTGGTGGTGCCGCCGGTGGGCACCAGGAAGCCGGGCGTGCCCGTCACCTTGCGGTGGAAGTTGCGCGGGTCGAGCGCCACGCCCCACACCGCCTCGTAGACCCGGCGCAGTTCGCCGACCGTGAACTCGGTGGGGCAGAACGCGGTCGCCAGGGACGAGTACTCGATCTTGGAGCGGGCCCGTTCCACCCCGTCCGCGAGGATCTGCGCGTGGTCGAAGGCCAGCGGTGCGACGGGTTCCCCGTCCCGGCCGTACCCGCCGTGCTGGAGCAGTTCCTCGACGGGCGCCCAGCGCGCGTTGCTGGCGTCGCCGCCCGCTCGCGGAGCGGGCAGGTCCGGAGCCAGCGCCAGGTGCGCGACGCTCACGACACGCATCCGGGGATCACGCTTGGGATCGCCGTACGTGGCGAGCTGCTCCAGGTGGGCGCCGTTGTCCTGGGCCGGGACCGAAGGATCGTGGGCGCGCAGTCCGGTCTCCTCGGCCAGCTCGCGGGCCGCCGCCTGGGTGAGATCCTCGTCGGCCCGCACGAAGCCGCCCGGAAGCGCCCATCGCCCCTGGAACGGCGCCTCGCCCCTGCGCACCGCCAGCGCACACAGGGCATGGCGGCGCACGGTCAGCACGACCAGGTCCACGGTGACGGCAAAGGGCGGAAACGCTGACGGGTCGTAGGGCATGCGGCGATCATAGTCGTCTTCCTGACGATAAACACGCCCTTCGTCGGCCGCCCGGATGGCTGATCCACTGCGGTCGCGCGCGACCGTCAGCGTGCGCCCCGGCGTCCGTCCAGCGTGCGTCGCACGAGGTCACACTCCCAATTGCAACCCGTCAGCCGCTTCCTCCACCATGGCGAGTCCGAGCCGACTGACCCGTACGGAGAACGGGGCGCCCGCCACCCGCAGGCCGGTCAGGGAGATCTCGCCCAGGGGCACGCTGGGCACAGGGCGCAGCGTGACGGTTCCGGCCGGGGCGTCCGGCCGAATGCCGGCCAGAGTGGTCAGCAAGAGGACGCCGGCCGCCGCCGCGGTGGCGGCCGGACGGCAGGCGGCCGGATGGGGAAGGGGAGCGCCGCCGTCCCCGCGCTGCTCCCCCGCGTACATCTCCGGGAGGCGATGGCCGAAGGCCTCGGCCGCCGCCAGTACGCCTCGCAGCAGCGCGGTGCTCTCCTTCTCGTAGCCCGCGGCGGCGAGGCCCGCGACGGCGATCGCCGTTTCGTGGACCCGTACGGCTCCGCTGCGGTGGCCGAAGGGGTTGTAGCCGGGTTCCTTCGCGCCGAGACCTCGAAGTCCCCAGCCCGAGTCCATGACGGGACTGCCGAGCAGCCGGGCGAGGTGTTCGGTCTGCACCTTGTCCAGCAGCCCGGGGGCGAGAGTGCCGCCGCCCAGCAGCCCGGTGTCGAGGAGGTGGACCGCGGTCGCGCCGAGGTGGGGCAGCGGCCGCCCGTCCGGGGTGCGGGCGGCCGCGGGTCGGCCGCCTCCCCGGTCGTCGATCCAGAAGTCCCGCCGAAACACGGCACGCACGGCCCGCGCCCACTCCCGCAGGCCGCCCGCGCCCGGTCTGGCGCACGCGTCGAGCAGATCGGCCCCGAGCAGTGCCGCTCGGTGGGCATGGGCCTGTGTCTCGCAGCGCACGGGCCCACCGGGCTGGAGGTCTCTCAGGTAGGGCCCGTCGCCGACCGTGGTGCGCAGCCAGGTCAGACAGCGCTCGGCCACCGGCAGCAGCTCCTCCGTCTCCTGGTCCGGCAGGCCCCATCGGCGGGCCTCCGCGAGGAGTACCGGGAAGAACAGCGTGGCCTCCGTCCCCGTGCACCCCGGCGGCAGGTGGGCGCCCGCGTCGCGCCGGGGGCCGGGGATCATGCCGTACCGCGGACCTGTGGCCATGACCTGGGTGCGCGCCAAGGCGCGCAGGGTGCCTGCGGCGAGGCGGGTGCCGAGGGGCAGCGTCATACGGGCCGCGGCCAGCGCCTCGGCCGGGGCCAGGCCGCACCGCCAGGGCGCCCCTGCGGCAAGGTGGATGTCGGCGGGGTGCGCGGGGTCGCGCACCAGCAGGGCCTGCAGATCCTCGAGGCTCGTCGCCAGGAGCGCCCGGACGCGTGGGTCGTCGCCCGTCGCGTGTGCCGCAGCCAAGGGGTTCGTAGCCGTCCGGCTCACGGCCCGGACCGGGCCCGCCCCGTCCAGGCGGACTCTCAGCTCCACGTAGACGCTGCCGCCTGGAGGCACGTCGAAGTCCCAGCGCAGCAGCCCCGCGGAGGCGATGGCGTCGGCGGGCGGTGGGTCGGCGGTGACGCATGAGGTTCCGGTTGCGCAGGACCAGCGCAGGCCGAAGTCATGGACGCTGGCCGGCAGTTCGGGGCCCACGGTGCCGGCCGCGATGGCCCCCAGGTCGGCCAGGTCGGCGCCGAGGGCCACCTCGACGGGGAGCCGCAGCGGCCGTGCGGCAGCGCTGTGCAGGGTGATCCGCTCCGTGCCGTCCGCGCAGCGCGTCCGCTCGACAACGACGTCCGGGTCCGGGCCGCCGTGCGGGGTGACGCGCAGGGTGCCGACGAAACGGGCCCGGTCGGCCGAGGTCATCCTCGCCTGGACCACCAGCGGTTCGCGTCCCGCCACCCGCACCTGACAGCGGGAGAGGATGCGCCGGCCCGCCCGGTAGAACCCCTCCAGGCCGCGCCCGGTCAGCTGCCCCTGTTCCGTCGAGATCGCGAGGCCCGGCAGGGCGACGCAGATCATCGCCGTGTGGGCGGGAGGCAGGCCGGTGGGAGGAGGTGGGGCCGGCGACCGGGGCGGTGGTGCGGCGCCTCTGGACGAGGGCGGTGATGACGAGGGGGGTGGCGGCGGACGACGGGGCGTACCGGCGGGCTCGGGGGTGGGCGTGCCCCGGATGCGCCGGTCTGCAGACAGGCCGGGAACTCCCTCGCGCCCGGCGACCGGCCCGGTGCGCCGGTCGTCTTCGGGGGGTCTGGCCCCTTGAGGAGCGGGCCTGCCCGAAGGCGGTCGATCTGCGCCCGCGCCATGGGGCGGTCCTGGGTTGTCGCGGGTGGAGCGTTCGTCGGCGGCGGAGGGCGGAGGCGGCTGATGCATGCGGTGGCTTCTTCTGCTCTCTGTGCGCCTCGGGCATGTGCGAGGCCGGGTGGAAGGCTCCGGCAGGGCGGGTGCGCTGCGGCGGCACGACCGTGCCGGTGTTCCGCCACTCAGGTGAACGGGGCTGGACTCCCCCAGGTCACGCCCGCACGGCTCAGGCCCCACCGAATGGCGTCCCGAACAGCGGGTCCCGAACGCGCCGGGCCGGATCCGCCGTTGCCCGCCTGCAGACGACCGTCGTGCACCGGGGCGCGAGGGCGTCACGCCTTCCCCGTGGCTTCGTCGCCGTCGGGACGCGCACCTTCCACGCGGTCGCCACGACGTCGTGTGGAGGACTTGGCGGTGGGGCGGGGGCGGGATCCTCCTCGGCTCGACGGGGTGGGGTGCGTGGTGTGCGCGAGGTGTGTCCTAGGGGTGTGCGAACGAAGACTGTTCTTTCCCGGCGCTCGGCGTTGCGGTTCGTGCCCTTCTTCTGCTCCTGCCGCAGCCTGCTCGTGGTCGACGCCCGCGCCCAGGGCACGGGTGCGGCGGCGCCTGCGGGCGGTCGTGAGAGGTGATGCCACCGCGGACCCCGATGCGCTTGCGGTCGGGCCGTGAGGGCCCGGGTCCAGGGCGTCCTTCGTCTGTGCCTCGCCAGGGCGGTCCAGGTCCGCGGCTTCGCCGGAACGGTCCCTATACGCGTCCGCGTCCACGTCACCGGCGGTATCCTCGGCGGCTTCCGGATCCTCCGTGCCCTCGGCCTCCTGAGAGCCCTCGGGCCGCTCGGCCGTCGCCGCGTCACCCGGACTCTGCGCTGCTGTCTCCCGCCCGCGTTCCTCTCGCTCGGCGCGCAGGCAGCGTCGTACCGACTCGGGGTCGAGGCCTTCGTTGCAGGCCTGGTGGAGGAGGCGGGCGAACAGATATTCCGGGTCCGCGCCCAGGGCCATGGCAAGGGCCTCCCTCGCCTCGAGCTCGTCGCCGCTGGACCAGGCGACCCAGCCGGCGAGGGTGAGCGGCGCCGCCGCGTGTTCGCCGTAGGGCCCGACGCAGCGGCGTGCCAGTGCCCGCCACAGCCGCAGGGCGGGAGCCGCCTCGTCGCCCTCCATCCACGCCGCGGCCCGGTCGCGGGTCACCCGGTCCTGAAGGCCGAGGATCAACGCGGCGGCTTCGACGCATCCGAGCAGCTCGTCGTCGCGATGGTCCGCCGTGAGCACACCCGACACGACGGGCGTCTCGGCGAAGCGTCGCATGACCCGTCCGGAGAGTGCGAGCGTCTCCTCGCCCACCGCCGCGCGATCCGACTCGTCGAGGATCCTCGGGATGAGCTCCATGCCGACGGTGTCCAGGGCGACTTCCTGCTCCACCGCGGCACCGGTCTCCAGAGGCAGCAGCCGGGCCCGCAGTTCGCGCAAGGTCCCCCGGACCTGGATCCCGGCGTAGGTCGCGGCCGCGGCCAGCACGGAGGTCCCGGGCAGGCCCATCGGGACGCCCTCGACCGGGCAGCAGCCCTTGCCTCCGCAGCAGTACGACCAGAAACGGCCGTCGGAGATGCAGAGCGCCTCGATCACGGGGATGTCGAGGCGGCCGCATTCGAGACGGAGTTGGTGGGCCAGCGACTGCAGCCGTTCCATGACCTGTCGGCCCGTCTCGCCCTTCGCCGGTTCCTGGCAGAGGTAGGCGACCATCTGCGCGGGACGGTTGCCGCGGCGTTCGCTGCCCGCCACGAGGCCCTGCGCCAACTGCCGGGCGACCGCTCCCCAGTCGTCCGGGTTCGCGGGAATGCCCAGTCGGGCCCGGCCGCCGAACCGGCCCCGTCCGCCCAGGTCGTGCAGGGCGACCAGGACGATGCTGTCCTCCGGCCGGTATCCGAGCAGGTAGGGCAACGCGTCGGCCAGTTCGCCCGGGGTGCGCAGGGTTACCTGGTGGGCGGCGGGGCTTGCGCCGTACTCGGCGTTTCCTTCGTACATCGTGTGGCTCACGTACGCCGTGTGTCCGTCCGTGTGTCCGTCACATCCCTCGCGTCCGGTGATGTCGCCGTTTTCGGAGGATCCAGTGGTTTCGCCGTGATTCGTCATGCGGAGACGATCTCGCGGATCTCAAGACTCCGCTTGGCCTGTGGATAAGTCCGATCAGGGACACATCACGCCGTCGAATCACCGGCTTCTCGGCGCATAGGATCCGCCCCGCCGCGGCGGCAGGGCCGTCGCCGCACCTCATTGAGCAGGGACGCACATCCGCCGAAGGCCGCGGCGAGCACGGACTTCGCGAAAACTTCCGCCGGGTCGGGCTCGCCTGCACGACCACTGGACAGCCGCATCGGTCCCCTACAGCGGAATGATGATCAATAGTGCGACAAGAGACGTAGTTATGGCACATAAGTTCATGGAGCGGACTGAAGATCGCTAGCTTCCTCTCGACCTTGTGCCCACGGGGAAGGACCTTCTGTGAACGCGTCCCGTCGAAGAACCGCGGCCACCCTGGCCGCAACGGCACTCTCGATCCCGCTGCTGCTCGCCTCCACCTCGCCCGCCGCCGCCCACAAGGACGACCCGGGCAAGGCAGCGGCCAAGCTCTCGAAGACGCTCGTTCGTGAAGCATCCGCCAAGGACGCCTACAAACACCTTCAGAAGTTCCAGCAGTTAGCCGACTCGGCGGGCGGCGATCGCGTCGCCGGCTCAGCGGGACACGACGCGTCGGCCGCGTACGTCTACAAGCTGCTACGGAAGGCCGGCTACCGCGTCTCGTACCAGAAGTTCGAGTTCGTCTACACGCAGACGCAGGCCGAGAAGATCTCGGTCCTCTCGCCCACACCCGGCGACGTCCAGATCAGGGCGCTGACGTACACCAAGTCGACGCCGGTGGGAGGCGTCACGGCCGACCTGGCCGCCGTCCCGGTCGACGCCGACGGCACCACCGGCTGTGAGCCCGGCGACTACGCAGCCGGCGTGTTCACCGGCAAGATCGCCCTGATCAGGCGGGGCGGCTGCTCGTTCGCGGCCAAGCAGGAACAGGCCGCCGCGGCGGGCGCGATCGGCGCCGTCATCTACAACAACATCGACGCGGGGTACGGCCCGCTGTCAGGCACCCTCGGCGACCCGGCCGTCGCCAGGATCCCCACCGGCGGGATCAGCAAGGGAGACGGCGAGAGGCTCGCCGCGGACGCCGCCAAGGGCCCTGTGACCATCTCTTTCGAGATCCGCCAGCTCCAGGAGCGGCGGACCACCGACAACGTCATCGCCGAGACGCGGGGCGGCGACGCCGCCAATACCGTGATGCTCGGCGCACAGCTGGACACGGTCCCGGCGAGTCCGGGCATCAACGACGACGGCTCCGGCTCCGCCGGGCTGCTCGACGTCGCGCTGAAGCTGGCCAAGAAGGAGAAGCACTCGCGCAACAAAGTGCGCTTCGCCTGGTGGTCGGCCACGGAAAGCGGCCTGGTCGGGTCCGACTACTACGTCGCGCACCTCACGCCGCTCGCGAAGCAGGAGATCAAGCTCTACCTCCACTTCGAGATGATCGCCTCACCGAACTACGGCCTGTTCGTGTTGGACGGCGACGGCTCGGACGGCGCCAACACGCAGGACGTACCGGCCGGTTCGGCGCCGGTCGAGCGCGACATCACCGAGTTCCTCGGCCGTCGGGGTCTGCCGCACGCCGGCACGCCGTTCGTCAGCCGCTTCGACTACCGCGCCTTCGTCGACGCAGGCATCCCCTCCGGTGGCACGTTCAGCGGCGCGGAGGCCATCAAGTCCCCTGCCGAGGCCGCGAAGTTCGGAGGGACGGCGGGTGTCGCGTTCGACGTGAACTACCAAACGGCCGACGACACCATCGATAACGTCAACATGACGGCGTTCGGCATCAACATCGACGTCATCGCCAACGCCGTGGGCACGTACGCGCACGACCTCAGCTCCCTGAGGAACCCGGCTTCCACGGTGCAGAGGGCCCGCGGTCACAGCGGCGCCGACCGCGTCGGCCGCCTGGGCAACAGCCACGACGTGACCGAGTAGTCCGGCTCAGGCCCCCGGCGCCGGCGTCCCGGTCGACGGACCCCGCACCGGGGGTCGTGCCCGCACTCCCCTCCCTCCCCTCCAGACAGAGGAGGGAAGCTCACCCTGCCGCGGCAAGCACCAACGGGAGGACCTCCTCGCAGCCTGCCTGGCGGAGCAGGCGGGCTGCGACTGCGAGGGTCCACCCGGACTCGGTGCAGTCGTCCACGAGCAGGACGGGCCCCGGCGAGCGGGCCAGAGCGCCGGCGAGCTCCTCGGAGACGGTGAAAACGCCGGACAGCGACCTGAGGCGTTGGGCGGAGTTGCTGCGGCGCGCCACATGGGCGCCGCTCGGCCCGGTGTACGTCAGCGTGCCCAGAAAGGGGAGGCGGCCGACGGCCGCGATTCCCTCGGCGAGCGAACCGACCAACCGTGGGCGGGAAACGGACGGCACCGCGACGACTCCCACCGGTCGGGCGGAGGCGTCCGGGGCCTGGGACGCCCATCCGCCCGGAGAGCGCGCCCAGTCGGCGAGGACCGCCACCGCGGCCCGCAGGACGTCGTCGGGGACCGGCTCGTCGGGCGCGTTCTCCGCCAGCATCGGGCGCAGCCGGTTGCCCCAGCCGATGTCCGAGAGGCGCCCCAGGGCACGCCCGGTGGAGCACTGCTCCTTGGCCGGGATACGGCCCTTGAGGTCGATGCCCAGTGCGGGCATCCCCGTCGGCCACATGCGGCGCGGCTCGACCTCGACCCCGGGGCGGTCCAGTTCCTTCGCCGCTCCGGTCAACGTCTCCGCCGAAACGGAGGAATCGACCCAGGCCCCGGCGCAGTTGTCGCAACGGCCGCACGGAGCCGCGCCCTCGTCGTCCAGCTGCCGGCGCAGGAACTCCATCCGGCACTGGGACGTGCTCGCGTACTCGCGCATGGCCTGCTGCTCGGCCTCTCGCTGCTTGGCGACCCAGGCGTAGCGCTCGGCCTCGTACACCCACTCCGCTCCCGTGGCCGTCCAGCCGCCCTTCACCCGCTTCACCGCGCCGTCGACGTCCAGCACCTTCAGCATCGACTCCAGCCGGCTGCGCCGAAGATCCACCGCCGCCTCCAGGGCCGGCACGGACAGCGGCCGTCCCGCACCGGCAAGGGCCGAGAGGGTCTGGCGGACCTGCGCCTCGGGCGGGAAGGCGGTGTCGGCGAAGTAGCGCCAGATGGCCTCGTCCTCCTTGCCCGGCAGCAGCAGCACATCGGCGTGGGCCACACCGCGGCCCGCCCGGCCCACCTGCTGGTAGTAGGCGATCGGCGAGGAGGGCGAGCCGAGATGGACGACGAAGCCCAGGTCCGGCTTGTCGTAGCCCATGCCCAGCGCCGACGTCGCGACCAGCGCCTTGACCCGGTTCTCCTGCAGGTCCTCCTCGGCCTGCAGCCGGTCGGCGTTCTCCGTCTTCCCGGTGTACGAGGCCACCCGGAAGCCACGCTGCCGCAGAAAGGCGGTGGCCTCCTCGGCCGCGGCAACCGTCAGCGTGTAGATGATCCCGGAGCCCGGCAGCTCGTCCAGGTGCTCGGCGAGCCAGGCCAGCCGGTGCGCGGCGTCCGGCAGCCGGACCACACCCAGGCGCAGGCTCTCCCGCTCCAGCGGGCCGCGCAGCACCAGGGCCTCGCCGGCGCCGGTCCCCAACTGCTCGGCCACATCAGCGGTGACCCGCGCGTTGGCGGTCGCGGTGGTGGCCAGCACCGGCACACCGGCCGGGAGTTCGGTGAGCATCGCCCGCAGCCGACGGTAGTCAGGGCGGAAGTCGTGGCCCCAGTCGGAAATGCAGTGTGCCTCGTCCACCACCAGCAGACCGGTCGTGGCCGCGAGCCTGGGCAGCACCTGATCGCGAAAATCCACGGCGTTGAGGCGTTCCGGACTGACGAGGAGAACGTCGGTCTCGCCGCGCTCGACCTCCTCGTAGACGGTCTCCCACTCCTCCGGGTTGGCCGAGTTGATCGTGCGCGCCCGGATGCCGGCCCGGGCCGCCGACTCGACCTGATTGCGCATCAGCGCCAGCAGCGGCGAGATGATCACTGTGGGGCCGGAGCCACGCCGACGCAGCAGAGCGGTGGCGACGAAGTACACCGCCGACTTGCCCCAGCCGGTGCGCTGCACCACCAGTGCACGTCGGCGCTCCTGCACCAGAGCCGCCACCGCCTGCCACTGGTCCTCCCGAAGCCGCGCCGACCCCCCAGGGGCGCCGACGAGCTCGGCGAGGATGGCATCGGCTTCGGCGCGGAGCTCCAGATCGTCCATGCACCCATGCAACAGGACGGCACTGACAATCGGCCAATTCGATCAACCCGACGACCGGCTCACGAACGGCCGTCGAACCGCTGGCTCAGAGTGACCGGCAGGACGTGAACTGTGGGCTCACGCGTCGTCCCGGGAATCATGGGGTAGGGATATAAGACACTCACCGTCATATAACGGTCGGTGGCCCCAATTGCTCGTTGCCGCATCCAAGTTCGACAGGAAGAATTGAGGTCCGCTCCCCGCACGGCTCGTCCGTAGTCCGGTAGGGCTCTGTTGCGGTGCGCGCTCCCCCGAATCCGACCCGCCCGCTGTGTGGGCCGTAGCCGAAGGGAGGATCGTGACCTTCGGATTCGCTCCGTCCTCGGCGGCATCGTTGTCGACGTCCACGTCCGCCACCTCCGCCAGCCGACTGCTCGAGCCTGCCGAATGGGCCGCGGCCGGCATACCGCTGCTGCGCAATCCCCGGGAAGTCGTCAGCGGGCTGCACTCGCGGCACCGGCCACGGCCGGCCACCGCGGTCGTGGCCGTGCTCGACCCTGACGAGCGGGTGCGGGCCAGCGCCTCGTTCACCCGGCGCCAGGCCTCCAGCGACGGCTGGATGTTCCGCAACGCCCTGCTCGCCCAGCTGCGTCGGGTCATCCCGCACGACCTGCGGCTGCGCACGCCGGTGCGCACCGCCGTGCTGCTCTACTGCCGTGAGGGCGACGCCCGTTGGACGGAGGAGGACGGGGCCTGGATGTGGGGCCTGCGTGACGCGTGCACGCTGCACGGGTTGCGCTGCGGGGCCTACATCACCCTGACCCGGGACGGCTGGCAGGTCCTCGGTGAGGGGCGCGGAGGCCGTCGGCCGCACGCGGATTCGACTCCGGAGCCGTTCGCCCTGTCCGAGGCCCCGCCCCTGCTCCCCCGGACCGGTGGCGCCGCCTCGGACGTACTGCGGCGCGCGGCCGCCCGCTGAGGGCGACCGGGCCCCGACACCGGAGAGCCGCGCAGGAGCACGGGCCCCCTGCCCTGCCGAGGCGGGCAGCCGCCGAGGAGTGCCGTACCAGGCGCGCCGGGCATCGGCCCGACGGACCTCGACCTTTCGCGCATCGGCCCGACGCACATCGTCACGCGGTGTAGCGAACGCCCTCGCCGAGACGTACGTCATGGCTGCCGCGAGGGGCCGTGACGCGGTCCTTGGAGCCGCCGCCGAAGACGCGGTCCACCGGGACGAGCCTTGACGGACGGAGCCCCTGGAGCCGCTCCAGGGCACACGGCAGAGGCGTCGCAGCAGCGACGCCTCCGTGGGCCCCGGAGCCTCGCGGCCTACCGGAACCTGCTCAGACGCCCGCGCCCAGCACCGCGTTGATCTGCTGCGGGTCGCCGCAGACGATCAGCAGCGCGGCGGCCCGAGTGAGGGCCAGCGGCAGAGCGGTGGCGGCGACGGTCTCAGGACCGCCGTTGACGGCGACCACGACGACGGGACGCACACCCGCTCGGGCCGCCACGGCGGCATCGGCGTAGAAGACGTCGTCTCCCGCGTCGTGCTGCGCCCAGTAGGGCGCCTCGCCGAAGGACAGTTCATGGGCGGCCCAGGGGTGCTGTTCGCCGGTGGTGATCACCAGCACGTCCCCCGGCGCACGGCCCGATTCCAGGAGAAGGTCCACGGCCTCCTCGGCGGCGTCCAGCGCGCCCTCGGCCGAGGCCGGGATCAACTGGACCTGAGCGGTCGCCGGAGCGGGCGCGGCGGCGGGAGCGGCCGGGGCCGAGGGCCCGGGCTGGGCGGCCACGTCACGCGGTGCGCGTTGCACCGGCGGCGTGGGCCGGAGGGGTCCGGGACGACCGGGACGCGACGGAGCCGCGGGACGGGGTCCGGGTACAGGTCGAGGGGTCGGCGCGGTGCGGCCGCTGGCCGGAGTGGCGCGGGGACCCTGGGCACTCTCGTGAATCTGAGGCTCCTCGGGAATGAGAGGCATGGGCTGTTATTTATCAAACGTTGGTGCGGCACGCGCCAGCGGGTGGCACATCAGTGCGGCCGGAATCGTCAGAAGTCGAAGCCGAGCTGACCTTCGATCTCCGGAGCGCTTCCGATCGCCCAGCTGCGGGCCTTCTTGAGGTGCCGCCACTGGGGCAGCGCATCAAGATACGCCCACGACAACCGGTGGTACGGGGTGGGGCCCCGCTCCTCCAGTGCGGCCTTGTGCACGGGCGACGGATACCCGGCATTGTCCGCAAAACCGAAGTCTGCATGGTCGATACCCAGTTCGGCCATCATTTTGTCGCGCCGAACCTTGGCGATCACCGAGGCCGCCGCGACCGCCACGCATGACCGGTCGCCCTTGATCACCGTGCGGACCTGCCACGGCGCTCCGAGGTAGTCGTGCTTCCCGTCGAGGATCACCGCGTCCGGGCGGATGGGGAGGGCCTCCAGCGCCCGCCCGGCGGCGAGCCGCAGTGCGGCGGTCATCCCCAGGTCGTCGATCTCCTCCGGGGAGGCGTGCCCGAGGGCGTACGACGTCACCCACTTCAGCAGTTCCTCGGCAAGCGCAGTGCGCCGCTTGACGGTGAGCAGCTTGGAGTCGGTGAGGCCCATGGGGGGTCGGCGCAGTCCGGTGACCGCCGCGCAGACGGTGACGGGTCCGGCCCACGCACCGCGCCCCACCTCGTCGACACCGGCAATGACCTTCGCTCCGGTGGTGGCGCGCAGGGAGCGCTCGACAGTGTGAGTGGGTGGTTCGTACGGCATGGCGCCCTTAGATTACGCCGCCGGGATCCCCTCGCGACACCCCGGTCGGCGCCGGCCCCTCACGGGCCGATGACCAGGGCATCGCCAAGCCGCTCAAGCCGCGTCCGGCCGGAGCAGCGGGAGCATGAACCCGTCGATCATCTCCTCGAGATCGCGATCATTCCATTCGCATGCGCACATCTTCGATCGATACATCATCATGGCCGGAATAGCGTCGAAGACGTAGCCGTTCGCCGCATCGGGCCGCACCTCACCCCTCTCGATTCCTCGGCTGATGACCTCATGAAGGAGCTTGACGGTCGGTGCCACCACCCCCTCGAAGATGACGGTATGAAAGCGCTCCGTCTGGGTTGGATCGCATTCGTGAATCACCGAGCGCAGTGCGGAACCGGGCCGGGAGAACATCGCGTCACGCGCCTCGCGGCACAGCGCCACCAGGTCCTCACGCACGCTCCCCAGATCGGGCGCGGCATCCAGCCGGGGCAGCCCGGCCCGCAGGGCGTCCGCGACCAGGTCCTCCTTGGACGGCCAGCGGCGATAGACGGCGGCCTTGCCGGTCTGGGCGCCGGCTGCGACGCCTTCCATCGTGAGCGCGTTCCAGCCGACGGTGCCCAACTGCTCCAGTGCGGCATCGAGAATCGCACGTTCGAGCACGGCGCCGCGCCGACGGGGGGAGGTCGCCTGAGCAGGGGCGGCCGTCCAGCGCGAAGTAACCATCTGAATGTCTCCAGCGAGCAGAGGGAGCGGGGATTACGGGGTGGAGCGAGGCAATGCGCGATCGCGACGGGGGACACGCCGAAAGGCGACGCCGCAAGTGAACGCTTGCGTTCACTATGAGGGACTCACTACGGTTGACGGGCCAGTGAACGCCAGCGTTCACTAACGCTCTTGTGGGGGACCCATCGTGACAACCTCTCAGTTGATCCAAGACCAGAAACCGGGTGCGGCCCGCCGGGAGGGGCATCCCGGCATCGCGCTCACCGTCATCGCGGCCTGCCAACTCATGGTGGTACTCGACGCGACGATTGTGAACATCGCGCTCCCGCACATTCAAGACGCGCTCAAGTTCAGCACCACCGACCTCACCTGGGTGGTCAGCGCCTACACGCTCACCTTCGGTGGTCTGCTGCTGCTCGGCGCCCGAGCCGGCGACATCCTCGGCCGACGCCGTGCGTTCATGGCCGGCATCCTGCTCTTCACCTTCGCCTCGCTCCTGGGCGGACTGGCGCAGGAGCCCTGGCAGTTGCTGGCCGCCCGCGCCCTGCAGGGAGTGGGAGGCGCCATCGCGTCGCCCACCTCGCTGGCACTCATCACCACCACGTTTCCCGAGGGTCCGGAGCGGAACCGGGCCTTCGGCGTCTTCGCCGCCGTCTCCGCGGGCGGCGGCGCCATCGGCCTGCTCGCGGGCGGCATGCTCACCGAGTGGCTGGACTGGCGCTGGGTGCTGTTCGTCAACGTGCCCATCGGAGTACTCATCGCCGCCCTCGCGCCGCTGTACATCAGCGAGTCCGAACGGCACCCCGGGCGCTTCGACATCGCCGGCGCCCTGACCTCGACGACCGGCATGGCCTCCCTGGTCTACGCCTTCATCCGGGCCGCGGAGGAAGGCTGGCGGGACAGCCTCACCCTCGGCGCCTTCGGCGCCGCGCTGGTCCTGCTGGTCGCCTTCGTGTTCACGGAGATGCGGGCCAAGGAACCGATCACCCCGCTGAAGATGTTCGCCGACCGCAACCGCTCCGGTACGTACGTGATCATGCTGTGCCTCGCTGCGGCCATGTTCGGCATGTTCTTCTACATCGTCCTGTTCGTACAGAACGTACTGGGCTACAGCCCGATCAAGGCGGGCCTCGCCTTCCTCCCCGTCACGGTCGCCATTGTGACGGGCGCGGGTCTGTCGCAGCGGTTCCTGCCGGTCCTGGGCCCCAAGCCCTTCATGGTCACCGGGGCCTCGCTGGTGGTCGTCGGCCTCACCTGGCAGGCCTTCATCAGCCCGGACAGCACATACGCCGGCGGGGTGCTCGGACCGATGGTGGTCTTCGCCTTCGGCATGGGCCTGAACTTCGTGACGGTGACGGTCACCGCGGTCGCGGGTGTCGCCCAGCACGAAGCGGGCGCGGCATCCGGTCTGCTCAACGCCACGCAGCAGGTGGGCGGTTCGCTCGGACTGTCCATCCTGACGACCGTCTTCGGCACGGCCAGCAAGAACGAGGCGGAGAAGCAACTGCCGAAGTTCCTCGCCGACGGATCCGCGGAGCAGAAGGCCGAGTTCGCCAAGACGCACCAACTGCCCGCCCCCTGGGGACACGAGGTACTCGCCCAGGGCATCTCCACAGCTTTCGTCCCGGCCGCCGCGATGGCCGCGCTCGCCCTTGTGACGGCCTGGTTCGTGATCCGTGTCCGCAAGAGCGACCTGGAAGCGCTGTCCGGTACGGCAGGTCCCGCGGTCGGCTGACCGGCGGGCCCCACGGGCCGACCTCGGAGTGACTCCGCGTGGCACGACACAGGCGCGTCCATCTCTCCCCGGTCGGCCCGTCCGGGCTGCCCGGCCTGCCCGGCCCATCAGGCCTTCCTGGCCTGCCGGGCCCCTCGAAACCAACAGCACGATCACGAACAAGACGCACCACACGACCACGCTCCACGCCCCCTACGAATCGCTCCCGCCATCGCCCACCCCCTGCACGCACAGCTCGCACAGCGGTTGTCGGGAGAACGCCCGAGCGGTCACGCAGAGTTCCCATCGAACACCGAGAGTTGCGCCCGCGAAAAGCCGCGGCTCACACCCTGCAACTCACGCACCTAGCCTCACGCCCGCACCCCGCGCCCCACGCGTCACACGGACGCCGGCACCCACCCCGGCAACGCTTCCACCTGCTGCGCCCAGGCCGCAGGAGGCGTCCCGGCCTTGCCGGAGGCCAGCACGCCGCCCACGATGGCGCAGGTCGTGTCCACGTCCCCGCCGACCTGCGCGGTCGTCCAGAACGCAGCCTCGTAATCACCGAGGGCACGGGCGGCCGACCAGATGGCGAAGGGGACGGTGTCATGGGCCGACGTACGCCTTCCGCAGCCCAGCACCGCCGCGACCGTGGCCGCGTCGGCGTAGTCGAGCATGTCCCTGGCGCGTCTGAGACCCGCGCCCACGGCGCTCTTCGGAACGAGGGCGATCACACCGTCCAGCAGCGCCTCGGCGCTGGGCGGACCTCCGGGGGCACCGGCCAGCGAGGCGGCCGCGGCGACGGCCATCGCCCCGACCACGGCCTCCCGGTGCTGATGCGTGGGGTAGGCGGAGATCTCCGCCTGATGGGTCGCCTGCTCGGGGTCGTCCGCGTACCAGGCGCCCAAGGGGGCGATCCGCATCGCGGCGCCGTTGCCCCAGGACCCCTGCCCGTTGAACAGGGCGGCGGACAGCTCCCGCCAGTCGGCGCCCTCCCTGACCAGCCTCAGCAGCCGGTTGACCGCCGGACCGTACCCGCGGTCGAAGTCGTGGTGCTCCGCGAAGGCGTGGGCCAGGGCGTCCTGGTCGATGCGGTGGTGGGCGGCCAGGACCGCCACGACGGAGCAGGCCATCTCGGTGTCGTCGGTCCACTGCCACGGGCCGGGCGGCAGCTCACGCCGCTGCAGCAGGGGGTAGTTCACCGGCACGAAGAACTGTGAGCCCAGCGCGTCGCCCACGGCGAGGCCGCGCAGGCTGGCCAGGGCGCGCTCCAGGCGCCCGTCGGAAGCGGAGTCAGCGGTCATCGCTCTGCCACTCTATCCGTGATCCCGTACGGTTCCGGGTCTCGCCAGCGGTTGAAGGGCCGGTCGAGCGTGTACCTGCCGTCGTCCCCGAGAACGAGCATCCGCATTTCGGCGTTCCCCGGATTCGCGAGGGACTCGAACTCGGCGACCGTCCAGTGGAACCAGCGCATGCAGAACAGCCGCATCGCCAGGCCATGGGTCACCAGGAGCACGTTCGGCGGGTGGTCGGGGGCCTCGAAGCTGCGGAACAGGCTCTCCAGGAAGCCGCCTACCCGGTCGTAGACGTCGGCTCCGCTCTCGCCCTGGGCGAAGCGGTAGAAGAAGTGCCCGTAGGCGTCCCGGTAGGTCTTCTGCAGCCGTACGTCATCGCGGTCCTGCCAGTTTCCCCAGTCCTGCTCGCGCAGACGCGGCTCCTCGCGCACCCGTATCAGCTCGGGATCGAGGTGGAAGGCGCGGAGCGTCTCGTGCGTGCGCCGGTACGGGGAGACGTACACGCTGACCCGCTCGCGGCCGAACACCTCCCGCAGGTTCTTCCCCGTCTCCTCCGCCTGCCGTCGGCCTCGCTCGGTCAGAGCCAGTGCATGGTCGGGTTCACGCTCGTAGACGGTGTCATCAACATTGCCCGTTGACTCCCCGTGCCGGACAAGGACGATGCGCCGTGGTCGTGCCATGCCAAAACCCTAGATCGGATCACGGCCGATGGAGCACTCGTACGGCCTCCATACGGCGCAGGTCACACAGATCCCGCGCCAGAAGGCACAAAACACCGCACGATTTCAAACCGTCCAGGTCGACTCGAGCTCGACGATGTCACCGGTGAGGGAGGAGATGTCCGCCTCCGTCTGGGCGCGCAGCGCCAGCCGCTCCACGCGCTCGGTGCGGTACTTTCCGTGTTCGGCCTCCGAGCGCCACATCGACAGCACCATGAACTCGTGTCCGGGCGCCTCGGCGAACAGCCCTCGGATCATGCCGGGCGAGCCGGCCATGGCGGGGTTCCACACCTTCTCCTGCATCAGGGTGAAGTGCTCGGCGCGTTCCTCGTGGACCCTGCACAGGGCCACCCGCAGCAGGTCGGAGTCGGTGAAACGGGGCTCGAAGCCCGTCTTCACGTCGAAGCGGTAGTCGAACAGCCGCACCTGGGCGTCCTTGAAGGTGCCCGACTGCGCCACCGCCAGCCGGTCGTGGGAGCGTGCCATGAAGGAGTCGTAGAAGGCACGGCTCTCCCAGAACGCGAAGACATGCGCGACGGAGGGCCGCCCCCTGCTCCAGCCCCCGCCCTGTCCCCGAAACCCCGGCTCCCCCAGAAGCCCCGCCCACTTTCGCTGTCCCCGTTCGAAACCGCGGCGGTCCACCACGGTGCAGCGAATCCACTTGACCAGCACCGCGCCATGGTAAGGCCAGCAGGCGTGGCGTCGGTCACTCTTGGGAGGGTGCAGCGCTGCGACGGCGCACGCGCGCGTGGCAGGATGGACAACCGGCCCTGGCGGTCCGGCAGTTCGGGGCGACGGCAGACGGGGAAACGGGGAGGGGAGTCCGTGAGCGGCCTCAACAAGGGAATCCGCAAGATCGAGATGGCGCTGAAGTGGGACCCGAGTCCGGCAGGGCAGCCGCCCACGGATCTGGACATCGTGGCCGCGACGTATCTGGCGAGCGATGCCGGCGGCCCCCCTGCCTACGTGGTGCACTTCGACAGCCGCTCGCCCGACGGCACGATCTACCTCAACCGGGACAGCAAGGACGGCAAGGGCTTCGGCTGGGACGAGGTCATGACGCTGGAACTCGACCGGCTGGACGCACGGTACGCGCGCGTGGTCGTCGGCGTGGTCATCCAGCAGAACCCCGACCACCGGACCTTCGTCGGCGTGCTCAACCCCGCCTTCCGGATACGAGAGGGCTACAACGTCCTGGACGAGGACGACTTCGGCGGTGTCCTCGGGGCGACCGCGGCGACGGTCGGGGAGTTCGTGCGCGAGACCGACGGATGGTCGTTCCACGCCGGCGTCCAGGGCTTCGAGGACGACCCGGCGACGTTCACGAGGATCATGGGCCAGGTGCGCCAGTCCTGACGGCAGCGCCCACGGGAGCGCGCCGAGAGACGCCGAGGGCGGTGGAGCCGGCAACCGGTTCCACCGCCCTCGCGCACTGGTTCATCCCCAGCAGGATTCCGACATCAGCTGCAGCCGCTGGTCGACCCGCAGCCCTCGCAGATGTAGCAGGAACCGGCCCGCTGCATCTTCGTGCCGCAGGAGAAGCACAGCGGGGCGTCAGCCTGGATGCCCAGCTGCATCTCCACCAGCTCGGCGCTGGTGTGGGCCTGCTTCGGGGCGGGCTTGGCCGCCTCGACCTCGGCCTTCGGCGTGGCGACGGCCTTCAGGTCCGTCGGGCGCGGGGCGGACTGGGCGAGGCCCTCCACGTCCACGTCCTCCTCCTCGAGGGTCGGCTCGTACGAACCGGTCTCCAGGTGACGCTGACGCTCCTCGGCGGAGTGGATGCCGAGCGCGGAACGCGTCTCGAAAGGCAGGAAGTCGAGCGCCAGGCGGCGGAAGATGTAGTCGACGATCGACTGCGCCATCCGCACGTCCGGGTCGTCGGTCATGCCGGCCGGCTCGAAGCGCATGTTGGTGAACTTCGAGACGTACGTCTCCAGCGGCACGCCGTACTGGAGGCCGACGGAGACCGCGATGGAGAAGGCGTCCATCATGCCGGCGAGCGTCGAGCCCTGCTTGGACATCTTCAGGAAGACCTCGCCGAGACCGTCGTCCGGGTAGGAGTTCGCGGTCATGTAGCCCTCGGCGCCGCCGACCGTGAACGAGGTCGTGATGCCGGGACGGCCCTTGGGCAGGCGCTTGCGGACCGGGCGGTACTCGATGACCTTCTCGACCGCGGTGCGGATCGTGTCCTCGGCCTTCTCGGTGATCTCGGCCTTCTCCTTCTCCTTGGTCTTCGCGGAGAGGGGCTGGCCGACCTTGCAGTTGTCGCGGTAGATCGCGAGCGCCTTGACGCCGAGCTTCCAGGCCTCGAAGTAGATCTCCTCGACCTCCTCGACGGTCGCCGTCTCCGGCATGTTGACCGTCTTGGAGATGGCGCCGGAGATCCAGGGCTGGATCGCGGCCATCATGCGGACGTGGCCCATCGGGGAGATGGCGCGCTCACCCATGGCGCAGTCGAACACCTCGTAGTGCTCGGGCTTGAGGCCGGGGGCGTCGATCACGTTGCCGTTGTCGGCGATGTGGGCGACGACCGCCTCGATCTGCTCCTCCTGGTAGCCCAGGCGGCGCAGGGCCTGCGGGACGGTGCCGTTGACGATCTGCATCGAGCCGCCGCCGACCAGCTTCTTGAACTTGACCAGGGCGAGGTCGGGCTCGACGCCGGTGGTGTCACAGGACATCGCCAGACCGATGGTGCCGGTCGGGGCGAGCACGGACGCCTGGGAGTTACGGAAACCGTTCTTCTCGCCGAGGCGCAGCACGTCCTGCCAGGCCTCCGTGGCGGCGGCCCAGACCGGGGTGTCCAGGTCGTCCATGCGCACGGCCGTGCCGTTGGCGTCGGAGTGCTGCTTCATGACGCGGTTGTGGGCGTCGGCGTTGCGGGCGTAGCCGTCGTACGGGCCGACGACCGCGGCGAGCTCGGCGGAGCGGCGGTAGGCCGTGCCGGTCATCAGGGAGGTGATGGCGCCGGCCAGGGCGCGGCCGCCTTCGGAGTCGTAGGCGTGGCCGGTGGCCATCAGCAGGGCGCCGAGGTTGGCGTAGCCGATGCCGAGCTGGCGGAACGCGCGCGTGTTCTCGCCGATCTTCTGGGTCGGGAAGTCCGCGAAGCAGATGGAGATGTCCATCGCGGTGATGACGAGCTCGACGACCTTCTGGAAGCGGTCGGCCTCGAAGGACTGGTTGCCCTTGCTGTCGTCCTTGAGGAACTTCATCAGGTTCAGCGAGGCGAGGTTGCAGGACGTGTTGTCCAGGTGCATGTACTCGCTGCACGGGTTCGACGCGGTGATCCGGCCGGACTCGGGGCAGGTGTGCCAGTTGTTGATCACACCGTCGTACTGGATGCCCGGGTCGGCGCAGGCCCACGCGGCCTCGGCGAGCTTGCGGAACAGCGCCTTGGCGTCGACCGTCTCGATGATCTCGCCGGTCATGCGGGCGCGGAGGCCGAACTCGGTGCCGTTCTCGACGGCCGTCATGAACTCGTCGTTCACCCGGACGCTGTTGTTGGCGTTCTGGTACTGGACGGACGTGATGTCGTCACCGCCCAGGTCCATGTCGAAGCCCGCGTCGCGCAGAGCGCGGATCTTCTCCTCTTCCTTCACCTTGGTGGCGATGAAGTCCTCGACGTCCGGGTGGTCCACGTCGAGGACGACCATCTTGGCCGCACGACGGGTGGCGCCACCGGACTTGATGGTGCCGGCGGAGGCATCGGCGCCACGCATGAACGAGACCGGGCCGGAGGCGTTGCCGCCCGAGGAGAGAAGCTCCTTGGAGGAACGGATACGGGAGAGGTTGAGGCCGGCGCCGGAGCCGCCCTTGAAGATCATGCCCTCTTCCTTGTACCAGTCGAGGATCGACTCCATGGAGTCGTCGACGGCCAGGATGAAGCAGGCGGAGACCTGCTGGGGCTGCGGAGTGCCGACGTTGAACCAGACAGGGCTGTTGAAGCTGAAGATCTGGTGCAGGAGGGCGTACGCCAGCTCGTGCTCGAAGATCTCGGCGTCGGCGGGCGAGGCGAAGTACTTGTGGTCTTCGCCGGCCTGCCGATACGTCTTCACGATGCGGTCGATCAGCTGCTTGAGGCCGGTCTCGCGCTGCGGGGTGCCGACGGCACCGCGGAAGTACTTGCTGGTGACGATGTTGACCGCGTTCACCGACCAGAAGTCGGGGAACTCGACGCCACGCTGCTCGAAATTGACCGAGCCGTCGCGCCAGTTGGTCATGACGACGTCACGGCGCTCCCAGGCCACCTCGTCGTACGGGTGCACGCCGGGGGTGGTGTGGATGCGCTCGATACGCAGGCCCTTGGTGGTCTTGGCGCCCTTGGCGCGGGAACCTCGTGCCGGACCGCTCGCCGTCTCTGTCATGCCGCCTCCCTGGTACGGGCATAAACGCCCTGAAATGCCACGTTGTTCCCGTGACACGGTGTTCTGTCTTGTGCTGTGGGCACCCACGCGCTACCGCCCACAACAGGGTCTTGGTCCGCCGCCGCCCGGCCGTTCCCGGAGTCTGAGCTCCGGGTTCGGCCCGTCGGTCAGTCGGCGGCGTGGGCGGGCTCGGGGACCTGCACGGTCCCGCGCCCGCCGTCGTCTTCCCGGCTCCCCGCGGCAGCCTCCGTGTCGCCCTCGCGGTCGTCGTCGTCCGCGGTGGGGCGCGCCGTCTGGTCCCTGAGCTCCGCGATCGCGGCCTCGAAGTCCTCGAGCGAGTCGAACGCCCGGTAGACGGAGGCGAATCGCAGATAGGCGACGAGGTCGAGCTCCTGCAACGGGCCGAGTATGGCCAGCCCCACGTCGTGGGTGGTCAACTCGGCGCTTCCGGTGGCCCGCACCGCCTCCTCGACCCGCTGGCCGAGTTGAGCGAGCGCGTCCTCGGTGACCGGCCGTCCCTGGCATGCCTTGCGCACGCCGTTGATGACCTTGGTGCGACTGAACGGCTCCGTCACTCCGGACCGCTTCACCACCATGAGCGAGCATGTCTCCACGGTCGTGAACCGACGGGAGCAGTCGGGGCACTGGCGGCGCCTGCGGATCGATGTGCCGTCGTCCGTCGTGCGGCTGTCGACGACACGACTGTCGGGGTGCCTGCAGAAGGGGCAGTGCATGAACTCCAACCCTCCTCACAGCAGACTCAATAGCCTCGCCGGGCCTCATGGGCCCCTCGAAGCAGCCCCAAGCATAGGCGATCCACGAGCATCCGAAGACACCGGGGACCACAACTTCTGGGCCGCTGATGCAATCCAACCACTAGATGTGGGGCTTGGCTCATACATCCAGGCGGTATCGCGTGTCGCGCCCACCGCCCTCACCCCCCGCGTTCCCGCCGTCACGGCGAGCACGCGAAATCCACCCCTGCACGCGCGCGTACGGCCGTATCGCCCCCGGCACTTACGGCGATACCGTGGGCGCCGCAAGGAGGAGAGGTGCGACTCTCGCGCAGAGCGGGGCCGGTTCCCGGTCATCGGGATGCCGGATGGCAGACTGGGCCACGCCTCACAAGGTCATCGACCTCGGCGGTGAAGAGTACAACGACGAGACTTTTCATCCACCGGGGACCGCGTTAGCCATACACCCAGACACATGATCAAGTCAGGCTATCCACGCTTTTTCACTCGAACGTGTGTTTGGCGCAACCTTTCGAAAGCAACTACCGTTGTGCAGCAGGGAGACAACCGAGAGGGGCCGACGTGACCACCACCGCAGACAGTGCCACCATCACTGCCCAGGACCGCTCCCAGGGCCGACTCGAGCCGGTGCATGCGATGAACGAAGCCATGAATCCCGAGGCGCACAAGCGCTCGCTGCCGGGGCGACCTCCAGGCATCCGAGCGGACAGCTCGGGGCTCACCGACCGGCAGCGCCGAGTGATCGAGGTCATCAGGGACTCCGTGCAGCGGCGCGGCTACCCGCCGTCGATGCGGGAGATCGGTCAGGCGGTCGGCCTGTCCAGCACCTCCTCGGTCGCGCACCAGTTGATGGCACTGGAGCGGAAGGGCTTCCTGCGCCGCGACCCGCACCGCCCGCGCGCATATGAGGTGCGCGGCTCCGACCAAGCCGCCTCCGTGCAGCCCACGGACACCGCCGGCAAGCCCGCCGCTTCGTACGTCCCGCTGGTCGGCCGGATCGCCGCCGGTGGCCCGATCCTCGCCGAGGAGTCGGTCGAGGACGTGTTCCCGCTCCCCAGGCAACTGGTCGGTGACGGCGAGCTGTTCGTCCTGAAGGTCGTCGGCGACTCCATGATCGAGGCCGCGATCTGCGACGGCGACTGGGTCACCGTCCGCCGCCAGCCCGTCGCCGAGAACGGCGACATCGTGGCAGCGATGCTCGACGGCGAGGCCACCGTCAAGCGCTTCAAGCGCGAGGACGGCCATGTGTGGCTGCTCCCGCACAACGCGGCGTACGAGCCGATTCCCGGCGACGACGCGACCATCCTCGGCAAGGTGGTGGCCGTACTCCGCCGCGTCTGACCACGGCGGTGGACGGGCCTGCCCCGTCCACCCCCCTGTGACTGGGCCCCGGGATCCCTGCGCCGGTTCCGGGGCCCTGCGTTGTGCTTGCGAGTCTGTGCAGAGGCGGGTGCCGTTCCCTGACCGGGACAGCACCCGCCTTCACTGCGCCTACGCCCTCAGTGCGGCCCGGCCCTCACTGCGCCTCCGTCTGCCTGGCCGTTGCGTCGATCGCCGCGAGCGACCTGCGGACCTGGTTGCGGTCCGTGGTGTACCAGAAGTCCGGCAGGGACGCCTTGAGGTAGCTCCCGTAACGGGCCGTCGCCAGTCGCTGGTCCAGTACGGCGACCACGCCGCGGTCCCCCGACGCCCGTACGAGGCGGCCCGCGCCCTGCGCCATGAGGAGTGCCGCGTGCGTGGCGGCGACGGCCATGAAGCCGTTGCCGCCGGCGTCCTCCACCGCTTTCTGGCGGGCGCTCATCAGGGGGTCGTCGGGGCGGGGGAACGGGATCTTGTCCATGACGACCAGTTGACAGCTGGGGCCGGGGA
Organism: Streptomyces sp. NPDC051677; assembly: GCF_044453465.1. Taxonomy (NCBI): domain Bacteria; kingdom Bacillati; phylum Actinomycetota; class Actinomycetes; order Kitasatosporales; family Streptomycetaceae; genus Streptomyces; species Streptomyces sp. NPDC051677. The sequence continues at coordinate 74,932 of NZ_JBITCT010000024.1, forward strand.
CGTCGACGCCCTGCCACAGCGACAGCGTGCCGAACAGGCAGGTCTGCGGGTCCGCCGAGAAGTTCTTGATCAGCTCACCGAGGGTCTCCTCGCCCTGGAGGAGGATCGGGAACTCGGGGATGCGGGTGCGCAGTTCCTCGGCGGCGAGCTGTGCGGCCCGCATGGAGGAGAAGAGGCCGAGGGTGCGCCCGCCGGCCGACTGGATCAGTTCGGTCAGCTCGTCCAGCATGTCGGCGCGGTCGCCGTCCCGCGCAGGACGCGAGAGGTGTTTGGCCACGTACAGGATGCCCTGCTTGCGGTAGTCGAAGGGCGAGCCGACGTCGATGCCCTTCCACTGCGGGACATCCTCACCCTGCGTGCCCTCCGGGGCCAGCCCCATCGAAGCGCCCACCCCGTTGAAGTCCCCGCCCAGCTTCAGCGTCGCCGAGGCCAGAGTCACGGAGCGGTCCGCGAAGAGCTTCTCCCGCAGCAGGCCCGACACCGACATGGGGGCGACGCGCAGGGAGGCGCCGAAGCGGTCGTGCCGCTCGTACCAGACGACGTCCCACTCGGAGCCGTTGGTGATCCGCTCCGCCACGTCGTGCACCGTCTCCACCGAGGCCAGTGCCTGCTTGCGGACCGCGTCCTCGTCCTGGACGGACTTGTCGCGGGTCGCGCCGATGGCCGAGATGACCGTCCGCGCGGCGTCGCGCAGCGCCATCAGGGCGTAGGCGAGGTCCTCGGGGACCTCCTCCAGGCGGCCGGGCAGCGCCAGCTCCATGAGGCGCTCGAAGCCCTCGGCGGCGGTCTGCAGCTGGTCCGCCGCCTTCTCGTTGACCAGCTTCGCCGCCCTGCGCACGGCGCGGTTGACCTGGCCGGGAGTGAGCTCGCCGGTGGCGACGCCGGTGACCCGAGAGACCAGTTCGTGCGCCTCGTCGACGATCAGCACCTCATGCTGCGGGAGAACGGGGGCGCCCTCGATGGCGTCGATGGCGAGCAAGGCGTGGTTGGTGACGACGACCTCGGCCAGTTTGGCGCGCTCACGGGCCATCTCGGCGAAGCATTCGGCCCCGTAGGCGCACCTGGTGGCGCCCAGACACTCCCGGGAGGACACCGACACCTGTGCCCAGGCCCGGTCGGACACGCCGGGCGTGAGGTCGTCGCGGTCACCGGACTCGGTCTCGTCCGTCCAGTCGCGCAGTCGCAGCAGGTCCTGGCCGAGCTTGCTGGTAGGGGCGGCCGCCTCGAACTGGTCGAAGAGGCCCTCTTCCTCGTCCTGCGGGACGCCTTCGTGCAGTCGGTGCAGACACAGGTAGTTCGACCTGCCCTTGAGCATCGCGAACTCCGGGCGGCGGCGCAGCAGGGGATGCAGCGCGTCGACCGTACGCGGCAGATCCCGCTCCACGAGCTGGCGCTGCAGGGCCAGCGTGGCGGTCGCCACCACGACGCGCTCCCCGTGCGCGAGCGCCGGCACGAGGTAGCCGAGCGACTTACCGGTGCCGGTGCCGGCCTGGACCAGCAGGTGGGAGCCTTCGTCGATCGCCTCGGCGACGGCTTCGGCCATGGTCACCTGGCCGGGGCGCTCCGTGCCGCCGACGGCAGTGACGGCGGCGTGCAGGAGTTCAGGGAGAGAGGGCTTCGTCATAGCGCGACCACCCTACGGCGCGGCACTGACAAACGTGTCGTCGAGGCGGACGGGGGAGCAGGGATCAAGTCGGTGGATTCCTCGGTGGAGGTGAAAGCGGAGGTGAAAGAGCTGGGCGTGAGGGGGAACCGGACGGGCGCGAGCGACGTTCCAGCAGTGACGGCGCGATCACAGAGCGTCACGAAAGGTCTCGCAGTTTCCGGTCCCTGACCATGAGGGCGGCCCGTTTGGTGGGCAGGTCGACCTCGGCGAAGAACCGGAAACCTGCACTCAGGAAGGTGGCGACGGACGGAATGTTGCGAAGGTCGGGTTCGGCGACGACGCGGGCACACACGGGTCTCCTGTCGAGGACGAGGTCGGCGACGGCTCTGAGCAGAAGGCTGCCGAGCCCTCGCCCGCGGTCGGCGCCGCCGCCGATGAGGAGGTGGATCCCGGTGTCGTGCGGCCGGGCCGGGTAGTGCCGCGCCAGCGGGTCGAGGTCGGCCCGGTAGATCTCCCAGTAGCTCATGGGCCGGCCCTCCAGCACGCCGAGGCACGGGACACTGCGTCCGGCGTCGGCGAGCTGTCGGCACAGGTGTCGCCGGGTCACGGGCTCGGGTCCGGCCAGTTCCCAGAACGCCGCGACAGCGGGGTCGTTCATCCACCGGCCGACGAGGGAGAGATCCCGCTCGATCCGTACGGGGACGAGGCGGAACGCCCCCACGGGGGTGGCGGCGGGCCCCCAGTCGCCGATGCCGAGGGCAGGGGCCGGGTGGGGGTCGGCGTCGGTCTCGACGGGAGGCACGGCGGGCTCCTCTCGGACGGCTCAGGTACGCAGGGGGTTGGCGATGGTGACGTAGACGGACTGGGTGTCCACCGGGCCGACGAGTTCGTCGAGGCCGTGCAGGCGGGTCAGCAGGTTGGCCTTGCAGCGCAGGGAGGGCGAGTCGAGGAGTCGGGCGGGCAGCGAACTGCGCAGCGGTTCGTGGCCGGAGGCCGCGTCGGCGAGGAAGCGCCGGAAGGCGGCGAGCAGCAGTTGCTCGTCGGCGAGCCGCTGGGAGCCGAACGCGCCGATGAGTCCGAGCACGTTGTTGATCCCCAGGTAATAGGCGAACCGCTCGTCGGTGACCTCGTCGGAGACGAAGGTGTCGCTGCGCTCGCCGATACCGGGCACCTGGGCGTCGAGGTCCGCGCGGCTGGACTCGCGGAAGTAGTAGCCCTGGTTGTCGCGGTACCGGCCGCCCATGGGCCAGCCGTCGGGGTCCAGGAGGAGCAGTGTGTTCTGCTGGTGCGCCTCCAGCGCGATCCCCGCCTCGCCGTCGAGCCACAGGACGGGACGGACTACCTGCTCCAGGTAGCGCAGGAACCACTCGGCGGCCACCGCCCCCAGCGGTCGACCGGTCCGTGCGGCGAGGTGGGTGACGATCGAGGCCAGCCGGGAGCGATGGGCGTGAGCCCGGTTGGGGAAGGCCGGACGAGCCTCGGGCGTCGAGGCGTCCGATTCCGCGGTGCCGCGGGCATACGGCCGGGGTGCGACGAGTCCGGCGACGCAGGAGACGTCGTCCGCCGGGGAGAATGGGTTGTGGCGGATCATCACGTCGAGGCCCGTCACCGGAAGGCCGTCCGTTCCGTCGACCGCGAGCCAGGCCGGGTCCCGGACGATGTCGAAGCCGGGGTGGGCGGCCAGCCACCGCTTGGACAGGCCGCTGCGCAGGAGGCGGTGCACCTCGACCCCGCGGTGGAGTTCTTTACGGAGGTTCTCGCGACGGGAGTTGGTGATGCGCAGGCCCAGCGACAGTTTGAGCATCGCGGGGGCGCCGGTTCGGTGGACGGTGCGTACGGAGGAGGTCGGATGCCACGGAAGGCCGTGCGTGCCGAGATCCTGAAGCAGTCCGGCGTCGAACAGGGCCTCGACCTCGGGACGGTGTCGCACCTCGCGCAGTTGCCAGGGATGCACCGGCAGCGCGGCGAAGCCCTCGGGCAGCGGTGGCAGTCCGGCGCCCGCGAGTCGGGCCGTCAGCCGGGGGGCGGGGACGGGACGGCCGGCTTCGGTCCAGGCGGAGTCGGCGGCGAGCGCGATCGGAGCGACGGCGAGCCAGTGAAGGGGGAAGGAGCCGCGCGACTCGGGCGAGTACCGGCGCGTTTCGCCGTCCGAGAGGCCTTCGCGGCTCTTCGGAGTCGGGTGCAGCGGATGACCGAGCACCAGCGCCTGTTCGGCGGTCAGGAACAGGTCGGGGCCGTCGGCGGGGCGTTCCCGGCGCTCGCCGATGAAGACCGCGGTGCGGCGCACGGAGTCGGCGACACGTGCGACGAGATCCTCGCCTTCACCGCTGGCGGGGGTGGGAGCGGGTGCCGCCGGAGCGCCCTCGTGGGCCGTCGCGGCTTCGGTGGTTGTGGCGGAGGGACCGCCGCCCGTGGGCGTCTCGCGGGCCAGGAGGGCCGCGACCGTCACGGCGTCCGCGGGCGGGGACTGCTCGGGTGCACCGGCCAGGCGCGGGAGGCCGAAGCGGTGCCAGCCCGTCGGGGACCAGTAGTGGACGGCGGCGAGCAGGGTGACGCCGCTGGCGGGCAGCGGCACACGGAGGGTGCCGTCGTCGGGGGCGGGCAGGCCCGCCTCGCGTACCCAGCAGCGCAGCAGGTTCTCCACGGCCGCGGCCTGGGCCGCCGTACGGGGATCGGGATGCTCCAGGAGATCCTCCGGGAGATCGACGGCGGAGCGGCGCGGCGGTTCGCCGCGGGAGGTCTCCTGCCGGTGTCGGGAGGCAGGGACCGAAGGCGTGGAGGAGTCGGAGTCGACGGGCTGTGGGGAGGTGGTCAAGGTCGTTCCTCGTGAAGGGGTGGGGCCGACCGCGGTCAGGCACTGGGCGCGGATTCGGCAGGGTCGCCCTGGCGCGGGACCTGCTCGGGGTGCCGCCGGGGCCGGTTCGGCCGGTTCGCCTGAGCGCGGTCGCCGTGCCCCGGATCGCGGATCTGACCGCGGGCCTGATCGCGGGAGACCGCCGTCATCGCGTCCGCCAGCCGGTCGAGTACCGCGGCGGCCTGCTCGTCGGTGATGGTCAAGGGGGGAAGCAGGCGTACCACGCTGGCGTGCCGCCCGCCGAGTTCGACGATCAGGCCGCGCCGCAGGCACTCTCGCCGGACGGCGAGGGCCAGCGCGGGAGCGGCCGGGCAAGGGGCTTGCGCAGAGGTCGAGCGCGACGCCGTGCGAAGCGTGGCATCACCGGCACTGGCACCAGCACCAGCACCAGCACCAGCACCAGCACCAGCACCGTCGGCTTCGGTGAACGCGTCGAGTCCGTCATCGGCACGAGTGGCGACCAGCGGGGCGTCGATCCCTCTGGGCCCGCTTTCGCCCTCGGGGTCCACCAGTTCGACCCCGATCATCAGCCCGCGCCCGCGCACGTCGCCCAGGCAGGGGAACTCCCTGGCCAGGCTCCGGAGCCGGTCCAGCATGCGGGCGCCCAGCGTGGCCGCGCGTTCGGCGAGGCGGTTCTCTCGGACGTAGGCGAGGGTGGCCGTGCCGGCGGCCATGGCGAGTTGGTTGCCGCGAAACGTGCCCGCGTGGGCTCCTGGTTCCCAGACGTCGAGGTCGTCGCGGTAGACGACGACGGCGAGCGGCAGGCTGCCGCCGATGGCTTTGGACAGGACCATCACGTCAGGGGTGACGCCACTGTGCTCCACCGCCCAGAAGGCGCCGGTCCGCCCGACGCCCGTCTGGACCTCGTCGGCGATCAACGGGATCGAGCGGTCGGCGGTGATCTGCCGCATACGGCGCATCCAGGCATCCGGCGCGGGAATCACACCGCCCTCGCCCTGGACGGGTTCGAGGATCATCCCGGCGGGCCGCCGTACGCCCGACTTGGGATCGTCGAGGACGGACTCGGTCCAGCGGGCGGCGAGTTCGGCGCCGCGTTCGCCGCCGACGCCGAACGGACAGCGGTAGTCCTGCGGGTAGGGCAGCCGGGCCACCCGGACGTCGAAGGCGCCCCCGGACGCTTCGAGGGAGCCGGCGGTCATCCCGTGGTAGGCGCCGGTGAAGGCGAGGACGCCGGTGCGGCCGGTGGCGGCCCGGACCAGTTTGAGGGCGGCCTCCACGGCGTCCGTGCCGGCCGGTCCGCAGAACTGCACGCGCGCGTGGTCGGCGAGACCGGCCGGCAGGGTGCGGAACAGTTCGGTGATGAAGGCGTCCTTGACGGGAGTGGCGAGGTCGAGGACGTGCAGAGGGGCGCCCGAGTCGAGGACCTTGCGGATGGCCTCCAGCACGACGGGGTGGTTGTGGCCGAGCGCGAGGGTGCCGGCGCCCGAGAGGCAGTCGAGGTAGCGGCGGCCGTCCGCGCCCTCGATGGTCAGCCCGCGTGCCCGCACCGGCACGATCGGCAGGGCCCGCGCGTACGTGCGCGCCGCCGACTCGCGTGCCGACTGGCGCCGCAGGATGCCCTCGTGCGCCGGTCGCGCGCCCGGCGGCGCGGCGACGGCGCCCGTTCCGGCGGGGGACGTTCCGGTGGAACGCCCCGAGGGGGCCTCCTCGGGCACTGGCTCGGTCACGGCCACGGCTCCCTGTCCTCCCGCAGTTCAGGGGGCCGGGCGCGGACAGCGGACCCCCCACCGCTACCAACCCCGGACGGCCCTCCTGGTTACGGGTTGCCTCAAGATCGTCGCTGTGACCGAACAGTTGCCGTTCCGTCGGAAGTCCCCCACAGCGACCGGCATATCGTGTGGTGGCATTTCAAGTTCGTTGACAGCAGGGGGAGTCAGACCATGCGATCCATACGGCCGTCGTTCACCGCTCGTCGGAGGAGGAACGCGCGCCGCAGAACCTCCCCCGTACTGGGCGCCGTGGCCCTCGCCTCGGTGCTCGCGCTCACCGCGACCGCCTGCGACTCGGGCGACACCGACGCGGACAGCCAGGCCGGCGCGACCGCGTCGGCCGCCGGCGACGGAAAGATCACGATCCCGGACGACATCAAGGACAAGCTCAAGGAGCACGGGCTCGACCTCGACAAGTGGAAGAACGGCGCCTGGAAGAACTGGGACAAGGACGACTGGCTGCGGGAGGCGCAGGACTACATCAACCCCATCATCAAGGGGCTGTGGGACCCGGACCGGATGCGGGAGGCCGAGGACCCGGACCGGGCCGTCGACGACGGCGACCTCTCCGGTGACCAGGGCGTGACCGACCCGACGCCCGCGGCGGTGGACGCGAAGGCCGTGCCGACGACGTACCACGCCAACGCCCCTGAGGCGGGCAAGGTGTTCTTCGACTCCCCCGAGGGCACGATGGTCTGCTCGGCGACGGTCGTCAAGGACCCGGCACACCCCGGCAAGTCCAACCTGGTGTGGACGGCGGGCCACTGTGTGCACGCCGGCAAGGGCGGCGGCTGGTACCGCAACCTCGTGTTCGTGCCGTCGTACAACGACAAGGGCCTGTCGGCCGAGCAGCTGCAGACGGCCACCAAGGAGCAGGCCGCTCCGTACGGGGTCTGGTGGGGCGACTGGACGAAGACCTCGGACCAGTGGATCGCGCAGGGCGGACAGACCGGCGGCGACGGCGCCTCGTACGACTACGCCGTCATCCATGTGACGCCGGAGGAGGGCGGTTCCGGCAAGTCCCTGGAGGAGACGGTCGGTTCGGCGCTGCCGGTGGACTTCAAGGCCCCTGCGGTGCCGAAGGTCAACAGCATCACCGCGACCGGCTATCCGGCGGCGGCGCCGTACGACGGGCAGAAGCTGTACCAGTGCCAGGACAAGCCGGGGCGGTTCTCGATCAGCGCCTCGGATCCGACGATGTACCGCATCGGCTGCACGATGACGGGCGGTTCGTCGGGCGGCGGCTGGGTCGCGACCGGGCCGGACGGCAAGCCCGCGCTGGTGTCCAACACCTCGATCGGCCCGGCGAAGGCGGGCTGGCTCGCGGGACCGCGGCTGGGTGACGTGGCCAAGGGCGTGTACGACTCGGTGAGCGACAAGTTCGCCGGTCAGTAGCCGGATCGGCGGTGGGGTGCCTGTCAGGAACCTTCACCATCCCACCGCCGTTCGTCCCGAATTCCCCGGGCATAGTGGGGTGTCGCCTGCTCGCGGTCGTCGTACGGACTGGACCGACCGCATGACAGGCGCATGACATGGCAGGGCCGGTGGCCTTGTCGATTCCCATGCTCCGACGATCCGCAACGCTTCAACGGATCCACATGCTTCAACGGGGGACATCGCACCATGCGTTCCACACGTACGCCCATCGCACGCCGGCACGGCCTGCGGCGCGCTCTGCTCGCCGCCGGGCTCGTCACCGCCCTGACTCTGACGGCGACCGCCTGCAACGGCTCCGACGACGACAAGGCCGACGCCGGCGCCTCCCAGACGTCCGCCGCGGGCTCCGGCGACAGCAAGGTCAAGGTTCCCGCCGACATCGCCGGCAAGCTCAAGCAGCACGGCATCGACGTCGACAAGTGGGCCGACGGCGGCTGGCAGGACTGGGACAAGGACAAGTGGCTGAGCGCCGCCAAGGACTTCGTCAACCCCGTGATCGAGGACCTGTGGAAGCCGGAGCGGATGAAGTCCGCGAAGGAGGCGAACAAGACGGTCACGACCAAGGACGCCTCCGCCGACCAGGGCGTCAGCGACCCGGAGCCGGCGGCCGTCCAGGCGGCGGCCGAGAAGACGCCGTATCACGAGAACGCGGCACCGGTCGGCAAGGTCTTCTTCGACTCGCCCGAGGGGGCGATGGTCTGCTCGGGCACGGTCATCAAGGACGTGAACCACCCGGGCAAGTCCAACCTGGTCTGGACGGCCGGTCACTGCGTGCACGCCGGCGGCGACGGCGGCTGGTACCGCAACCTCGTGTTCGTTCCGGCCTACAACGACCTCGGCAAGAGCGAGGCACAGCTCGGCAAGGCCACGGCCGCGGAGATCTCGCCCTACGGCAACTGGTGGGCGGACTGGGCGTCGACCTCGAACGAGTGGATCGCCGGCGGCTCGGAGACGGGCGGTGCGGGTGCCGCCTACGACTACGCCGTGCTGCATGTGACGCCCGAGCAGGGCTCCAAGTCACTGCAGGAGACGGTCGGCGGGGCACTGGACGTTGACTTCTCCGCGCCGTCCGCGACCGAGGTGAACACGATGGGCGCCTGGGGCTACCCGGCTGCGCCGCCCTACAACGGACTGAAGATGTTCAAGTGCCTCGACCGGCCGGGGCGGTTCTCGATGAGCACCTCGCTGCCGGCGATGTACCGCATCGGCTGCACGATGACCGGCGGTTCCTCCGGCGGCGGTTGGTTCCGGGTGGTGGACGGCAAGACCGAACTGGTCTCCAACACCTCGATCGGCCCGGCCGACAACACCTGGCTGGCGGGCCCGCAGCTCGGCCGAGAAGCTGAGGCGCTCTACCAGAACATGAGCAAGACCTACGGCGGCGAGTGAGCCGTGCACGCCGAAGGCCCGCCCCCTGCGATCAGCAGGGGGCGGGCCTTCGGGCATCCGGTCTTCGAGCGGCCGGCCGCGACGGCTCAGGCGGCCGGCGCCGGGACGTACGGCGCGAGGTCCGCCGCCAGTTCCTCGTGCACCCGCACCTTCAGCAGGGTGCCCTCCGCCGTGTGCTCCGCGGAGATCACCTCGCCCTCGGTGTGGGCGCGGGCGACCAGCTTGCCATGGGTGTACGGCACGAGCGCCTCGATCTCGACCGAGGGCCTCGGCAGCTCGCTGTCGATCAGCGCGAGCAGTTCGTCGATGCCCTGGCCGGTGCGGGCCGAGACGGCGATGGAGCGCTTCTCGATCCGCATCAGCCGCTGGAGCGTCAGCGGGTCGGCCGCGTCCGCCTTGTTGATCACGACGATCTCGGGCACGCCGGTGGCGCCGACGTCCCGGACCACCTCGCGCACGGCGGCCAGCTGCTCCTCCGGGTTGGGGTGCGAGCCGTCCACCACGTGCAGGATCAGGTCGGACTCGCCGACCTCCTCCATGGTGGAGCGGAACGCCTCGACCAGGTGGTGCGGCAGGTGCCGGACGAAGCCCACCGTGTCCGCCAGCGTGTACAGGCGGCCGCTGGGCGTCTCCGCCCGGCGCACCGTCGGGTCCAGGGTCGCGAACAGGGCGTTCTCAACCAGGACGCCCGCGCCCGTGAGGCGATTGAGCAGGGACGACTTGCCGGCGTTGGTGTAGCCCGCGATGGCGACGGACGGCACCTTGTGGCGCTTGCGTTCCTGGCGCTTGATCTCGCGGCCGGTCTTCATGTCCGCGATCTCCCGGCGCATCTTCGCCATCTTCTCGCGGATCCGCCGCCGGTCCGTCTCGATCTTGGTCTCACCGGGACCACGGGTGGCGAGGCCGCCGCCCTTGCCGCCGCCCATCTGACGGGACAGCGACTGACCCCAGCCGCGCAGCCTCGGCAGCATGTACTGCATCTGCGCGAGCGCGACCTGCGCCTTGCCCTCTCGGGACTTGGCGTGCTGGGCGAAGATGTCGAGGATCAGGGCCGTACGGTCGATGACCTTGACCTTGACGACGTCCTCGAGGTGGATCAGCTGGCCCGGGCTGAGCTCACCGTCGCAGATGACGGTGTCCGCGCCCGTTTCGAGGACGATGTCGCGCAGCTCGTCGGCCTTGCCGGAACCGATGTAGGTGGCCGCGTCGGGCTTGTCACGGCGCTGGATGACGCCGTCGAGGACGAGCGCACCCGCGGTCTCCGCGAGGGCGGCCAGCTCCGCGAGGGAGTTGTCCGCGTCCTGTGCGGTCCCCGTGGTCCAGACGCCCACGAGTACGACCCGCTCCAGGCGGAGCTGGCGGTACTCGACCTCGGTGACGTCCTCGAGCTCGGTGGAGAGGCCGGCCACGCGGCGCAACGCCGCGCGCTCGGAACGGTCGAACTGGTCGCCGTCCCGGTCTCCGTCGATCTCGTGGCTCCAGGCGACGTCCTCTTCCATCAGGGCATCGGCCCGAAGACCTTCGGGGTAGGCGTGCGCCATGCGCTGTGTGTCCTGGGAAGGGGAAGAAGAGGAGGTCATTGGGTCCTTACGTCGTTGGGGATGCCGGTTCGGCGGCCTTCATGGATCTCAACGCACGAGCACCCCGGGAGATTCCCGGGCCCGAGCCGCGCCGACCTCACGATGGTCGCACGGTACGGCCCGTCTCGTCACGGCCTTATTCCGCGGTGCGCGGGGCCTTCGGGGAGGCCTTCGCGACCGGTGCCGCCGACTTCCAGTCCGGGTGGCCGGGCATGGGCGGGGTCTTCTCGCCGTACAGCCAGTTCTTGAAGAAGCCGGCGAGATCGCGTCCGGAGATCCTTTCTGCGAGGCGCTCGAAGTCGGCCGTGGTCGCCGTGGAGTCCCGGTGGTCGTGCACCCAGGCCCGCTCCAGGCGCTCGAACGCGGGCCGGCCGATCTCCTGGCGCAGGGCGTAGAGGACGAGGGCCGCACCGTCGTAGACGTTGGGGCGGAAGATGCTGATCTTCTGGCCGGGCTTGGGCGCCTTGGGCAGCGCCGGCGGGCCGCCCGCGGCGCGCCAGCGGTCGGAGGCGCCGTACGCCGCCTTCATGCGCGCCTGGAGGGTGCGGCCCGCCTTCTCCTCGGCGTACAGCGCCTCGTACCAGGTGGCGTGTCCCTCGTTGAGCCACAGGTCGGACCAGGTGCGGGGGCTGACGCTGTCGCCGAACCACTGGTGGGACAGCTCATGCACCATGATCGACTCGATGTACCACTGGGGGTAGCCGGGCTCGGTGAAGAGGTCTCTCTCGAAGAGGGAGAGGGTCTGCGTCTCGAGTTCGAACCCGGTGGAGGCCTCGGCCATGAGCACGCCGTACGCCTCGAAGGGGTAGGGGCCGACCTTGCCCTCCATCCAGGCGATCTGGTCGGGGGTCTTCTTCAGCCACGGCTCGAGGAGCGTGCGGTCCTTGGTGGGCACGACGTCCCGGACGGGCAGGGCGTGCGGCCCCTCGCGGCGCACGACGGTGGACCGGCCGATGGACACCTGGGCGAGCTCGGTGGCCATGGGGTGCTGCGTGCGGTACGTCCAGGTGGTCGCCCTGCCGACCCGGTCCATGCCGGTCGGCAGCCCGTTGGCGACGGCCGTGTAGCCGTTGGGCGCGGTGACCCTGACGGTGAACATCGCCTTGTCGGAGGGGTGGTCGTTGCACGGGAAGACCAGGTGGGCGGCGTCCGCCTGGTTGGCCATGGCGAGGCCGTCCGTGGTCCTGATCCAGCCGCCGTCCCGGTCGGCGGGGCTCACGGGGTCGCTGGTGTGCCGCACGGTGATCCGCATCCAGCTGCCCGGGAGCAGTGCGTCCTCGGGAGTGACCACCAGGTCGTCGCCGGCGGCGGCGAAGGCGGCGGGTTCGCCGTCCACCTCGACCGAGTCGACCTTGCCGTGGGCGAAGTCGAGGTTGATCCGGTCCAGGGCGGCCGTGGTCCAGGCGTCGATGGTGGTGACCGCCTGGATGGGCTTGTCGTTGGCGCCGGAATAGGTGAAGGACAGGTCGTAGGACGCGACGTCGTACCCGGGGTTGCCCAGGTTCGGGAAGAGGCGGTCGCCGACGCCGAGGGGGGTCGCCGGAGCGCTCGCGGCGACGAGGCAGACGGAGACGGCCGAGGCGAGCAGCGCGGACTTCAGCCGACGGGGGGCTCCGGGGCGGGCGGACGGGGCTCGTGGGGTCCGGGCGCGGGGGGTGAGCAGCATGCACCACCGCTACCAGCGCGCACGGGCGCCGCGTCGGCGACGCGCGCCCGGCCCACCCGAACGGGTTGCTCACGCGCGTGTGCGTGACGCCGGGGAGCGGATCCGGCGCACCGCACGCACGCGCGCGTGGGGATGCCTAGACCGTCCCCGAGGAGGACGACGCGTGGTGCTGCGCGCGGTCCACGTCGTACACCCCCGGCACGTTCCGCATGGCGCGGATGAGGTTGGGCAGGTGCGCCGCGTCCGGGAGTTGGACGGTGTAGGTGTGGCGTACCCGCTGCTGGCTCGGGGGCTCGACGGTCGCGGAGACGATCTCGGCGCCTTCCAGGGCCATGGCCTCGGTGAGGTCCGCGAGCAGATGGGGGCGGCCGAACGATTCGGCCACCAGGGTGACCCGGCATCCGGTGGTGTCGCCCCAGCGCACGTCGACCTCTTCACGCCCCGCGCTCGCCATGCGCGCCACGGCGGCGCACTCGGCGCGGTGCACGGTCACCACTCCCCCGCGCACGGCGAAGCCGGTGATCTCGTCGAGCGGCACAGGCGTACAGCATCCGGCGAGCCGGACGCTCGCGTCGGGCCGGTCCACGACGGTGATCGCGGCGCCGGGCCGCGCGGGGGGCCCTTCGGTCGTGGGCGCGTCCGCGGTCCGTGGGGTCGGTTCGACGGCTTTGGGGGCGCTCACGGCCCTGGAGCCCTCGCCGGATTCGTGGTTCTCGTGCTCGGCCGGGGCGGGGTGCGTCGCCAGCCACCGTTGGATGGCGATCCGGGCGGCGGGGGTGTGGGCGTGCTCCAGCCACTCCCTGGAGGGCTCCGAGGCGGGGTCCTGGCCCATGAGGAGCTGGACGGTGTCGCCGTCCCGCAGGACGGTGCTGAGCGTCGCCAGGCGGCCGTTCACGCGGGCGCCGATGCAGGCGTGGGCGTCCTCGCCGTACTGCGCGTACGCGGCGTCGACGCAGGTCGCCCCCTCGGGCAAGCCGAGCGTGCCGCCGTCGGGGCGGAAGACGGTGATCTCGCGGTCCTGGGCGAGGTCCTCGCGCAGGGTGGACCAGAAAGTGTCGGGATCGGGTGCGGCCTCCTGCCAGTCGAGGAGGCGGGAGAGCCAGCCGGGCCGGGTGGGATCGACGCGTTCCCCGTCGGCCGGAGCGCCCTCTCGGGTCTGCTCCTCGGCGGGAGCCGTGTAGGGGTTGCCGAGCGCGACGACGCCGGCCTCGGCGACCTTGTGCATCTGGTGCGTGCGGATGAGGACTTCGGCGACCTGGCCGTCCTCCCGGGCGACGGCGGTGTGCAGCGACTGGTACAGGTTGAACTTCGGGACGGCGATGAAGTCCTTGAACTCCGAGACGACCGGCGTCATACAGGTGTGCAGTTCGCCGAGGACGGCGTAACAGTCGGCGTCCTCGTTCACGAGCACCAGCAGGCGGCCGAAGTCGGCGCCCCGCATCCGGCCGCGTTTGCGGGCCGCGCGGTGCACGGAGACGAAGTGCCGCGGCCGGATGAGGACTTCGGCCTGGATGTCGGCGTCGCGCAGGACCGTGCGCATCGCGTCGGCGAACTCGGCCAGGGGGTCGTCCGCGCGGGAGGCGTTGTCGACGATCAGCTCGCGGGTGTGCTCGTACTCCTCGGGGTGGAGGATCGCGAAGACCAGGTCTTCCAGTTCGGTCTTGAGCGCCTGGACGCCGAGGCGTTCGGCGAGCGGGATGAGGACGTCGCGGGTCACCTTGGCGATGCGCGCCTGCTTCTCGGGTCGCATCACCCCCAGGGTGCGCATGTTGTGCAGCCGGTCAGCGAGTTTGATCGACATCACGCGGACGTCGTTGCCGGTGGCGACGAGCATCTTGCGGAAGGTCTCGGGCTCGGCGGCCGCCCCGTAGTCGACCTTCTCCAACTTCGTGACGCCGTCGACGAGATAGCGCACCTCGGCGCCGAACTGCTCGCCGACCTGATCGAGTGTCACATCGGTGTCCTCGACGGTGTCGTGGAGCAGAGAGGCCGTCAGGGTCGTGGTCTCCGCGCCGAGTTCGGCGAGGATCAGGGTCACGGCGAGCGGGTGGGTGATGTAAGGCTCGCCGCTCTTGCGCATCTGGCCGCGGTGCGAGGACTCGGCGAGCACGTACGCGCGGTGCAGCGGTTCCAGGTCGGCGTGGGGGTGGTGGGCGCGGTGGGCCTCGACCACGTGGCCGATCGCGTCGGGCAGCCGGCCGCGGGAGGCGGGGCCGAGCAGCGCGGCCCCGACCAGGCGACGCAGGTCGATCCGGGGACGGCTGCGCCTGCGGGGCGTGGCCGGTACTACCGGGCCTGGGGTCGCAGGGTTCGTGGCCTCCGCACTCATGGGCACCTCCGGCTGCGTGGACCGGCGGACGGGGTGTCCCAGGGCGGACACGGCTCAGGGGACTGGCGTACGGTCCCCCGTCCGGGCCGGTGCTTGATGCTACCGAGCCCATCACGCGCGACTGACCGCCTCTCGCCGAGCGTGAAACGGATCACCCATTCGAGCGATGGATAGGAGGTTTACGGTTTTGAGCCACTCGACCGAGGGGCGGTCGCGCATTCGAACCCACGACCGGCCCTCGAGGCGTACTCCCGCCTGCCGGCGGACCCTCACGGCCTCCGATGCCAAGCCGCGCCGGGATCAACGGGCAGCTGTTTCCAGCCACTCGGGATCGATCTCTCCTGTGGCGACGATCACTGCGGGCCCGGTCATCTCGATCTCGCCGTCGGGCCGCTCGGTGATCAGCAGACGGCCGCCGGGGAGGTCGACGGTGTACGTGACCGGCGTCCCGGTGGCCGACGGGTCGATGCCGTCCCTGCGCGCGGCCGCCACGGCGACGGCGCACGCGCCCGTGCCGCACGAGCGGGTCTCGCCGGATCCGCGCTCGTGCACGCGCAGGGCGACGTGCCGGGGGCCGCGGTCCACGACGAACTCGACGTTGACGCCGTCCGGGTAGGCGGAGGCGGGGCCGAAGGGCGGCGGGGAGAGCAGGTCGCCCGCGTGGGCGAGGTCGTCCACGAAGGCGACGGCGTGCGGGTTGCCCATGTTGACGTTGCGCGCCGTCCAACTGCGTGCGCCGACGCTCACCGTGACGTCCCCTTCGGGGAGACGGGCCTTGCCCATCCCGACCGTGACGTCCCCGTCCTTGGCGATGTGCACGCTCTTGACGCCCCCGCGCGTGGCGACCGCGAGGTCGCCCTCGGAGACCAGCCCGGCCTGCTGGAGATAGCGGGCGAAGACGCGGACTCCGTTGCCGCACATCTCGGCGACCGAGCCGTCGCCGTTGCGGTAGTCCATGAACCACTCCGCCTCGCCCGCCATGTCCGTCGCCTCGGGGTGCGCGGCGGAGCGCACGACGTGCAGCACTCCGTCGCCGCCGATCCCCGCGCGACGGTCGCACAGGGCGGCGACGGCGGCCGGGGTGAGGTCGATGGCGTTCTCGGCGTCCGGGACGATCACGAAGTCGTTCTCGGTGCCGTGACCCTTGAGGAAGGCGATCCGCGTGCTCATTCCTCGATCGTACGGGGTGGGCGCGCGTGACGGTCAGCGCAGCCGGGCGACCCGCCAGACGGCCAGGGCCACCACCGCCGCGACCATCACGACGTAGGCGAGGACGACCCGCCAGTCGGGCCGGCGCCCGGAGCCGCGCTGGGGCAGGCCGGGCCACGTGTAACCGACGCGCCGAGCAGCCGTCGTTCCCCAGCCGGCCGCGCAGGAGCAGATCAGCAGCCCGAGCATGGCGATCATGGCCCCGCTGTCGCCGAAGTCGAAGGCGAGCGGGAAAGCGAACATCAGGGAGCCGATCGCGGCCAGGGCCACGATGGGCGCGAGCTGCCAGATCCGCAGCCGTCGCTGCGGGCGCAGCTCGACCTCGACCTCGGGGCCGCTCGCGAACATCTCCTCGGGCTCGGGACCGTCGTCGGTCACGCCGCCCTGGGTGTCGTCCTCGTCCGGCCCGTCGGGGCTCAGACGGCCCTCCTCGGGCTCCGGTTCACCGCCCTGGACGATGCGGTGCTCAGTGCCTTCTGCGGTGTCGCGAGGGCCGGCCTCCATCGCCACGCGCCCTCCCAACTCGGACTCCACTTGGTCGATCGAAGCTCGATGATGGCACGGCACCGGAGGCCCGGATGACGGCCTGGGCGTCCCGATGCCATGACGTGATCAGGCTGTAACCGGTCGTTCCACCAACGCGAGCGCGAGCTCCGGAAGTTCTGTGAGATCAGCCGCAGCCCCACTCAACCAGTGCACCCGCGGATCGCGCCTGAACCACGAATCCTGACGGCGCGCGAAGCGCTTGGTGGCACGGACGGTCTCCGCGCGCGCCTCGGCCTCGGTGCACTCGCCGGCCAGGGCCGTGAGGACCTGCTGGTAGCCGAGCGCTCGCGAGGCCGTACGCCCCTCGCGCAGGCCTTGCGCCTCCAGCGCGCGGACCTCGTCCACGAGCCCCGCGTCCCACATCCGGTCGACGCGGCGGGCGATGCGCTCGTCGAGTTCGGGGCGTGCCACGTCGACCCCGATCTGGACGGTGTCGTAGACGGAGTCGTGGCCCGGCAGATTGGCGGTGAAGGGCTTGCCGGTGATCTCGATCACCTCGAGGGCACGGACGATCCGGCGGCCGTTTCCCGGCAGGATCGCGTGTGCGGCCTCGGGATCGGCGGCGGCCAGCCGGGCGTGCAGCGCACCCGAGCCGCGCAGCGTGAGTTCCTCTTCGAGGCGGGCGCGGACCTCGGGGTCGGTGCCGGGGAACTCCAGGTTGTCGACGGCGCCTCGGACGTACAGCCCGGAGCCGCCGACGAGAATCGGCCACCGGCCCTCGGCGAGCAGGGCGTCGATCCGCGCGCGGGCCAGCCTCTGGTACTCGGCGACGGAGGCGGTGACCGTGACGTCCCAGACGTCCAGGAGGTGGTGCGGGACTCCGCCGCGCTCCTCCGGCGTCAGCTTGGCGGTGCCGATGTCCATCCCTCGGTAGAGCTGCATGGAGTCGGCGTTGACGACCTCGCCGCCGAGCCGCTGGGCCAGGAAGACGCCCAGATCGGACTTTCCGGCCGCGGTCGGTCCGACGACGGCGATGACGCGGGGGGCGGGGGGTGCGCTGCTCACGGCACCAGTCTCGCAAACCTCGACGCCCGCCCTCGAACGAGTTACGTGACGGCACCGGCCCGGAGTCGTTGCCCGTTGCGAGATTCCCGTCACCCTTCACAGGGGCGGCGGCTCCGGTGGCGCAATCGGACGCACCGGCCAACGCGGGATTTCGCCCGCACGAGTACCGTATGGAGTGGATATGGGCGTTTTGGCGCGACTTTTCCGGAGGTCGAAGGTCACGGAGGATACGGCTGCCGAGGAGGCGACGACCGCCGCCGAGGCGCCGGCCGATACGCCGGAAGACGGCGCCGACGTGGAACCGGCCGCGGAGGTCACGCAAGAGGCGACCGAAGCCGAGGACGACGACACGGCGGCGGAGGCGGACCCGGCGACGGAGCCGGTCGCCGCCGACGACGGCGTCGAGATTCCGCGGCAGCAGTCCGCCGAGGAAGCGGCCGACAGCGAGGCCGGCGAGGGCGCCCGCACGTAAGGAACCCGCGAGGGAAGGTGACCCATGGGTCTTTTGGACAATTTGAAGGCCAGGCTCGCCCCGGCCAAGGGCAAGGTCTCGGACCTCGCGCAACAGCACGGGGGCAAGGTCCAGCACGGTCTCGACAAGGCCGCGCACGCCGTCGACGAGAAGACCAAGGGCAAGTACAGCGACAAGATCCATACGGGCACCGACAAGGCCAAGGGGGCCATGGACCGGCTCGCGCACAAAGACGAGCCCCCAGCGGGCGGCGGAGACAGGTTCACTCCGCCGAACGCGCCCCCACCGGCATCCTGACCGCGCGTGAAACGGCGGACGGCCGCAGAGCGGAGACGCTCGCGGCCGTCCGCCGTTTCACGCGCCCCGGCCGGCCCAGGACGCTACGACCAGGTCGCGACCACGTATCCCACGCCGTACGGCGCGTCCTCGTACAGCAGAGCCCCCGTCAGTCCGGCGTCCTCGGCGGCGCCCGCGAGCACCTGCCAGGGCGCGCGACCCGAGGCCTTGAGCTCGTACGCCAGCTCCGCGTCCAGCGCCTGGAGAGCTGTCACGTCCGCCGCACCGAGGGCCCGTGCGACCTCCGCGTCGAAGGGGGCCGCGCGCTCGTCGAGGTAGCCCGGCGCCTTCAGCGTCCGGCACGCGCTGGAGTCGCCCATCACCAGCAGCGCGACCCGCCCCGGCGTCGCGCCGATCTCCCGTCCGGCCTCGGCGCACCGCTCGGCCACGAGCGGTTCCTCCACGCCCAGTCCCTCCACGGGGGCGGCCGACCATCCGGCGCGCTCCAACAGCCAGGCGCCGACGGCGAGGGACGGCGGCAGCTCGCGCCCGGACTGCTCCTGCCCGCCGCCACGGCCCAGCCGTACGGCGAGGTCCACCCCGAAGCCGCGGAACGATCCCCGCGCGCCCTCCGGGTACGGGCCGCGCCCGGCCTGCTCGGCGCGTCCGACGACGACGAGGCGGTCCGGCCGCGCGGCCGCCAGCACGGACAGCGCGTCGGAGCAGGCGGTACGCGCCGCGTCCAGCTCGGGAGCGGCGCCCGCGGCGACCTCGGGCACCAGGAGGGGCGGACAGGGGCAGACCGCGGCGGCGACAAGCATGACCGGCAGGGTAACCCCGCACCTGATCCGCGAGGCACCCCTACGGGTGTCGCGCCGGCCGTCAGTCGCAGCCGCAGCCGCTGCCCGTGGCCACCGGGAGCGGGGCGGGCACCCCGATCTTGGGCAGCCCGAGCAGAACGCCGGCCGGCTTCGCCGCCTTCTCCGCGGTGCGCTTCTCCCACGCGTCCCCCGCGCGCGTGCGGCGCACGTCGAGGACGGCGCCCTCGGCGAGGAGGTGGTGCGGGGCGGCGTAGGTGATCTCGACCGTCACCACGTCACCCGGGCGCACCGCCTGCTCCGGCTTGGTGAAGTGGACCAGGCGGTTGTCGGGCGCGCGGCCGGAGAGGCGGTGGGTGGCGCCGTCCTTGCGGCCCTCGCCCTCGGCCACCATCAGCTCCAGCGTGCGGCCGACCTGCTTCTTGTTCTCCTCCCAGGAGATCTCCTCCTGGAGGGCGACGAGACGCTCGTAGCGCGCCTGCACGACCTCCTTGGGGATCTGGTTCTCCATGGTCGCGGCCGGGGTGCCGGGGCGCTTGGAGTACTGGAACGTGAACGCCTGTGCGAAGCGGGCCTCGCGGACCGTGTGGAGGGTCTGCTCGAAGTCCTCCTCGGTCTCGCCGGGGAAGCCCACGATGATGTCGGTGGTGATCGCCGCGTGCGGGATGGCGGCGCGGACCTTCTCGATGATCCCGAGATAGCGCTCCTGCCGGTACGACCGGCGCATCGCCTTCAGGACCGTGTCCGAACCCGACTGCAGGGGCATGTGCAGCTGCGGCATCACGTTGGGCGTCTCGGCCATGGCGGCGATGACGTCGTCGGTGAAGTCGCGCGGGTGCGGGGAGGTGAAGCGGACGCGCTCCAGGCCCTCGATCGCGCCGCACGCGCGCAGCAGCTTGCTGAAGGCCTCGCGGTCGCCGATGTCGGAGCCGTAGGCGTTGACGTTCTGGCCGAGCAGCGTGATCTCGGAGACGCCCTCGCCGACCAGCGCCTCGATCTCGGCGAGGATGTCGCCGGTCCGACGGTCCTTCTCCTTGCCGCGCAGGGCCGGGACGATGCAGAACGTGCAGGTGTTGTTGCAGCCGACGGAGATCGACACCCAGGCCGCGTAGGCGCTCTCGCGCCGCGTCGGCAGGGTGGACGGGAACGCCTCCAGCGACTCGGCGATCTCGACCTGCGCCTCTTCCTGGACGCGCGCGCGTTCCAGCAGGACCGGGAGCTTGCCGATGTTGTGCGTACCGAAGACGACGTCCACCCAGGGCGCCTTCTTCACGATGGTGTCGCGGTCCTTCTGCGCGAGGCAGCCGCCGACCGCGATCTGCATCCCGGGCCGCTTCGACTTCATCGGCGCGAGCCGGCCGAGGTTGCCGTAGAGCCGGTTGTCGGCGTTCTCACGGACCGCGCAGGTGTTGAACACGACGACGTCCGCGTCGCCGTCCGACCCCTCGGGGGCGCGCACATAGCCGGCCTCTTCGAGCAGCCCGGACAATCGCTCGGAGTCATGGACGTTCATCTGGCACCCGTAAGTGCGGATTTCGTAGCTCTTGGGTGCGTGCACGTCCACTGCGAGGCTCCGGTCGCTGCTGCTGGTCATGGCTCAAGGGTAGGCGCTCCCCGGAGACCGCCCGCCTCCCCTTCGTTCCGCCCGGAGGGCGACGGCTGGAACTCTGCGCACGATCGCCTTCCCGGGCTCGTCCTCAGGGGTCGACGAGGCCGGCGCGAATCGCGTAGCGGGTGAGCTCCAGGCGGTCGCGCATGCCGAGCTTGTGCAGGAGGTTGGCGCGATGCCGTTCGACGGTCTTGGCGCTGATGAACAGCAGCGCGCCGATCTCCCTGGAGGTGTGGCCTTCCGCCACGAGCTTGAGGATCTCCTCCTCGCGCTCGGTGACGGGCCGCCTGGGCAGGCCCTCCACGCCGTCGCCTCGGTGCAGTCGGTCCAGGTAGGAGCGGACGAGGGCCCGCTCGGCGCCCGGATAGATGAACGGCTCCTCGCGCACCACGGCCCGGCAGGCCTCGACCAGGTCCCGGTCGGCGACCGACTTCAGGACGTACCCGCCGGCTCCGGCCTTGAGGGACTCGAAGAAGTACTGCTCGTTGTCGTACATCGTGAGGATGAGGATGGGCAGGTCCGGCAGTCGGCGGGAGAGTTCACGGGCCGCCTGCAGACCGGTCATCCTGGGCATCGCCACGTCGAGCACGGCCAGGTCGACGTCCCCCGCGCGGGCGCGCTCGACCGCCTCGGCCCCGTCCCCGGCCTCGGCGACCACCGTCAGATCGGGCTCGCCGTCCAGGATGAGCCGCACTCCCCGACGGACGAGTGTGTGATCGTCGGCGAGGAGGACGCGCGTCGGTGCGGAGGGTGACTCGGGCGTGGCCCGTGCGGTGGGCGAGGCCCCTGTGGTGGGCGAGGCCCCTGTAGGTCGCATCCGTGCGGTGGAGGACGTCGTCGGTGTGGTGCCGTCCGTCATCAACGGCCTCCGGGAGAGGCTGGGAGCGCGGCGCCCGCCCCGTCGGCGCCCGCCGCCGCCAGCAGCCGTATGTCCGTCCCACCGACCGCCCCGCCGGGCGTCTCTCCGCCGCTGCCGTCCGCCCCCGACGAGACAGTGAGGGTCGCCCCGATCAACAGCGCCCGTTCGCGCATCCCCCGGATGCCGGCGCCCTTCCCCGCCGCCGCACCCAGGCCCCTGCCGTTGTCCCGTACGAGGAGTTCGACGCCCTCGGCGACCGGGCTCAGCCGGAGTTCGGCGCGGTCGGCGCCGGAGTGCCGGGCGGTGTTGGTGAGGGCTTCCTGGGCCACGCGGTAGAGCACGAGTTCCGTCTCCTCGGTCAGCGGGGGCAGGCCGGTGCGCAGGTCGTGGCGCACCGTCAGTCCCTGGGTGGTGAACTCGGCCGCGAGTGAGCGCAGGGCGCTGAGCAGGCCGAGCTCGTCGAGGACGCCGGGGCGCAGTCGGCGCGCGATGCGGCGGATCTCGTCGAGGCCGGCCCGGGTGGCCTCCTGCGCTTGGCTCAGGTCCGCGCGCAGGTCCTCCGGGGCCTGGTCGGCGACCCGTTTGAGCTGGAGCAACACGGCGGTGAGGGTCTGGCCGACCTCGTCGTGGAGTTCGCGGGCGATGCGGTGACGCTCGCGTTCCTGGGCGGACAGCGCCCCGGCCGCGCTGGCGGCCCGTTCGGCCTCCAGCCGGTCCAGCATGGCGTTGTACGTGGTGATCAGCTCGGCGGTCTCGACCGGTCCCGAGACCACGGCACGGCCGCCGGGACGCAACAGGTCGGCGTCGGTCATGGCCCGGCCCAGTCGGCCCAGCGGGGCCAGGCCGACGCGCAGCACGATCGCGTTGACGGTCAGCAGCGCGACCAGTCCGGCCACGACGACGAGCACCTCGCCCGGCAGTATCGGCGTGGAGACGGTGACCGGGCCCAGCAGGAGGGCGGCCGCCACGACCAGAGCGACGGCGTTGAGGACGAAGATCCGCCAGAACAACGACACGTGCGCCGCTCCTCCCCTTCCTCCTGCTCTCCCTGCTCTCCCTGCTCCGGCTGCTCTCCCTGCTCCGGCTGCTCTCCCTGCTCCGGCTGCTCCGGCTGCTCCGGCTGCTCCGGCTGCTCCGGCTGCTCCGGCTGCTCCGGCTGCTCCGGCTGCTCCGGCTGCTCCGGCGCCTACCGCCGTGACCAGCCTCTCCGGCCCCCGTCGGCCTTGTCCATCCGTCACGACACCCATGTCGTCACCGTACGGGTGAATGGCAGCATGGCCACTCCGGGCACCCGACCAGCAAGGGGAAGAAACGTGTCTGCGCCACGCCTGCGGACGACACCGCTGCCAGGAATCGGAGTCCAGTACGACCTCGTGACGCGGGAGCAGCGCCACCTGTCGGTGGTGGCGCATCGCGACGGCGCCCGAACGGTCAGCGTGTACCGGGCCGACGATCCCGACTCCTGCGCCCAGTCGCTGCGGCTGACCGGCGCCGAGGCGGGCTCACTGATCGACGCGCTGATGCCGTCCCATCACAGCGCGAGCCTGCTCTACACCACGGACCTGGGGCTGGTCGCCGAGCGCGTCGAGGTGGCGGCGACCTCGCGCTGGAACGGGCGGCTGCTGGGCGACACCCGGATGCGCACGGAGACCGGCGCATCGGTCGTGGCGGTGCTGCGGCGGGCCGAGGCGATTCCGTCCCCGGCGCCGGACTTCCGTCTCGCGGGCGGGGACACCCTCATCGTCATCGGCACCCGCGAAGGCGTGGACGCGGCCGCGGCGATACTCGGGCGGGAGTGATCGAGTGCACTCCGCCGTCCTGCTGATCGAGTTCGGTTCCATCATCCTGGGCCTCGGCCTGCTCGGCCGGTTCGCCGCCCGGTTCAGCTTCTCGCCGATCCCGCTGTACCTGCTGGCCGGTCTTGCCTTCGGCGAGGGCGGGCTGCTGCCGCTCGGCGCCAGCGAGGAGTTCGTCGCCACCGGCGCCGAGATCGGCGTCATCCTGTTGTTGCTGATGCTCGGCCTGGAGTACACGGCGAGCGATCTGGTCTCCAACCTCAAGACCCACTATCCGGCCGGGCTCGTGGACTGCGCCCTCAACGCCCTGCCGGGTGCGGCCGCCGCGCTGCTGCTGGGCTGGGGGCCGGTGGCGGCCGTGGTGCTCGCGGGCGTCACCTGGATCTCGTCCTCCGGGGTGATCGCCAAGGTGCTGGGCGACCTGGGCCGGGTCGGCAACCGGGAGACGCCGGTGATTCTCAGCGTGCTGGTCCTGGAGGACCTGGCCATGGCGGTCTACCTGCCCATCGTCACCGCTTTGGTGGCCGGGGTCGGGCTGGCGGCCGGCAGTGTGACCCTGGCGATCGCACTCGGCGTCGCGGGGCTCGTGCTGTTCGCGGCGGTGCGGTACGGCCGGGTCATCTCCCGTTTCGTGTCGAGCGACGACCCGGAGAAGCTGCTCCTCGTCGTGCTGGGGCTGACGATCCTGGTCGCCGGTGTGGCGCAACAGTTGCAGGTGTCGGCCGCCGTGGGGGCGTTCCTGGTGGGCATCGCGCTGTCCGGGGAAGCCGCGGAGGGCGCGCACACCCTGCTGAGCCCGCTGCGGGATCTGTTCGCGGCCATCTTCTTCGTCTTCTTCGGACTGCACACCGACCCGGCGAGCATCCCTCCGGTCCTCCTGCCCGCCCTCGCGCTGGCGTCCGTCACCGCCGCGACGAAGATCGCCACTGGTTACTGGGCGGCGCGACGGGCCGGGATCTCGGTCAAGGGACGCTGGCGGGCGGGCGGTGCGCTGGTGGCGCGCGGGGAGTTCTCGATCGTCATCGCCGGACTCGCTGTCACCGCCGGAATCGAGCCGTCCCTGGGTCCGCTCGCGACGGCGTACGTCCTGATCCTGGTGGTCCTCGGTCCGCTCACCGCCCGCTACACGGAGCCGCTGGCGGCTCGGTGGGCGCGCCGCCGCAGGTCCCGCGACGGCGGCGCGGCGGAGCCGCTGCCCGAGGCCCGGCACCAGACCCCGGTGGGCGACTGACGACCTGCCGAAGGCAAGGGGCGGACCATGGCGCGCGTCACCGGACGGCACTGCCGCCCCCGCTTCAGGCTGCGCCGCCGGGTATCCAGCCCTGGCGGCGCAGCACCGCGGACACGTCCGGCACCTCGTAGTGCTCTCCCTTGAGGACCTTGCCGTCGGCGCGGCGGGCGACCTGTCCGTCGGGTCCCAGCTTGGTCATGTTGGAGCGGTGGATCTCGGCGAGCACCGCGTCGAGGTCGATCCCGTGCACCAGGGCCGTGCCGTACGCGACGTAGACGACGTCGGCCAGTTCGTGCGCGAGCCGGTCCAGGGGGCCGCTCACCGACACCTCGGCGACCTCCGCCGCCTCCTCGGCGAGCAGCTCCCCTCGGTGCGCGGCGAGGCCGGGCGGCACCTCCGTGGGCGTGCTGCGGGCGTCGAGGCCGAAGGCGCGGTGGAACTCACGGACCAGGTCGGCGGGCGAGGAAGAGCTCATGCACAGACTGTAACGACGACCACTGACAATCCCGTCCGGCCCGTCCGCAGGCCGGCCCCGCGGGCCATGCGCTGGTCAGCACCGTGTGCCTGCTGGCAGGATCGCGCCCATGTCCAAGGTGTTCGCCCGTTTCGGCAGGCGCCGTGCCCTGCAGGGCGCGGCCGTCGGTGCCGTCGTCCTCGGGCTGTTGCTGTGGTGGCTGCAGCCGCTGGGCGAGGAGCCGCCGCACGGGTCGATCACCTTCAGCACGGGCACGACGAGCGGCGTCTACTACGAGTACGGCACCCGGCTGCGCGCCGAGCTCGCCAGAGACATGCCCGACCTGAGCGTGAAGCTGACGACCAGCAACGGGTCGCAGGAGAACGTCGCGCGCGTGGCGGCCGGCCAGGCCGACTTCACCATCGCCGCGGCCGACGCGGTGGAGACGTACGAGCGGCAGCACCCCGGCTCGGCCGCCCGGCTGCGTGGGGTGGCCCGCCTGTACGACGACTACGTCCAGCTCGTGGTGCCGCGCGACTCGGCCATCCGGTCCATCGCGGATCTGCGAGGCAGGACCGTGGCGACGGGGCTGCCCCGCTCAGGTGTGCGGCTGATCGCCGAGCGGGTGCTTCAGGCGGCCGGCCTGGACCCGTCGAAGGACATCAAGGCCGAGTCGGAGGGCATCGACACCGGCCCGGAAAAGCTGAAGCAGGGCAAGATCGACGCGTTCTTCTGGTCCGGCGGGGTGCCGACGGCCGGCCTGGAGACGCTGGCCGACACCTTCACCTTCCGGTTCGTGCCGATCAGCCCCGAGCTCGTCGCCCGGATGCACGACCAGGACGACGCCACCGGCTTCTACCGGGCCACGAACATGCCGGAGTCGGCCTACCCCACCATCCAGAACGGCTCCACCGTGGCGACGATCGCGGTGTCCAACCTGCTGATGACGCGTACGGACATGGCTCCCCGGCTCACCGAGTGGCTGACGCGGACCGTGATCAAGAGCCGGGACGGCATCGGCGCGCATGTGCACTCCGCCCAGCTGGTCGACCTGCGCACGGCCATCTACACCGACCCGCTCAAGCTGCACGAGGGCGCCCGCCGCTACTACCGCTCGGTCAAACCGTAGAGCCAAGCCCTAGGGGCCTTCGCTACGACGTCGGCGACCTCGGCACCGACACCGTCGCCGTCAGACCACTGGGCTCGTGGTGTGCGTAGGACAGGCCGCCGCCGCCCGCCGCGAGCAGGGCCTTGGAGATGGACAGGCCCAGGCCCGAGCCCTTGATGTTCTGGTGGCGGCCGCTGCGCCAGAAGCGGTCGCCCACGCGCGCGAGCTCCTCGCCGCTCAGCCCCGGCCCGTTGTCGGTGACGACGACGGTCGAGGTCTCGCCGTCGGCCGCGACCGTGACCTCGACGGTCTTCCCCTCGGGGGTGAACTTCACCGCGTTGTCGATCACGGCGTCCAGGGCGCTGGACAGCGTCACCGGGTCGGCCCATGCCGTGGTGGGCGGGCAGTCGCCCACCAGGCGGACGCCCTTGGCCTCGGCGGTGGGCGCCCAGGCGGCGACGCGCTCGGCGGCCAGCGCGCCGATGTCGGTGACCCGCAGGTCGGCCTCGGCGTGCTCGGCCAGCGCCAGGTCGAGCAGGTCGTCCAGGACCTGGGCCAGGCGCTTGCCCTCGCTCTGGACGGAGGCGATCTCCTCGTTGCCCTCAGGGAGTTCGTAGGCCAGCAGTTCGATGCGCAGCAGCAGGGCGGCGAGCGGGTTGCGCAGTTGGTGCGAGGCGTCGGCGACGAAGGCGCGCTGTTGCTCCAGCACGTCCTCGACGTTGTCCGCCATCTCGTTGAACGATCCGGCCAGCCGCCGGAGTTCCGGCGGTCCGCCGGCCACCGCCACCCGGGACTTCAGGCGGCCGCTCGCGATCGAGTGGGTGGTGGCGTCCAGCACGCGCACGGGCTTGAGCACCCAGCCGGTCAGCCGCAGGGCGGCGCCGATGGCCAGCAGCATCGCGGCGACCTCGCCCGCGCCGATCACCAGCCAGCCGTGCAGGATCCGCGACCGCATGGCCCCGGTGGGCGAGTCGGTGACGACGACCGCGACGACGTCGCCGTCCCGGATGACCGGCGACGCCACGACGAGCCGATTGCGCTGCCATGGCCACACCTGCTGAGGGTCATGGCTGCGACGGCTGAGCAGCGCCTCCTCGAAGGCTTCCCGCACCTCACCCGTTTCGGGGAGGTACCAGTCCCTCGGAGCATGAGCCATGGGGGTGTCAGTGCCGTAGAAGACGCCGGCGCGAATGCCGTAGACGTCGTAGTAGCTGTCGAGCTCACGGCCGAGCGTCTCGCGTCGCTCGTTCGTGGGCGTCACCGCGGAGTCGCTCGTACCCGACGAGGCGGTGACGAACTGGGCGAGCGCCGCGAAGCGCGCGGTGTCGTCGATGCGGTCGACGACCACCTTCTGCTGCTGGGCGCCCGCCACGCTGACGGCCAAGGGCACGCCCAGGGCCAGCAGCACGGCCGCCATCAGGACGATGAGCAGCGGCAGGAGACGTGTACGCAACCGCGGTCCCCGCTACGCGGCCGGGGCGACGAGCCGGTAACCGACGCCGCGCACGGTCTCGATCAGCGCGGGCATGCGCAGCTTGGCGCGCAGGGAGGCCACATGCACCTCCAGGGTGCGCCCGGTTCCCTCCCAGCTGGTGCGCCACACCTCGCTGATGATCTGCTCCCGGCGGAAGACCACACCGGGGCGCTGGGCGAGCAGCGCCAGGAGGTCGAACTCCTTGCGGGTCAGTTGGATCACCGAACCGTCCACCGTGACGCGTCGTGTGGGCAGCTCGATCTGCACGGGGCCCAGGCGCAGCGCGTCCTCGCCGCCCGCGGCCGGGTCCTCGTGGATCGTGCGGCGGCTGACGGCGTGGATCCGGGCCAGCAGTTCCCCGGTGTCGTAGGGCTTCACCACGTAGTCGTCGGCGCCCAGGTTGAGGCCGTGGATACGGGAGCGCACGTCGGAGCGGGCGGTCACCATGATCACCGGGGTGGAGGTGCGCTTGCGGATCTTACCGCAGACCTCGTACCCGTCCTGGTCGGGCAGTCCCAGGTCGAGCAGCACGACCCCGAAGCCGGGCCCCTCCGGCACGAGCGCCTGCAGAGCCTCCTCGCCGCTGCGCGCGTGGGTGACGTCGAAACCGTGCCGCTTCAGGACCGCGGACAGGGCGGCGGCGACATGGTTGTCGTCCTCGACGAGCAGCAGTCTCATCCCGTCCTCCTCCGGTTCATCGGGCATACGGTCTGACTCACTACAACGGGCGTACGGTTCTCATGAGTGAAAAAACGCGGGCACACGCGTGCGTGCATCATGGCAGTCACGCTGATGGACGAGGACGCCGTCAAGTGGGTTCCGGTTGCATGCGGCTTCCGTTATCCGGCCGATACGGGCGCAGGTCACAAGTGCTACGACACGTGTCCGATTGCTATCGGATCGTGATGCTCAGATTCCCCTCAGATGTAATGACGCTGATCGCAGCAGGTCACTACTGTCCTCCGAAACCGAGGAGGACGGAGCCCCAGAGCGATGACCGAAGTATCGGTGACCAAGGAAGACGTGGTCGCGAGCGGTGAACTGGTCGTCCTGAAGAGCGTCAACAAGCACTTCGGCGCGTTGCACGTTCTCCAGGACATCGATCTGACGATCGCGCGCGGCGAGGTCGTCGTGGTCATCGGACCCTCCGGGTCCGGAAAGTCGACCCTGTGCCGCACCATCAACCGCCTGGAGACGATCGACGAGGGCACGATCACGGTCGACGGCAAGCCGCTGCCCCAGGAGGGCAAGGAGCTGGCCCGGCTGCGCGCCGACGTCGGCATGGTCTTCCAGTCGTTCAACCTGTTCGCGCACAAGACGGTGCTCGAGAACGTGATGCTCGGCCAGATCAAGGTCCGCAAGGCCGACAAGAAGAAGGCCGAGGACAAGGCGCGCGCCCTCCTGGACCGGGTCGGCGTGGTCACCCAGGCCGACAAGTACCCCGCGCAGCTGTCGGGCGGCCAGCAGCAGCGCGTCGCCATCGCGCGGGCCCTGGCGATGGACCCGAAGGTCATGCTCTTCGACGAGCCGACGTCGGCCCTGGACCCCGAGATGATCAACGAGGTCCTCGAGGTCATGCAGCAGCTGGCCCGGGACGGCATGACCATGATCGTTGTCACCCACGAGATGGGTTTCGCACGATCGGCTGCAAACCGCGTGGTCTTCATGGCGGACGGGCGCATCGTCGAAGAGGCTGCGCCCGACCAGTTCTTCAGCAATCCGCGCAGTGACCGCGCCAAGGACTTCCTGTCGAAGATCCTTCACCACTGACGGAACTCAGCACCGCTCGCAGTACATCACCACTCCTCTCAAGGAAGTCACCATGAAGCTTCGCAAGGTCACCGCCGCCTCGACCGTCGCGCTCGTCCTCGCCCTGACCGCCACCGCGTGCGGCGGTGACAACAAGGACGACGACTCCAGCAGCAGCTCCAGCGGCGGCGGCGGAGGCGGAAAGATCAAGATCGGCATCAAGTACGACCAGCCGGGTCTCGGTCTGAAGAAGCCCGACGGGTCCTTCGCCGGCTTCGACGTGGACGTCGCGACGTACGTGGCCAAGCAGCTCGGCTACGACAAGGACAAGATCGAGTTCGTCGAGACCAAGAGCGCCGACCGCGAGAACGCCCTCGAGCGCGGTGACGTGAAGTTCATCGCGGCCACCTACTCGATCAACGACAAGCGCAAGGCGAAGGTCGACTTCGCCGGCCCGTACCTGCTGGCCCACCAGGACCTGCTGGTCAAGACCGACTCGACGATCAGCAAGGCCGCGGACCTCAACGGCAAGAAGCTGTGTTCCGTGACCGGCTCGACGTCGGCGCAGAACATCCATGACACGATCGCCCCGAAGGCGAACCTGAAGGAGCTGAGCTCCTACTCGGAGTGCATCGCCGGCCTGCAGAGCGGCGCCGTGGACGCGGTCACCACCGACGACTCGATCCTCGCCGGCTTCGCCTCGCAGGACCAGTACAAGGGCAAGTTCAAGCTCACGGGCCTGAAGCTCAGCAACGAGAACTACGGCATCGGCGTCAAGAAGGGCGACACCGCCGACGTGGACAAGATCAACAAGGCGCTGGAGAAGATGGTCAGCGACGGCTCCTGGCAGAAGGCCGTCGAGGCCAACTTCGGCCCGGCGAACTACAAGAACGAGCCCGCCCCGAAGATCGGCGTCATCGTCAAGTAACCGGGTCCCGCGGCCCAGCCATGCGGGGTTCCTGCGGTGCGCCGCCGTCCGTCGCGATCACGGCGGCGGCGCGCCCCGCCCTCCTCATACGCCACCCACCCGGAAGCGCGGGAGATCGTGTTCGACTTTCTTGAAGGTTACGACGTCCTAGGGGCGTTCTGGATGACGGTGAAGCTCACCGCCCTCTCCGCCGTGGGCTCCTTGATCTGGGGCACCCTGCTGGCCGCGATGCGGGTCAGCCCGGTCCCGTTGATGCGCGGGTTCGGCACCGCCTACGTCAACATCGTCCGGAACATCCCCCTGACGGTCATCATCCTGTTCAGCTCGCTCGGCCTCGCCGACGTCTTCGGCATGACCCTGGGCGCCGAGGACTTCAAGGTCCAGGGCTTCCGGCTCGCCGTGCTCGGACTGGTCGCCTACACCGCGGCCTTCGTGTGCGAGGCGATCCGCTCCGGCATCAACACGGTGCCCTTGGGGCAGGCTGAGGCGGCCCGGGCCATCGGGCTGAGCTTCAGCCAGACCCTCACGCTCATCGTGCTGCCGCAGGCCTTCCGTTCGGTCATCGGACCGC
This sequence comes from Streptomyces sp. NPDC051677, assembly GCF_044453465.1. Lineage (NCBI taxonomy): Bacteria > Bacillati > Actinomycetota > Actinomycetes > Kitasatosporales > Streptomycetaceae > Streptomyces > Streptomyces sp. NPDC051677. The sequence continues at coordinate 105,628 of NZ_JBITCT010000024.1, forward strand.
TGGCCAACGTCCTGATCGCCCTGACCAAGAACACCACGGTGGCGGCCGCCATCGGCGTCGCCGAGGCCGCCTACCTGATGAAGACGATGATCGAGAACGAGGCGCAGACACTGCTCATCGGCGCGGTCTTCGCGTTCGGATTCGTGGTACTGACCCTGCCGACCGGCCTCATCCTGGGCTGGCTCAGCAAGCGACTGGCGGTGAAGCGATGAGCTCGGTCCTCTACGACACCCCCGGCCCCCGCGCCAAGCGGCGCAACGTCATCTTCTCGGTGGTCTTCTTCGTCCTCCTCGCCCTGTTCGTGTGGTGGGTGTGGCAGGAGATGGACGAGAAGGACCAGCTCACCTCCGCCCTGTGGAAGCCGTTCACCGAGTCCGAGGCCTGGACGACGTACCTGCTGCCCGGTCTCGCCAACACGTTGAAGGCCGCGGCCCTCGCCATGGTGATCGCCCTTCCCCTGGGCGCCGTCTTCGGTATCGCACGCCTGTCCGACCACCGATGGGTGCGCGTCGTGGCCGGCACCGTGGTCGAGTTCTTCCGCTCGATCCCGGTGCTTCTGCTGATGCTGTTCGCCAACGAGTTCTACTCCCGCTCCACGAACGTCACCAGCGAGGACCGGCCGCTCTACGCGGTCGTCACGGGCCTGGTGCTCTACAACGCCTCGGTCCTCGCCGAGGTCGTCCGGGCCGGCATCCTCTCCCTGCCCAAGGGACAGACGGAGGCCGCGTACGCGATCGGCCTGCGCAAGGGCCAGACGATGAGCAGCATCCTGCTCCCGCAGGCGGTCACGGCGATGCTCCCCGCGATCGTCAGCCAGCTCGTGGTCATCGTGAAGGACACCGCGCTGGGCGGTGTGATGATCGGCTTCACCGAGCTGCTCAACTCGCGCGGCACCCTCGCCGCCAACTACGCCAACGTCATCCCGAGCTTCATCGTGGTCGCGGCGATGTTCATCGTGCTGAACTTCATCCTGACCAGCTTCGCGAGCTGGCTGGAGAAGAGGCTGCGGCGCAGCAAGCGCAGCACGGGCGCGGTTCTCGGCGTCGAGAAGGTGGACGACCTCAACGCGGCCGAGGTCGGCGGCGGCTTCGGCAGTGGGGCGTCGGCATGATCTGACGCACGCTCAAGTGAGGTGACCTGTACGGAGGCAGTGGCGTGCGCGCCGCTGCCTCCGTCACTTGACGCAAACAACGACAATGGGTTGCATACGTTCTGTGATCGTGCACCCTGCTCCAACCTTTTGTTCACTCACATCCCTGAGGACACCGTCGCGGGCAGGGGGCGGCACGCCGTGGACCCGGTGATCATCGTCGGAGCGGGGCCGGTGGGGCTCACGCTCGCCCTGGCGCTGGCGCGCCAGCAGGTGCCTTCCGTGGTCCTCGACGAGGGCCCCGGCAAGGACGAACCGCGGCTCGCGCGCACCGTCGTGCTGCGCGAGGACACCGCCGCGCTGATGGAGCGGCTCACCGGGGCGTCCCTCGGCGAGGCCGGGGTCCACTGGGCCGGATGGCGGTCGATGCGGCGCAAGCAGGTGACCCGGCGGATCACCTTCGACGAGACGACCGACCCCGCCCCCCTGCACATCGCCCAGCACGTGCTCACGAGCGCCCTGCGCGCCGCCCTCGCGGACGAGCGACTGGTGAAGATCGCCGTGGACAGCCGCCTGGACACCATCGAGCAGGAACCCTCCGGTGTCACCGCGCACACCCGCGGCCCCAAGGGCACCTGGTGGCGCGGCAGCCACCTCGTCGGCTGCGACGGCCCGCGCTCCACGGTCCGCAAACTCCTCGACATCCGCTTCCCCGGCCGTACGGCGGTGGAGCGACACGCCGTGGCCGCGCTGCGCACGGAACTTCCGTGGGCCGACGAGGCGTTGCTCCATCGGACGCCCCCGTGGCGGACGTCCGGTCCCTCCGCAGGGGAGATCACCGGACGACCGCTGCCGGACGGCGTCTGGCGGCTGGACTGGCTGCTGCCGCCCGGCAAGGACCTCGTCACACCCGAGCTGCTCGTGGCCCGCGTCCGCGAGACCCTGGCGGGCTGGAGCGAGGGCCCCACACCCGCGTACGAACTGCTCGACACCGGCGTCCACACCGTGCACCACCGGCTCGCCCGCCGCTGGCGCGTGGGGCGCGTCTTCCTCGCCGGGGACGCCGCCCACCTGCTCGGCGCGCTCGGCACCCAGGGCCTCGACGAGGGCCTGCGCGACGCCGACAACCTCGCCTGGAAACTGGCCCTGGCCTGGCACCACGGCCCACACGAGGCACTGCTCGACGGCTACCAGGCGGAGCGGCGCGCGGCCGTCGCCGCCCGGCTGCGCGCCGCCGACCAGGCGCTGCCGCTGCTGCGCGGCGGCGGGGGCATCAGGGCGTACGTCCCCGGCGCGGCCCGCGGCCACGACGTGCTGCTCACCGACGGCCACCTGGGACGCGGCCCGCTGGGCGCGCCGGGCAGGTACGACGGCTCGCCGCTCGCCCCCCGCCACCTGGAGGCCGAGGTGCCGGTGACGACGCCGCCCGGCGCACCGGTTGAGGACGTGCGGGTCACGGCGGAGGACGGCTCCTTCGTACGCTTGCGGGAGCGGCTCGGCCGGGGCGCGCTGCTCGTCCTGCTGATCGCGCCGGGGACGGGAGTGTGGGAGCGCAGGCACTGGGTCGGCGCCGGCATCATGCCCCGGCTCGCGGCCGCGGTGACGGCCCTGCCATGCCCGGCCGAGCTGCTGGTGTCCGAGACCTACCCGGGCGCGGCGGCCCACACCGTCCTGCTGATCCGGCCCGACGGCCATCTGGTCACCGCGCTCAACGGAGTACGCGCGGCCGACCTGTACGCGGCGGCGGAGGCGGCGGTGGGCGGTCCGCCGGGGGCGCAGGAGGCGTCCGCGGCGGGGGCCACGGCGGGCTCCGCAGCCAAGTGACGTACTTGCTGTCACTGTGTGGTCCACATGGTGACAGTGAGTTGACCGGGTTCCACCGGCGTGGTGTACTCCCGATCGTGACCGACACCGATGTGCGCCTGTGGCGGAGGGTCCATATGGACCTCGTCCGCTATGCAGGCTGCGTGTGTCGTCCGTCCTGCTGACTTCGCATCCCCCTTCCCCACCGGCGCGCGCCGCCGCTGCGCACCCGCGCTCTCTCATGGCCGCGCGCTCCCCGCGAACCTTCTCAGGACGGTGTCCGTGTCTGTCTCCCCCTCCCTGCCCACCGCCGTCGCCGCGCCCACGCAGGCCGACCTCCTCGACTTCGTCCGGCGCACGGCCGCCGACACCGAGCTGATCTCCTCGCTGCCCCTCGACCCGGAGGGCCGCACCTGGGTGCGCCTTGAGGGGCCTGGAGGCAGCGAGGCCTGGCTGATCGGCTGGCCGCCTGGCACCGGCACCGGCTGGCACGACCACGCCGACTCGGTGGGCGCCTTCCTCGCCGCGCGGGGCGAGCTGAAGGAGTACTCGCTCACCGCGCGGCTGCCCACCGACGGCTGGACGACCCTGGAGCTGGCGGACGGCATCGACCGGGAGCGCACCCTGTCGGCGGGCCGGGGCCGCTCCTTCGGACGCCACCACGTCCACGAGGTCCTCAACGAGTCCACCGAGGAACACGCCGTCTCCGTCCACGCCTACTACCCGCCGCTGCCGCGCATCCGTCGTTATAGCCGTACCGGGCAGGTGCTGCGGCTTGAGCAGGTCGAGCGGCCGGAGGACTGGCAGTGAGCGGCGCGAACACGCCTCAGCAGGAGCGGCCGAACGGCGAGCCGCCGCTCGGTATAGACGAGTTGCTCGAGCGGGTGCGCGCGGGGTACGCGCGCGTGGAGGCACGGGAGGCGTACGAGGCCGCCCGCGCGGGCGACGCGCTGCTCGTCGACATCCGGTACGCGGCCCTGCGCGAGCGGGACGGGCTGATACCCGGGGCCCTGATCGTGGAGCGCAACGAACTGGAGTGGCGGCTCGACCCCCAGGGCAGCCATCGCCTCCCCGAGGCCACGAGCCACGACGTGCGCGCCGTCGTGATCTGCAACGAGGGTTACGCGTCGAGCCTGGCCGTCGCGTCCCTGCACCAGCTGGGGCTGCACCGGACGACCGACCTCGTCGGCGGTTTCCAGGCGTGGAAGGCGGCGGGGCTCCCGGTGACCTCTTGACTTGCTCCTCGGGCTGAAGCCCGAGGATTCTGGCCGTCCTCACCTGTTGCTGTGCCGCTACGCGGCACAGGTTCGGGTGGGGGTTCCATGGCTTCCTGTTTCTTCGCGCTGTGCCGGGACAAGTCCCGGTCTTACCGGCGCTCCGCAGGCCGATGCCGCCAGTCCGGCAGCCCGTTTGACGTTGATCGCAGCGTTGTGGTCCCGGTCGTGGACGGTGCCGCAGGCGGGGCAGGTCCACTCCCGCACGTGCAGGGGCTTGATGGACCGGCGCAGTTTCACTTGGCCTGTACGCCATCTTGAGCGTGTAGCTGTCGATGGCATGCGGAGTGCACGAGACGAAGGTTGGTTCGATCGTCGGAGCCGCCATCTCTCCGGTAAACGAAGTGATGCTTGTGGAGCATCTTTTTCGAGGCCGCGAACCAGTTGATCCACTCACGTGGACTGTCCGGTTCGTAATCGGCTCCGGCAATGAGCGCCTGATTGCAGAGCGGGCAGAGCCCCCTCTGCTTGTACGCCAAGGACAGACTTACTTTGTCCATCGGCGGGGGCGTCTTCTTGCGGCGGCGTCCTTGCCAGTACTCGGCCAGGGTAGGGTCGTCTGGAGACGCCGCACCCTTCACCTGCACGTGGCGGACAATCTTGGTCCAGCCGAACTTGGGGAGATAGGCACCGCTGATACGGTCCCCGAACACCCACTTGTCGTTTCTGGACTCGTTGAACCTGCCGAAGTATCTGTCGGCTACCCAGACCCTCGGCTTCTTCGGATGGCTCCTTCTCGCCCACTCCCAGAGCAGCCCCCACAGATAGTTGTCGAGACTTGAGAATGTTCGAGACGAAACCGCCTTCCGGTAGTACGCCGACCATCCGCGGATGATGGGCGTCAGCGCCCTTAGCATTCCCGCCGCGTTGGAGCCTTGCAGCCCCTTTACTTCGGTGCGCAGGGTTGCCCGGAGTCTCTTGACAGCATCAGCACTTGGCTTGATGAGTAGCTTTCCGTCGTAGCGTCGGATGTTGAAGCCGAGGAAGTCGAACCCGTCCTCCATGTGGACGATTCGGGTCTTTCCTTCATCGAACCGTAGTCCTCTCGGCTCCAGCCACTCTGCCAACCGTTCCTTGATCTCTTCGGCTTCGGACTTGCTGTGGCACATGACCACAAAGTCATCCGCATAACGGATCAGGATCGGGGTCCTGGGAGCAGCCTTCGGCGCGTACGTCTTCGCCTCGGCTCCCCAGTACCGACACCCTGCTGCCTCTTCCATCCCATGAAGTGCCACGTTCATCAGCAGCGGACTGATCACACCGCCCTGTGGAGTTCCCTCCTCGGTCGGCGTGAAGCGGCCCTCTTCGACCACACCGGCCCTCAGCCACGCACGGATGAGACTCCGGCCGGGGAATCCCCCGACGGCGTCCATGAGGCGAGGATGGTCGATGCGGTCGAATGCCGCCGACAGATCAGCATCGAGAACCCAGAGGCGCTTGGCGCTCTTGCGTGCCGTTGCCCCAAAAATGGCCTCGATCGCGTCGTGGCACCCTCTCCCCGGGCGGAAACCATACGACCGGGGTTCGAAACGGGCTTCCCACTCGGGTTCCAGCGCATTCTTGACACGGGCCTGCATGGCCCGGTCCCGAATCGTCGGAATACCGAGCGGGCGTTGCTTCCCGTTACTCTTCGGGATGTACACCCGCCTGACCGGCATGGCTCGCCAGGGCTTCTCGACCCGATGGACCTCTGACGCGAGATCCCAACGGGCCTTGGGCGTTACCGCCTTCTTCCTGTCGACGCCGGCCGTCTTGCGGCCAGTACTCAGCTGGGACACTCGTCTCACGCTCACCAGCGTGTTGGAGTAGCTCCGCAGCATAAGCTTTTGCAGATTCCTGACCTTGGGCCAGTCCTCTTCCTGCGCGGCCTTGAAGATCCGCTGTCTCAGTCGCCGTACTTCTCCCTCGCATTGACCCCAGTCGATCTGGTGCCACAGCGTGGAGGCGTCCTCGGGTCCGTTCGCCGGGCTGAGCGGCAGAGCAGACATGTCCACCGCCCTCCCGGTGTCTAACTTGTCCCTCGGTTCGGGCTTCTTCTCAGGTCACTTCAAAGGCTCACCTGGTTCACGTCTGCTCCCTTTCGGGCCGGGGAGATCCCCGTATCCGGCAGGTTATACGGGCACGTTCGCCCGACTTCCCTTTCCCTTTCGGGGACCGGCATTCGCTTCTTGAACCATCCTGTCCGGCTGAGGGATTCCGCTCTCCTTGCGGTCGGCCTACCAGATCCCTCTGGACCTCAACCGGGTTTCCACGTTCCGCACCGTCAAGATGCGTCCGGGAGGGTGCCCCCTTTTGCCCCGTGGCCAGCGGCGTTCGCGAGCCTTGGGTCAGAACCCTCGGCTCCGCTTGACGCTTCTCAGCGTCCAGGCCATGCCCGCCACTGTTGCTCGACATCGGGCGGGTAACGCTGACGAGGCTTTGACAGGAGTTCACTTTCGTTCACCCTTCCGGACTGTCCCTCGGCCTGTGACGTCAGATGCCTTGACGTTCTTGGGCCTTGAGCGCTCAGCTTCACACCCCGCCGTTGCCAGCGACGCATGTGAGCGTGGGACCAGACCTCAGAACACTGGTCTGGGACAACCCAGTTGAACCCGAGTTATCCGCTTGAGCGGTGCGACCTCGTGTCGCACCCTGAAGGCGTACCGAAGCTGCATTCGGTGATCGTACGAACACACACCACTCGATGTCGCCGGGAACACCCGTTCCCCGCCTCACCCCTATGACCGCAGCGTCCGGCTCCGCCGGAACGACACCGCGACGCTCCGCGCCGCAATCACGAGATTCGCTTCACCACCAGGCTGAAGCCCAATGCACCACGAATGAAACTCGGTAGCCGGGGTCATTCCTTGGCCGTCGCCACCGTCACCGCGCGGACCCTGAGCGCCACCCGTCCCGGCAGGGCGGTGGCGACGAGCGCGAGGAGCCCGGCTCCCGCGACCACCGTGGCGTACACGAGCGGTACCACCGCCGGGGCCGCCCGGCCGGTCATGCCGATGCTGAACGCGGTCAGGACGGCCAGGGCGACCGCAGTGCCGAGGGCCGCGGCGAGGAGGAGAACCGACAGGGCCTCGGTGCGCAGCATGCGCAGCACCTGACGACGGGTCGCCCCCGCGAGGCGCAGCAGTGCGAACTCCCGGACGCGTTCGGAGACCGACATGGCGAGCGTGTTGACCACGGCGATGGCGGTGAACGCCAGGACGAGCCCCATGGCCAGGAAGTTGACCTCGGCGCTCGCCTGCTGCCGCTCGGCCTGCAGCGAGTCGGCCGTGGCGGGGGAAATCACCGCGAGTCCCGGGAACTCACGCAGCGTAGTCGAGAGTTGTGTCTGTGTACGGGCCGTGGTCACGAGGAGGGAGGAGGAGAGCGGGTTGTCGACGTGGCGGGCGACCAGGTCGTGCGCGAAGGTGAGGTCTCCGAAGCCGAGGCCCCTGGCGTAGACGGCGGCGACGGTGAACACGGCGGGCGTGCCGTCGCCGAGCGTGAGCTTCAGGATGCTGCCGGGCGTCAAGTGGAGCTGGTCCGCGGCCAGTTCGCTGACGGCGACGGTGTCCTCGGCGAGTTCGCCGAGGGAGCCGGCGGTGACGTCCGGGTCCCAGGTGCGGGCGAGCCCGGCCGGAGTGACGCCCTGGGCCGCGTACTTGTCGAGACCGACCCGGACGGTCGTACGGACCACTTCGGTGACGACGTCGTCCTGCGCCCGGAGCCGTCGTGCCACGTCGCCCGGGACGCCGGGCCCGTGGGAGGCGACGACCCAGTCGGCGCGGACGCCGTCGCGGGCCTGGGCGCGGGCCGCGTCGCCGAGGGTGGGCTGCACGAACAGCACCGTGCAGGTCATGCCGATGAGCAGAGTGAGAGGAGTGACGACGGAGGCCATGCGGACGGCATTGCCACGAAGGTTGGCAGTGGCGAGCCGACCACCGGGACCGATCAGCCGCAGCGGACCGGCCAGGAGAACAGCGGCCGCCTTGACCAGCAGCGGTCCGAGGAGAGCGACGGAGGTGGACAGCACGACGACGGCGAGGAACGTCACGGGCGTCGAAGCGGGCTCGGTCCGCAGGACACTGAGCAGGGCCACGAGGACGGCGCCACCGGCGAGCAGCAGCACGCCTGCGAAAAGACGCCCCCAGGCGGGCCGGGTCCGTTCGGTGCGGGCCTCGGCGAGCGCCTCGGCCGGACGGATCCGGGCCACCCGGCGAGAGGCGATGCGTGCGGAGGCCCAGGCGCCGAACAGCGTCGCGGCGACGGCGACGAGCGGCGGGAAGACGCTCACGGTGTGCTGGAGCGTGGCGGGCACGGCGCCCAGGGCGACGAACCTGCCATGGAGCCAGGCCCCCAGCGGAAGCCCCAGCAGAGCGCCGGCCGTGCCCGCGGCCAGCGCGACGATCAGAGCCTCCCGCCCGAGGAGCCGGCGGATCTGCCCGGAAGTCGCGGCGACGGCACGCAACAGGGCCAGTTCGCGTTCGCGCTGCTGGACCGAGAGAGCGAAGGTCCCGACGACCACGAGGACCGCCACGAGCAGCGAGGTGCCGCCCATCGCTCCGCCCATGCTGATCAGCTTGGTGCGGGCCGCGGCGGCGTCCAGGAACTCGACGGGTCCTCGGTCGTCGCCTGCGCTGACCTGGGCGGCGGTGCCGTGCAGCGCCGTGGCCACGGACTGCCGGAGCGGGCCCGGCCCGATGCCCGTCTTCGGGAGCACGCCGAACGCGGTGACCTGACCTGGGTGTGCGGCCAGCCGACGGGCCTCAGCGGCCGAGAAGAAGAGGGCGCTCTGGTGGCGTACGGCGGTGGCGGGGGCGGCGATACCGGAGACGCGGTAGGTGCGCGGGGCCTGCGTCGACTGGACGGTGAGCCGGTCGCCGGGTGCGAGGCGGGCGCGTGCGGCGAGGTCTCCGTCGACGACGACATCGGTGGCGGCTGCGGGAGCGGCGCCCGCCGTGAGCCGGTACGGCGTCAACACCGCGGACTCCCAGGCATGCCCGTAGGCGGGCCTGCCGTCGGCGGCCGGGCTGCCGTCGGGTGTCAACGGCTCGGCGAGGAAGGTGAGTTCGGGGATCACGCGAGCGACACCGGGTGCGGAGACGAGCCTGCGCTCCAGGTCGGCCGGGAGCCAGGCACGTTCGGCGATGGGTTTGGCCTTGTGCTTGACCTTCGTCTTGCCCTTCTTGTGCTTGACGGTCGTCTGGTGGACGTTCTGGTCGGCGGAGACCACGACCGGGGCGGCGGCATAGCGCTCGGTACGGATGGAGCCTCGCAGCCCCGTCTCCAGGAGCGTGCCGCACGCGGTGATGAGGGCGGCCGCGCACAACAGCGCGAGGAAGGCGCCCAGAAAGCCTGCTTTGCGGGCGCGGACGGTCTTCAGGGCGTAGCGCAGCATCATGACGGATCCGTCTCTCTCGCGGGGGCGGGGAAAGCCAGGAAGCGGGTGAGCAGGGTGCGTGCGCCCGGCAGGGTCTCGGAGTCGGATCGCTTGTAGCGGTTGAGGAGGGCGATGTACTCCTCGAAGAACTCCCGGAGTTCGGGCAGGGTGAGCCGGATGGTGCCCCGCGAGTAGGGGAACGCGTCCGCCCACGGGTCGCCGTCGTCCGCGTCCCGCTGGAGCCGCTCGAAGAGGTCCAGGTCAGCCGCGTAGGCATGGTGGTTCAGCTCGTCCATGACATGCCGCAGTTCGGGACTCTGACGGCTGCGCGGCGGGAACCGGAGGTCGCCGGGTACCGCCCGCCACCAGCGCTCCCGGTGCGTGGACAGCTCCGCGCGCCCGGCCTCGGCCGTCTCCTCGACGAAGCCGTACCGGGCCAGCTCACGCAGGTGGTAGCTGGTGGCTCCGGTGTTCAGGCCGAGGGCTCGGGCGAGAGTCGCCGAGGTGGCCGGGCCGTGCAGGGTGAGATGTTCGAGCATGCGCTGACGGCGTGGCTGGGCCAGCGCCTTGAGCGCGGCGAGGTCGCCGAGTTCGACCGGGGTCGCGGGGGCCACGGGCGGGTTCTTCGGCTCTGGCGGCCTCTCGGGTTCCGCTTCCGAGGGTTCGTCAACACCGGGTTCCTGGGACATGCGTACACAGTCGCCTGTGCACAGATGCCTGTGCACTGCGGTGGTCCGGCGTCCTCAGTGGGGGGTTATCCCTACCGCCCCTCGGCGGGGAGGTCGGTGCGGCCACCAGTTCCCCCCTCCCCCTCCCCCTCCCCTCCCCCCTCCCGCCCCGCCCCCCGCTTGCCCTTCAATGGGCTCAGTCCCCGTCCCCCTCCATGAACTCCGTGTCCTCGCCTTCCTCCTCCAGCGCCTGCCGGACCACCCGTAGGGCCATGCCCTCGGGGTAGCCCTTGCGCGCGAGCATGCCGGCGAGGCGGCGCAGCCGTTTGTCGCGGTCGAGGCCGCGGGTCGCGCGCAACTTGCGGGCGACGAGTTCGCGCGCCGTCTCCTCTTCCTGCTCGGAGTCGAGCTGGGCGACGGCGTCCTCGATCAGCGCCGAGTCGACCCCCTTGGTACGCAGTTCCTGCGCGAGCGCGCGCCGGGCCAGTCCCCGGCCGTGATGCCGTGACTCGACCCAGGCGTCCGCGAAGGCGCTGTCGTTGATCAGCCCGACCTCTTCGAACCGCGAGAGCACCTCCTCTGCCACGTCGTCCGGGATCTCTCGTTTGCGCAGGGCGTCGGCGAGTTGCTTGTGTGTGCGCGGGGTCCCGGTGAGCAGGCGCAGGCAGATCGCCCGTGCCCGCTCAGCCGGGTCCCCTGAAGGCTCCCCCTGCTCGGCCCTCGACGAGGAGGGGGCGCCTCCGTCCTCGGCGGACGGTTCTCCGAAGCCGCGCCGACGGCGCCCACGCCCGCCACGTGGACCGCCCTCGCCACCGCGTCGCGCCCGGCCGCCACGGGGGCGGGCCTCACCGGCTTCGCCCTCCGGCCCCTCAGGCCGGTACGAGCCACCGTCCGACCAACTGTCCGACCAGCCGTCGCCGCCTTGGGCAGGGCCGCCGTCGGCCCCGCCCCCCGCCCCCCGGGGGGTGTCGGGGTGGACGTACTCGGCCCAGTCCGTTCGTCGCGTCACGGATCAGCTCTTGGCAGCCGCGGCCTTGGTCTTGGCGGTCTTGGCGGCGGGAGCCGGACCTGCCTTGGCGGGGTCGTCCACAGGCGTGCCCGCGGTCACCGCGGCGTCCGCGCCCGGCTCGGCGGCAGGCTCCTCCGGACGCACTCCGACGCCCAGCTTCTCCTTGATCTTCTTCTCGATCTCGTTGGCGAGGTCGGGGTTGTCCTTCAGGAAGTTGCGGGCGTTCTCCTTGCCCTGGCCGAGCTGGTCGCCCTCGTACGTGTACCAGGCGCCCGCCTTGCGGACGAAGCCGTTCTCCACGCCCATGTCGATCAGGCCGCCCTCGCGGCTGATGCCCTGGCCGTAGAGGATGTCGAACTCGGCCTGCTTGAAGGGCGGCGCGACCTTGTTCTTGACGACCTTGACGCGGGTGCGGTTGCCGACCGCGTCGGTGCCGTCCTTCAGCGTCTCGATGCGACGGATGTCGAGCCGCACCGAGGCGTAGAACTTGAGCGCCCGGCCACCGGTCGTGGTCTCCGGGGAGCCGAACATCACACCGATCTTCTCGCGGAGCTGGTTGATGAAGATCGCGGTGGTCTTGGACTGGTTGAGCGCGCTGGTGATCTTCCGCAGCGCCTGGCTCATCAGACGGGCCTGCAGACCGACGTGACTGTCGCCCATCTCGCCCTCGATCTCCGCGCGCGGGACGAGCGCGGCGACCGAGTCGATGACGATCAGGTCGAGGGCGCCGGAGCGGACCAGCATGTCCACGATCTCCAGGGCCTGCTCGCCGTTGTCGGGCTGGGAGAGGATCAGGTTGTCGATGTCGACGCCGAGCTTCTTCGCGTACTCGGGGTCGAGGGCGTGCTCCGCGTCCACGAAGGCGACCTGGCCGCCCGCCTTCTGCGCGTTCGCCACGGCGTGCAGCGTCAGTGTCGTCTTACCGGAGGACTCCGGGCCGTACACCTCCACCACGCGGCCGCGCGGCAGGCCGCCGACACCGAGGGCGACGTCGAGTGCGGTCGACCCGGTGGGGATGACCTCGATGGGCTCGTTCGGCCGCTCGCCGAGGCGCATCACGGCGCCCTTGCCGAACTGCCGTTCAATCTGTGCGAGTGCGGCATCAAGAGCCTTCTCGCGGTCGGTTCCTGCCATGGGTTCCACCCGATTTGCTTGAGTCGATCGCTTCACGTCAAAGACGCTAACGCCTGCCACTGACAATGCGCCCCGACGCCGGTCCGGCCTGTGGATAACTCAGGCGCTTATCCGCCCCAATCGGGACGAAATCCCCGCAAGGAGCTCCACCGGAGCCTCACCAGAGCCTTCATAAGAATGGATGTTCGATTTTTGTGTCAAGCGCACCACGCGGCCCTTCCGAGGCTACGTTCACGGCCCGCGCTCACGGCTACTTCGCCGGGCGTACGGCGGATGTCTTCGGCCGGACGACGACGGCGCACGACGCAGCCGAGACCCTCGGTGCATGCACGAGCACACGACCACGACGCCCCGCCGCGCACCCGAACCCGGACGTCCGAGCCCTCGGCTGTACCGCCTCTACGGGGCGACGGCGCTCCTGCTGATCCTCTCCGGCCTCGCCCACCTGGCGGTGTTCGCCGTCGACGGCGGCCCCTGGGACGGTCCCGTCTCCTGGCGCAAGCCCGTGACGTTCGGACTGTCCTTCGGGGTGACGCTGATCGCGATCACCTGGGTCACGTCGTACGTGCGCGTCGGACCGCGGTTGCGGACCGCGCTGCTCGGGGTGTTCGCCGCCGACTGCGTCGTGGAGGTCGGGGGCATCACCCTCCAGGCGTGGCGGAAGGCGCCCTCGCATCTGAACATGGAGACGCCCTTCGACACGGCGGTGTCGATGATGCTCGCGGTGGGTGGCGGCGTCCTCGTGGTGCTGCTCACCGCGTTCGCCGTGGCGTCCTTCCGGCGTCGGCCGACGGGCCCGGCCGGGATGTCCCTCGCGGTGCGCGCCGGTTTCGCAATCCTTCTGGTCGCGCTCGCCTCGGGGGCGGCGATGATCGCGCGCGGTGTGGTGCTCACCCGCACGGGGCACCAAGAGGCTGCGTACCACTCGACGGCGCCGCTGAAGCCCCTGCACGGGGTCAGCCTGCACGCCGTTCTGGTGCTGCCCGCGCTGGCCTGGCTGCTGTCCCGCACGCCTTGGAGCGAGGCCGTACGGTGGCGGATCGTGGCCGCCGCTGTTGGGTGTTACGGGGCCGCGGTCGCCGCGGCCGGGGTGTGGGCGGTCCTCACGTACTGACGCCCGCTCCCGCCGTCAGCCGGTCCCCTCTCGCGATCCGCTGCCCGCCCGGTCCCGTATGCGCGCCCACAGCGACCGCACGCGGGTGAGCGGTCCGGGCCCCTCGCCACGGCCCCGGTGACCGTGGACGCGGGGATCGTCGGTGACGTCGTAGCGCTTCACGTAGGCGCCCAGGAACGCCTGGAGCGTGGCGACCGCCGGAATGGCGATCAGCGCGCCGACGGCGCCCAGGAGGGCGGTGCCGGCAATGACCGAGCCGAAGGCTACGGCGGGGTGGATGTCGACGGTCTTCGCGGTCAGCTTGGGCTGCAGCATGTAGTTCTCGAACTGCTGGTAGACCACGACGAAGATCAGCACCCACAGGGCGTACAGGGGCGAGACGGTGAAGGCGATCAGCATGGGCAGGGCACCGGCGAGATACGTGCCGATGGTCGGGATGAACTGCGAGACCACGCCCACCCAGACGGCGAGCACGGGCGCGTAGGGAATGCCGAGGGCCTCCAACAGTACGTAGTGCGCCACGCCGGAGATCAACGCCATCAGCCCGCGGGAGTACAGGTATCCGCCGGTCTTGTCGACGGCGATCTCCCACGCGCGCAGCACCTCTGCCTGCTTGGCCGGCGGCAGGACGGAGCACAGTCCGCGACGCAGGCGGGGGCCGTCGGCGGCGAAGTAGAACGAGAACAGGGCGATCGTCAGCAGCCGGAAGAGGCCGCCGAGGACCTGCGTGGAGACATCCAGCACGCCGGCGGCGCTGTTCTGGGCGTACTTCCTCAGCCAGTCGGAGTGAAGCAGCCCCTCCTGGATGTCCACGCGCCTGAGGTCGGTGTGGAACGTGGTGTTGACCCAGTTGATCACGGAGTCGAGGTACTCCGGGAAGCCCTCGATCATCTTGATGATCTGTCCCGCGAGCATCGAGCCGAGGAGCGTGAAGAAGCCGGCGACCACGATCAGCAGGCCGAAGAAGACCAGGAAGGTGGCGAGCCCCCTGCGCATCCCGCGGGCAGCCATCCGGCTGACCGCGGGTTCTATGGCGAGGGCCAGGAAGAACGCGATCAGGATGTTGAGCAGCAGGCCGATGAGCTGGTGGAAGGCCCAGGTGCCCAGTTGGAACGCCGCGACGAGAGCGAGCGCGAGCACCATGGCGCGCGGAAGCCAGCCCGGCATGCGGGCACCCCGGGCGGCACCGCCGTCGGCCGGGGGCGGCCCGGTGGGCGGCGTCGTGCCGAGCGGGGATGCGTGCCGGGCGACCTGCCCGGTCTCGTCAGTGGGTGCCACGGACCAAGTCTCGCCTACGCCACCGACAACCGGACAGCCGCCTGCGATCTTCGTGACGGATCAGCGCATCTCCTGCGGAACGTTCATCACCGCGCACACCACGCGCCACACGTCCTTGGCTTCCCAGCCGTGCGCCAGCGCCTCGTGCACCGTGCGTCCGTCGAGTTCCGCCATCACATGATCGCGCGCGAAGGTGTCGGCGTACCCCGCGCCGAAGTGCTCGTCCATCCGCTGCCAGAAGACCGTCAACCGCATGACACCAGTATCCCGCGCCCGGGGGGCCCCCTGCCGGGACCGCCTGCCGAGACCGCTTTCCGCCCTACGGTCTGACCATGGCCGAAACTGGAGCATCCCCACTCCCCCCGACGCCCCCGGCGCACTCCCCGCTCTTCCGCGCCGAGCACTTCGTGTGGCTCACCGCGCGCGTGCTGGAGCAGCGGCTCTTCGCGCACGACTTCCTCCACGGCTCCGCCGACCCCGTCGAGACCGCTCTCGACGCCTACCGCAACGAGGACGGCGGATACGGCCACGCGCTGGAGCCCGATCTGCGCGGCCCTGTCAGCCAGCCCCTGCACACCGTGCGCGCGTTGCGCGTCCTGGACGCCATCGGGTGCCTCGGCGGCCGGCGTGTGGAGCGGGTGTGCCGTTATCTCACGTCCGTCTCCACCTCCGACGGCGCGCTGCCGGCGATCCATCCCAGCCAGCGCGGCTACCCGGCGGCCCCCTTCATCCCGATCGTCGACGACCCGCCCAGCGAACTGCTGTCCACGGGGCCGGTGGTGGGGCTGCTGCACCGCAACGAGGTGTGGCACGCCTGGCTGTTCAGGGCCACCGACTTCTGTTGGCAGGCGGTGGACTCCCTGGAGCGGTCCCATCCGTACGAGGTCGAGGCCGCGGTGGCCTTCCTGGACTACGCTCCCGACCGCCCGCGCGCGGAGGCGGCCGCCGACCGTCTGGGCCGCCTGGTGCGCGCGCAGCGGCTCGCCGCGCTGGACCCGGACCACCTGGACGCGTACCCGGTCGCGCCCGGCTACGCGCCGGGCGAGCACCACTTCCCGTACGACTTCGCGCGAACGCCGCACTCGCTCGCGCGCGCGTGGTTCACCGACGACGAGATGACACGCTGCCTGGACCATCTCGCCGACGCGCAGGACAAGGACGGCGGCTGGCCGATCCGATGGCGTCGCTGGGCGCCCGGCACCGCCCTGGAGGCACGTCCCATGGTGACGATCGAGGCGCTGCGCACCCTGAGGGCCTACGGCCGCACCATCGGCTGACCCGGACCGCCCACGGCCCCCGCACAAGACCTGCAAGCACTTTCCGGCCTCCACCCACCCCCTCACCCGCTCACGGCCCGCACCCCCGCCGTCACCGCTATGGCGACCGCGACGACCAGTAGGAAGGAAGCCCGCAGCGGGACGGCGACGAGGGCCGCGGTCAGACCCGCGGCCCTCGCGTCCAGCACGAGCGCGTTTGTCCGTCGGCGAAGGTCTGCTGCGCCGTGGGGGCGGCGAGCAGGGGCGACGGGAAGCAGGGCGGCGAACCGTCTGACCAGGGGGCCGCTCAGGAGGACCCGTGGGGACGAGCAGTCCGGCGAGCCCGACGACGTAGCAGCCAAGGGCGGTCGCACCGATCGCGAACCAGGGGTTCAACGCTCTCCCCCGCCCGCGTCGCTCCGACCGGCCGCGCGCCGGCCTTCGACGTACAGGACGGCAGGCGCGGCGAGCGCGGCCGCCAGAGCGGGCACTCCGGCGGGCAGAACGGGCAGCAGGCCGGGCCCCAGCAGCACCCCGAGCCCGGCGCCGGCCCGCTCGGCGGTGGTCGTCGGCATGGGCGCGAGCAGCACCAGGCAGACGGCGGGTCCGGCCGTGTCGAACCCCACGCGTCCATGTCCCCGATGGCCTCGGCGCCCACGGCACCCACGGATCCAGCAGCGTGGTGAGGTTCCACAGCGCGTAGCGGCACACCCCGGTGACGGCGAAGCCGATCAGGGCACCGCGGCCCCTTACCGGGCCGACCGGGGCGCTCCCGTCTGTGTACGTTCTTGCGATCCGCTGGTACGCCCCGCGGGAACTCCCCCAGAGAACTCCCCCAGACCTGCAGGTCAGGGCCATTGTCAGTGGCGGGGTGCAGGATGGACGCATGGTCAGCTCCGCGCACCGAGCGCTCGACGGCTTCTCCCCCGCGACCCGCGGCTGGTTCACGGGGGCGTTCTCCGCGCCCACCGCGGCCCAGGCGGGCGCGTGGCAGGCCATCGGCGAGGGCGCGGACGTGCTGGTGGTCGCCCCGACCGGCTCCGGCAAGACCCTGGCCGCCTTCCTCGCCGCCCTGGACCAGCTGGCCTCGACGCCCCCGCCCGCGGACCCGAAGAAGCGCTGCCGCGTCCTGTACGTCTCCCCTCTCAAGGCCCTCGCGGTCGACGTGGAGCGCAACCTGCGCAGCCCCCTGACCGGTATCCGTCAGGAGTCCGTGCGCCTCGGCCTGCCCGAGCCGGAGGTCAAGGTCGGCATCCGCTCGGGCGACACCCCGCCCGCCGAGCGCCGCGCGCTGTCCACGCGCCCGCCGGACATCCTGATCACGACCCCCGAGTCCCTGTTCCTGATGCTGACGTCGGCCACGCGCGACGCGTTGACCGGCATCGAGACGGTGATCCTGGACGAGGTGCACGCGGTCGCCGGCACCAAGCGCGGCGCACACCTCGCGCTCACCCTGGAGCGGCTCGACGAACTGCTGCCGAAGCCGGCCCGCCGCATCGGCCTCTCGGCGACGGTCCGCCCGGTCGACGAGGTCGCCCGCTACCTGTCCCCGCACCGCAAGGTGGAGATCGTCCAGCCGAAGTCCGGCAAGGAGTTCGACCTCTCGGTCGTCGTCCCCGTGGAGGATCTGGGCGAGCTGGGCGGTTCCCCGGTCGCCGACGGCTCCGAGGGTGCGGAGCGCCCGTCGATCTGGCCGCACGTCGAAGAGCGCATCACGGATCTGGTCCAGGCGCACCGTTCCACGATCGTCTTCGCCAACTCCCGCCGCCTGGCCGAGCGTCTGTGCAACCGCCTGAACGAGATCGCCTACGAGCGGCCCACCGGCGAGCCGCTGGACGAGCATCACGCCCCCGCCGAGCTGATGGGCGGCTCGGGCGCGGCCCAGGGCGCCCCGCCCGTCATCGCGCGCGCCCACCACGGCTCGGTCTCCAAGGAGCAGCGCGCCCTGGTGGAGGAGGACCTCAAGGCGGGCCGTCTGCCCGCGGTGGTCGCCACCTCGAGCCTCGAACTGGGCATCGACATGGGCGCCGTCGACCTGGTGGTCCAGGTCGAGTCCCCGCCCTCGGTGGCCTCTGGCCTCCAGCGCGTCGGCCGCGCGGGACACCAGGTGGGCGCGGTGTCCACGGGCGTCGTGTTCCCCAAGTACCGCGGCGACCTCGTCCAGGCGGCGGTGGTCACCGAGCGGATGCGCACCGGCTCGATCGAGTCCCTCAGGGTGCCCGCCAATCCGCTGGACGTCCTCGCCCAGCAGCTCGTCGCCATGACGGCGCTGGACACGTGGCAGGTGGACGACCTGCTGGCCACGGTCCGCCGGGCCGCTCCCTTCGCCTCCCTCCCCGAGTCCGCGTTCACGGCCGTCCTGGACATGCTCGCGGGCCGCTACCCGTCCGACGCGTTCGCCGAGCTGCGTCCGCGCGTGGTGTGGGACCGGGTCGCCGGCACGATCACCGGCCGCCCGGGCGCCCAGCGCCTCGCCGTCACCTCCGGCGGCACGATCCCGGACCGCGGCCTCTTCGGCGTCTTCCTCGCCGGCGCGGACCCCAAGAAGGGCGGCGGCCGGGTCGGCGAACTCGACGAGGAGATGGTCTACGAGTCGCGCGTCGGCGACGTCTTCACGCTCGGCACCAGCTCCTGGCGCATCGAGGACATCACCCGCGACCGCGTCCTGGTCTCCCCCGCCCCGGGCGTCCCGGGTCGGCTGCCCTTCTGGAAGGGCGACCAGCTGGGCCGCCCCCTCGAACTCGGCCGCGCGGTGGGCGCGTTCCTGCGCGAGGTCGGCTCCCTGCCCAAGGAGGACGCCCGGCTCCGCCTGCTCACCGCGGGTCTGGACGCGTGGGCGGCCGACAACGTGCTGTCCTACCTGGACGAACAGCGCCAGGCCTGCGGCCATGTCCCGGACGACCGCACGATCGTCGTCGAGCGCTTCCGCGACGAGCTGGGCGACTGGCGGGTCGTCGTCCACTCGCCCTTCGGCGCCCAGGTGCACGCCCCGTGGGCTCTGGCCCTGGGCGCCAAGCTCTCCGAGCGCTACGGCATGGACGCCCAGGTGATGCACGCCGACGACGGCATCGTCCTGCGGCTGCCCGACGCCGACCTCATGGGCCTGGACCTCCTCGACCAGGAGCCGATGAAGGCCGGCACGGAGTATGACGCCGAACAGGCGCCCGTCGGCGCGGCGGACGTCGTCTTCGACAAGAGCGAGGTCGACCAGATCGTCACCGACCAGGTCGGCGGCTCGGCTCTGTTCGCGGCCCGCTTCCGCGAGTGCGCCGCCCGCGCGCTGCTGCTGCCGCGCCGCAACCCCGGCAAGCGGACCCCGCTGTGGCAGCAGCGCCAGCGCGCCGCCCAACTGCTCCAGGTGGCGAGCGAGTTCGGTTCGTTCCCGATCGTCCTGGAAGCGGTCCGCGAGTGCCTCCAGGACGTCTTCGACGTCCCCGGGCTCGTGGAGCTGATGGGCGACCTGGAGGCCCGCAAGGTGCGCCTGGTCGAGGTCACCACCCCGGAGCCGTCCCCCTTCGCGCGCTCCCTCCTGTTCGGCTACGTCGCGCAGTTCCTCTACGAGGGGGACTCCCCGCTCGCCGAGCGCCGCGCCGCCGCCCTCTCCCTCGACTCCCGTCTGCTGGCCGAGCTGCTCGGCCAGGCGGAGCTGCGCGAACTGCTCGACGCCGACGTCCTCACCGAACTGGAACGGGAACTCCAGTGGCTGACCGAGGACCGCCGGGTCGAGGACACCGAAGGCGTCGCGGACGTCCTGCGCGTCCTCGGCCCGCTCACCGACGCCGAGCTGGCCGAGCGGGGCGCCGAACCGCACTGGGCGCGGGAGTTGGCCGCCGCCCGCCGCGCGATCCGGGTGCGTATCGCGGGCGCCGACCACTGGGCCGCGATCGAGGACGCGGGCCGGCTGCGCGACGCACTCGGCACGGCATTGCCGGTGGGCGTGCCGGAAGCGTTCACGGAGCCGGTGAAGGATCCCCTCGGCGACCTCCTCGCACGCCACGCCCGCACCCACGGCCCGTTCACCTCCACCACCGCGGCCGCCCGCTTCGGCCTCGGCGTGGCGGTGACGGAGGGCGCCCTGCAGCGGCTCGCGGCGAGCGGGCGCGTCGTCCAGGGCGAGTTCCATCCGGCCGGCATGGGCCAGGAGTGGTGCGACGCCACGGTCCTGCGCAGGTTGCGCCGCCGCTCGCTGGCCGCCCTGCGGCACGAACTGGAGCCGGTCCCGCCGCCCGCGCTCGCCCAGTTCCTGCCCCAGTGGCAACACATCGGCGCGGGTCACTCCCTGCGCGGCATCGACGGCCTGGTGCGCGCCGTCGAGCAACTCCAGGGCGCCTCCGTTCCCGCCTCGGCCCTGGAGAAGCTCGTCCTGCCGTCCCGGGTACGTGACTACACCCCGGCGATGCTCGACGAGCTCACCGCGGCCGGAGAGGTGGTCTGGGCCGGAGCGGGCGCCCTCCCCGGCAAGGACGGCTGGGTCTCCCTGTACGTGGCGGACGCGGCGCCTCTGCTGCTGCCCCCGCCCCACCCGCTGGAGCTGACGGCACTGCATCAGTCCGTCCTGGACGCCCTCTCCGGGGGCTACGGCCTGTTCTTCCGCCAGATCGCCGACCAGGTCCGCGCCACCACCCACCCCGACGCCACCGACCCCCAGCTCGCCGACGCCGTCTGGGACCTGGCCTGGTCCGGCCGGCTCACCAACGACACCCTCGCCCCCATGCGCTCCTTGCTGGGCTCGGGCCGCACGGCTGGCTCCACGGCCCACCGCGCCAGGCGCACCGTCCCGCGCGGACGCTACGGTTCGCTGACGGCCGCGGCGCGCCCCGCCTCCCGCAGCGGCCCGCCGACCGTCGCAGGCCGCTGGTCGCTCCTCCCCGGCCACGAGCCCGACCCCACCGTCCGCGCGCACGCCCTCGCTCGCACGCTCCTCGACCGGCACGGCGTGGTGACCCGGGGCGCGGTCGCCGCCGAGGGCGTCGAGGGCGGCTTCTCGGCGACGTACCGCATCCTGTCGGTCTTCGAGGAGAGCGGCCAGGCCCGACGCGGCTATGTCGTCGAAGGCCTCGGCGCCGCACAGTTCGCCATGGACGGCGCCGTGGACCGCCTGCGCGCGGTAGCTGCCGCCCGGGACCGCGGCGAGCCCCTGCCCGGCCCGAACACCGCCACGACCACGGGCGCGGGCACGCCGGACGACTTCGCCTTCCCCGACGGCCTCCCGTCCGACGACGCGTGGGACCTCCCCGACATCGACACCGCGTTCTCGTCCCCCTTCGACGCCCCGAATGCCCCCGCCGCGCCGGGTGAGTACGTCTCCCCTCGGGACTTCGCCTCCCCGGGCGCCGGCGGCCCCCGAGGGGGTGGCGGCTTCCCCAACGGCTCAGACTTCCCCGGCAACCCCGACCGCGGCCACGCCCAGGCCCATGGCCGCGGCCGCAGCCCCCACCGCACCGCGTCCCGGGCCTCCCGCGCCGTCGTCCTCGCCGCCGCCGACCCGGCGAACGCGTACGGCGCAGCCCTGGGCTGGCCCGAGCCGCCGAGCGCCGCCGGGCACAAACCGGGCCGCAAGGCCGGCTCCCTGGTGGTGCTCGTCGACGGCGAGCTGACGCTCTACATGGAGCGTGGCGGCAAGACCCTGCTGGCCTGGCCCTCCACCCCGGACGGCGAGGACACCCCCGCCCACGACCCCCGCCTGCACGCCGCCGCCGAGGCCCTCGCCGAGGCGGCGCGCGCGGGCTCTCTCGGCACGGTCACGGTGGAGCGCGTCAACGGCGCCTCGGCCCTCACCTCCCCCATCGGCGCCCTCCTGGAAGGAGCGGGCTTCATCGCAACCCCACGGGGCCTACGACTGCGCGCATGACGACAAACCGCTTGTCCCATCGCCCCGCCGCACTGTCTCCGCCCCGCATGTCACCCTTGACCCATGCCCGAAGGTGACACGGTCTGGCAGGCCGCGAGGCGACTGCACGACGCCCTCGCCGGCAAGACGCTGACCCGCTCCGACCTCCGGGTGCCCAAGTACGCGACCGTCGACCTCACCGGCCGCAGCGTCCTGGACGTCACCCCACGCGGCAAACACCTCCTCACCCGCATCGAAGGCGGCCTGACGCTGCACTCGCATCTGCGGATGGACGGCTCCTGGAAGGTGTACGCGAACGACCAGCGCTGGACGGGCGGCCCCGCGCACCAGATCCGGGTGATCCTCGGCACCCACGACCGCACCGCCGTCGGCTACCGCCTCCCCGTCCTCGACCTCCTGCGCACCAGCGACGAACAACGAGCCGTCGGCCATCTCGGCCCCGACCTGCTGGGCCCCGACTGGAACCCCGAGCGCGCCCTCGCCAACCTCCTCACGGACCCCGCCCGTCCCCTCGGCGAGGCCCTCCTCGACCAGCGCAATCTCGCCGGCATCGGCAACGTCTACAAGAGCGAACTCTGCTTCCTCCTCGGCGCCACCCCGTGGCTCCCCGTCGGCGCGCTCCCCGCGGACCGCGCCGCGAAACTGCCCGCCCTCGCGAAGAGACTGCTGGAGACCAACCGCGACCGCCCGGTCCGCAGCACGACGGGCCGCCGCGGCCAGGACCTGTTCGTGTACGGCCGCGCCCCCGCCCGTGTCTGCGCTGTGGCACACCGGTGCGCGTGGCCGACCAGGGCGACGGTTCCCGCGACCGCCCGACCTACTGGTGTCCCACCTGCCAAACGGGCCCCGCCCCCGTCCCGGGATCCCCACCGACACACCGCGTCCGCCCCCGCACCACCCGCTGACCGTCGACTAATTGACGGACCGTCAGAACTCCTCGTACCGTCCTTTCATGGCCGTGAAGGCGTACGACCTCACCGGACGCACCGCATTCGTCACCGGCGCCGCCAGCGGCATCGGCCGGGCCTGCGCCGTACTGCTCGCCCAGGCGGGCGCCACCGTGCACGGCGCGGACCGCGACGCGCAGGGCCTGCACGAGACGGCGACTTTGATCAAGGACCAGGGCGGAACCGCGCGCACGCACCACCTCGACGTCACCGACCGCGTCCAGGTCCGGCAGGCCGTCGAGTCCTGCGAGCGGCTGGACGTCATGGCGGCGGTCGCCGGGATCATGCACAGCAGCCCGGTCCTGGAGACCCGCGAGGAGGACCTGGACCGGGTCCTGGCCGTCAACTTCAAGGGCGTGCTGTACGCCTGCCAGGAGGCGGCCCGCCTGATGCTGGCGCGCGACAGCGGCGGCAGCATCGTCACCATGGCCTCGGGCGCCGTGGACACCGGCGGCCCCGGGCTGCTCTGCTACGGCGTCGCCAAGGCGGCCGTGGTCCAGTTGACGAAGACGCTCGCCACCGAGGTCGGCCAGTACGGCATCCGCGTCAACGCCGTCGCCCCGGGCTGGATCCGCACCCCCATGACCGACCGCCACGACGCCGGCGCACAGGCGCACACCGAGGCGCTCATGTCGCGTATGTCACCCCTGGGCCGGGTCGGCGAACCCGAGGACATCGCCCACGCCGTCCTCCACCTGGCCTCGGACGCCTCGTCGTTCACCACGGGCCAGATCCTCCGCCCGAACGGCGGAGTGGCCATGCCGTGGTAGCCGTAACCGCGTCTCCTGCGACCTGCCCATGCCCGTTTCCCGGCCGGCCGACAGCCCCTCAGCACCCTTGACGACCTCGCCCCGGCCCTGAAGCACGGCCGCCCGCCGCCTCTCCGCCGCCTACGGGCCTGCGCCTCCCGTCCTCCCCCACCCCTCGCCAGGCGCTCCTCCACCGTCCCTCCACGAGGGCCCCCGCCGCCCGCGCTTTGGCCACGCAGTGCACCGGCAGCAGGCTCAGCCCCCACCCTCCGGCGGCCACCGCCCCCTCCAGCACCCCGGCGTCGCGCGCCACGACGAGCCTCACCACGGCCCACCACCAGACCGCACCCAGTCCCAGCGCGAGCCCCAGAACGGCCCCTCGTCCCACTGTCCGCCCCGCCGTGGCCGTCACGCCAACCACACCACCCGAAGTGCCCCTGCCCGCCGTCTCACACGCCTCAGGCGTCTCATAGGCGTCTCACGCGTTCTCCGCCTGGAACATCCAGTGATGCTTCTCCAGGTCCGCGGTGATCCCGATGAAGATGTCCTGGCTCACTGGATCCGGATCACCCGTGGCCGCCACCCGTTCCCGCATCCGGGTGATGACCGCGCCCAGCGCGGCGACCAGCGTCCCGACCGCGTCGGTGTCCTTGACCCAGCCGTCCGACACCGCACCGATCCCGCTGCCCGCCGCCACCGTCGCCGCCCGCCCGTCCGGCGAGACGCCCAGCGCCGAGGCCCGCTCCGCCACCGTGTCGGAGTGGGCACGGGCCACGTCCACGACCTCGTCGAGCTGAAGGTGCACGGACCGGAAGCGAGGCCCCACGACGTTCCAGTGGACCTGTTTGGCGACGAGTGACAGGTCGACCAGGTCCACGAGCGCGCCCTGCAGTGCCTCGGAGACGGTCTTCAGGTCGGCATCGGACAGGGGACTCTTCACGACGTACATCCGTACCTCCGGTGGTCGGCCCCCATGGCGTCCATGGCATCCATGGCTCCCCACGGCTCACACGCGTCCGCAGCTCACACGCGTCCGCGGCTCCCCCGCGCCCCTCCACCATGACCTCGGCGCCCGACACCGGCAAACGGACGCGAAAAACCCCGACCGCGCTCCCCCGGGTCTCCCCGGAGAAGCCCCGGCCGGGGCCTCACACTTTCCTGCCTGCGTGCCTACAGGTGCCTGCGTGGCTTCACACGCCCCCGCGCGTGAATCTCACGCGGCGACCACGTCCACCGCCTCGGCGGGCGCCTTGATGGTCACCCGCTCCGGTGGCACACCGGTCACCGACACGGAACCCAGCATCGGACGAACCGACGTGGGCACAGGCTCGCTGGGGGTTGCCGCTGCAGACTGGGCCAGCTCGGCGAGAGCGAGCTCGTCGCTCACTTCCCGCATGAGCTCGGACATCCGTACGTCCAGCGCGTCGCAGATGGCGGAGAGCAGTTCGGAGGAAGCCTCCTTCTGCCCCCGCTCCACCTCGGAGAGATAGCCGAGTGAGACTCGGGCGGACGAGGAGACTTCGCGCAGAGTACGGCCCTGGCGCTGGCGCTGCCGACGCAGCACGTCACCCAGCAGGCGACGGAGCAGAATCATCGGTGGCTCCCTCCTCGGACCGCGTAGCCGCATCCTTCACGCCCCACCGTACCGCCTTGCGCTGCGGCCGTG
The DNA here is from genome assembly GCF_044453465.1 of Streptomyces sp. NPDC051677. Classification (NCBI taxonomy): domain Bacteria; kingdom Bacillati; phylum Actinomycetota; class Actinomycetes; order Kitasatosporales; family Streptomycetaceae; genus Streptomyces; species Streptomyces sp. NPDC051677. The sequence goes on from NZ_JBITCT010000024.1 coordinate 130,823, forward strand.
CGGGGAGCGATGTCGTGTTCACTCAGGGCTGCAAACATCAAAACCCCCCGTTCTGTTCCGTATCCTGTGCCCGCTCGTTCCCGGTGTGTTCGCCCGCCAGCTCTGTCAGGAGCAGTGCGAGTACGCTCCGTACACTCTCTCTACGAATTTCCGCCCGGTCGCCGTTCAACCGCAGGGCCTCCACTTTTCCGCCAGCGGCGGAACCGGAATGCGCCCAGAACGGACCGTCCACGGCCACGAAGACCGTCCCGACCGGCTGCCCGTCCTGCGGATCGGGGCCGGCCACCCCGGTCGTCGCGACGCCCCAGTCGGCGCCCAGCGCCTTGCGCACGCCGGCCGCCATCTGGGCCGCCACCTGCCCGTCCACCGCTCCGCGAGCGGCCAGCAGACCTGCGTCGACGCCGAGCAGCTCATGCTTGAGTCCGGTGGCGTAGGCGGTGACCGAACCGCGGAAGACCTTGGACGCCCCCGGAACCGATGTGATCTCCGCCGCCACCAGACCACCGGTCAGCGACTCGGCCACGGCGAGCGTCTCTTCGTTCACCGTGAGTAGTCGCACCACATCGGCAGCCGTGGAATTCACGCTTCCGTCTCCTCCGACGCGGCCCGACGCTCGGCGATCCCCTGACTGCGCAGCACAATGGCCTGTCTTACGTAGTCGAGTCCGGTCACCACGGTCAGCACGACCGCCGCGGCCATCACCCACCACCTCAGGGTGGCCAGCCACCCCGTCAGCGCCAGGACGTACATCCCGACGGCCACGCCCTGGGTGAGCGTCTTGAGCTTGCCGCCCCGACTCGCCGGGATGACCCCGTATCGGATGACCAGAAAACGCAGCAGTGTGATCCCGAGTTCCCGGCCGAGGATCACGATCGTCACCCACCACGGCAGGTCGCCGAGCGAGGAGAGACAGATCAGCGCCGCTCCCATGATCGCCTTGTCGGCGATCGGGTCGGCGATCTTCCCGAAGTCGGTGACGAGGTTGTACGTCCGCGCCAGATGCCCGTCGAACAGGTCGGTGATCATGGCGACGGCGAAGGCCGCCCAGGCGAGCGAACGCCACGCCGGGTCGTAGCCGCCGTCGGCCAGCATCAGCGCGACGAACCCGGGCACCAGGATCAGCCGAAGCATCGTCAGCAGATTGGCGATGTTCCAGACGCTCGCCTGATTGACGGCGGCGGCCGCCAGCTTCGCGCCCCGCGGCGGCCTGCCGGCGTCCTGACCGTCGACGGCGACAACGGGCGCGTCGGAGGCGTCGGGGGCCGTGCCGGAGACCGGACTTGCGGGCGCGGCGCTGCTCTTGGCCTGCGAGGGGCCGCCCGCAGCCGATGCCGGAACACCCGTCATCTGCCCGCCTCCTCACTACATCCGAGCGAACCCAGCAGGGGCTCGGCCACCAGATCGACACCCTCGGTGCCGACCACCTTCGCCTCGACCATACGACCGACGCTCAGGCTTTCGCCCGATGTGAGCAGCACCTGGCCGTCCGTCTCCGGCGCCTGGTGCGCGCCCCGGCCGTACACGCCCTCCTCGTCCACCGACTCCACGAGGACGTGCACGGTCTCGCCGAGGCGCTCCTCGGCGCGCTGCGAGACGAGTTCCTCGGCGAGCCGGGAGACCCGGGCGAGCCGCTCGGCGACGACGTCCACGTCGAGCTTGTCGTCGTACGTCGCGGCCTCGGTGCCCTCCTCGTCGGAGTAGCCGAAGACTCCGATCGCGTCGAGCCGTGCGCCGTTCAGGAAGCGCTCCAGCTCGGCCAGGTCGGCCTCGGACTCGCCGGGGAAGCCCACGATGAAGTTGGAGCGCACACCCGCCTGGGGCGCCTTGCCGCGGATGGTGTCGAGCAGCTCCAGGAAGCGGTCGGTGTCGCCGAAGCGGCGCATCGCGCGCAGCACGCCCGGCGCGGAGTGCTGGAAGGACAGGTCGAAGTAGGGCGCGATCTTGGGCGTGGACGTCAGCACGTCGATCAGGCCGGGCCGCATCTCGGCCGGCTGGAGGTAGCTGACGCGCACCCGCTCCAGGCCGTCGACCTCGGCGAGCTCGGGCAGCAGCGACTCCAGCAGCCGGATGTCGCCGAGGTCCTTGCCGTAGGAGGTGTTGTTCTCGGAGACCAGCATGATCTCCTTGACGCCCTGCTCGGCCAGCCACCGCGTCTCGTTCAGCACGTCGCTCGGCCGGCGGGAGATGAAGGAGCCGCGGAAGGACGGGATGGCGCAGAAGGAGCAGCGCCGGTCGCAGCCGGAGGCGAGCTTGACCGAGGCGACGGGCGCGCCGTCCAGCCGTCGGCGCAGGGGTGCGCGCGGGCCGGAGGCCGGAGCGAGCCCCTCCGGGAGGTCGGTCGGGCCGTGCCCCGGGAGCGCGACCGCAGCGGCCGATTCCTGCCGCTCGGCCGGGCTGATGGGCAGCAGCTTGCGCCGGTCGCGCGGGGTGTGGGAGGCGTGGATGCCGCCGTTCAGGATGGTCTGGAGGCGGTCGGAGATGTCGGCGTAGTCGTCGAAGCCGAGTACGCCGTCGGCCTCGGGCAGGGCGTCGGCGAGTTCCTTGCCGTACCGCTCGGCCATGCAGCCCACCGCCACGACGGCCTGGGTTCTGCCGTGCCCCTTGAGGTCGTTGGCCTCCAGCAGGGCGTCGACGGAGTCCTTCTTGGCGGCGTCGACGAAGCCGCAGGTGTTGACGACGGCCACGTCGGCGTCCTCGGCGTCCTCCACGAGCTGCCAGCCGTCCGCCTCCAAACGGCCTGCGAGCTCCTCCGAGTCCACCTCGTTACGGGCGCAGCCAAGGGTGACGAGTGCGACGGTACGGCGTTCAGGCATGGGCTCAAGACTACTTTGTCGCACCGACAGTCAACGTCGACGGGGTTGGTGAAGATCACCAACCCCGTATGCGCCAAGCCCCGCCCGGTTCATCCGACCTGCGGGTCGCCCTTCGTGTAGGTCAGACGCTCCACCGCGCCGGGCCGGAAGTCGTCGTTGAGCTTCTTGCCGTTGACGAACAGATCGATCGCTCCGGCGTCGCCGAGGATGAGGCTGATCTTCTCGCTGTCCTGGAAGGTCTTCGAGTCGCCCTGCTTGAGGAAGCCGTCGAAGATCATCCGGCCGTTGTGGTCCTTGGCGGAGATCCAGCTGCGCCCGTCGGCGGCACTGACCTGGACGGTCACCTTGTCCTGGGGAGCCGCGGCGATGGCGCTGTCGGAGGGCGCCGGCGTGGTGGCGGCGGGCTTGTCGGTCTTCGGCGTGGGCGAGACGGTCTTCGCGGTCGCCGGGGTGGCGCCGTCGGCGACCTGCTCCTTCGACCCGCCGTCGTCGCTGCCCCTGAACGCAGTGAAGCCGACGAAGCCGACGACGGCGACGATCGCGGCGACCATGGCCGCGGTCCAGTTCGGCCCGCGCCGCTCGGGGCGGATACGTTCCGCCTCGAACAGCGGCGCGGCCGGGGTCGGCGCGGGACGGCCGCCGTGGGTGGCGTCGTACCGGTCGATCAGCGGGGCGGGGTCGAGGTGGACGGCCCTGGCCAGGGTCCGGATGTGCCCGCGCGCGTAGACGTCTCCGCCGCAGGGAGCGAAGTCGTCCGCCTCGATGGCGTGGATGATGACGATACGGACCCGGGTGGCGCTGCTGACGTCGTCGACGGTCAGCCCGGCCGCGATGCGCGCCTGCTGCAGGGCACGGCCGATGGAGAAGGGGGCTTCCTCGGACGGGTCTTCGAACGGACGCTCGTCTTCAGGGGAGTTGCCGATGGACACGGGGGCGCCTTTCGAGCGTGTAGCCACCTGTGCTGGAGGTTCAGTCTAGGGGGGGTGCCAAAGGGAGGGGCAACCGGGCGGTACGACTTTGTACGCCATCGGTATGGCCGGACACGCCGATGACGGGCCGGTTACGGCCCCGGCGGGAGCCGCACCTGTCCTCTCGCTCAACTTGACGTACGTCAAAGGGAAACGGTTGCTCGCCGCTCTCTAACGGGTGAGTCACGACCGACCCCCGCTTCCAGCGTTGACGTCTACCCCTGAGACTCCCCCCGGATCACCGCGAGCACGCCGTCCAGCTCGTCCGGCTTCACGAGAACGTCACGCGCCTTGGAGCCCTCGCTGGGCCCGACGATGTTCCGCGACTCCATGAGGTCCATCAGCCGACCGGCCTTGGCGAAGCCGACGCGCAGCTTGCGCTGGAGCATGGACGTCGACCCGAACTGGGTGGAGACCACCAGCTCGGCCGCCTGGCACAGCAGGTCGAGGTCGTCGCCGATGTCCTCGTCGATCTCCTTCTTCTGCTTGGTGCCGACGGTGACGTCGTCGCGGAAGACGGGCGCCATCTGGTCCTTGCAGTGCTGGACGACGGCCGCGACCTCGGCCTCGGTCACGAAGGCGCCCTGCATACGGGTCGGCTTGTTCGCGCCCATCGGCAGGAACAGCCCGTCGCCCTTGCCGATCAGCTTCTCGGCGCCCGGCTGGTCGAGGATGACCCGCGAGTCGGCGAGCGAGGAGGTGGCGAAGGCTAGCCGCGACGGCACGTTCGCCTTGATCAGGCCGGTGACGACGTCGACGGAGGGCCGCTGCGTGGCGAGCACCAGATGGATGCCGGCCGCGCGCGCGAGTTGTGTGATGCGCACGATCGAGTCCTCGACGTCACGCGGCGCGACCATCATCAGGTCGGCCAGCTCGTCGACGATCACCAGCAGATAGGGATACGGCTGAAGCTCGCGCTCGCTGCCCTCGGGCAGCTTGACCTTGCCGTTCCTTATGGCCTCGTTGAAGTCGTCGATGTGCCGGAAGCCGAACGCCGCCAGGTCGTCGTACCGCAGATCCATCTCCCGTACGACCCACTGAAGCGCCTCGGCGGCCCGCTTCGGGTTGGTGATGATCGGCGTGATCAGGTGAGGGATGCCCTCGTAGGCGGTCAGTTCGACGCGCTTGGGGTCGATCAGGACCAGCCGCACGTCCTCGGGGGTCGCGCGGACCATGATCGACGTGATCAGGCAGTTGATGCAGGACGACTTGCCGGAACCGGTGGCTCCGGCCACCAGGACGTGCGGCATCTTCGCCATGTTGGCCATCACGTAGCCGCCCTCGACGTCCTTGCCGAGCGCCACCAGCATCGGGTGGTCGTCCTCGGCCGCGTCCGCGAGCCGCAGCACGTCCCCGAGGTTGACCATCTCCCGGTCGGTGTTCGGGATCTCGATGCCGACCGCGGACTTGCCCGGGATCGGGCTGATGATCCGCACATCGGGGCTGGCGACGGCGTACGCGATGTTCTTCGCCAGCGCGGTGATCCGCTCGACCTTCACGGCGGGGCCGAGCTCGACCTCGTAGCGCGTGACCGTCGGCCCGCGGGTGAAGCCGGTGACGGCGGCGTCGACCTTGAACTCGGTGAAGACGTTCGTCAGCGACGCGACGACGGCGTCGTTGGCGGCGCTGCGCGCCTTGCCGGGGCCCCCGCGCTCCAGGAGGTCGAGCGAGGGGAGGGAGTAGGTGATGTCGCCGGACAGCTGGAGCTGCTCGGCGCGCGGCGGCAGTTCGCGCATCTCTTCCGGCGCCGACTTGGTCAGGTCGGGGACCGCTCCGCCGACCTTGAGCTTCTCCTGCCGGGGGCGGGAGGCCGGTGCCGGGAGGGGCGTCGGCGTCGTCGGCTCCCGGTCGCCGACGCTCACGCCCTGGGTGAGGTCGGCGACGATCGGCGAGGGCGGCATGCCGTGCAGAACGGCGCCGTCGAGGTCGGCCGCGGCGGCCGCGGCGATGTCCACGGCGTCCAGCTGCCGGTCCATGGCCGGCTGCGGCACCGCGGAGCGCCGGGGACGGCCGCGCCGCCGGGAGAGCGCCTCCTGCTCGGCGTCGTCCGGGTCGTAGGACTGGGGGGCGCTGGAGCGCCGTCGGGGCCGCCCGGGCAGCGCCTCGCGCCACTGCTCGTCGTAGCGCGCGTCGTCGTCGCCGAACTCGTCGTACTCGTCGGCCGCCGGGTCGTGCAGTACGCCGAGCCGCACCCCGAGCTGCCGCAGCCGCTGCGGGACGGCGTTGACCGGGGTCGCCGTGACGACCAGCAGCCCGAAGATCGTGAGCAGCACCAGCAGCGGTACGGCGAGGACCTCGCCCATGGTGTACGTCAGCGGGGTGGCCGCGCTCCAGCCGATGAGGCCGCCGGCGTCCCTTATCGCCTGCATGCCGTCGCTGCGGGCGGGCGCGCCGCAGGCGATGTGGACCTGGCCGAGCACGCCGATGACGAGCGCGGACAGGCCGATCACGATGCGGCCGTTGGCCTCGGGCTTCTCGGGGTGCCGGATGAAACGCACGGCGATGACCGCCAGCAGGATCGGCACGAGCAGGTCGAGCCGGCCGAAGGCGCCGGTCACCAGGATCTCGACGAGGTCACCGACGGGGCCGCGCAGGTCGGCCCAGGTGCCCGCGGCGACGATCAGCGCGACGCCGAACAGCAGCAGCGCGACGCCGTCCTTGCGGTGGGCCGGGTCGAGGTTCTTCGCGCCGTTCCCTATGCCGCGGAACACGGCGCCGACGGCGTGCGCCAGCCCGAGCCAGATGGCGCGTACGAGTCTGTAGATGCCCCCGGTGGGATTGGGAGCCGGTGCGGGCGCGGGCGCGGGCTTCTTGGCCGCGGCTTTCTTGGCGGGCGCCTTCTTCGCCGGGGCCTTTTTCGCAGCGGCCTTCTTCGCCGGAGCCTTCGCGGGAGCAGCCGCCTTCTTGGCTGGCTGCTTCTTGGCTGCGGAGGGACGTGAGGCCATGAGTGTGAGGTTACCGGTGGAGACCACAGCGGACACGTGTGCCTACTGCTTCACCCGTTCGTGTCGCCCCCGTGTGGGCGCGGAACTGACGCGCCCGCTGTGCCGGGAAGGGAACTGACACGTCCTCATGCACAACTCCATGGGCCGCACGCGTCAGTTCCGTTCCGTGGTGTCGGTCGGCTGCGTCGATTCCGGTCAGTTCTGCGACGGCACCGAGGCCGCGCCATTGCCGGCGCCCGGCTCCAGGGCGTCCAGCGCCCGGCGCAGACCCGTGAGTTTGCGCTCCAGGTGCGCCGCCGTGGCCACCGCCGCCGCGTCCGCCGACTCGTCGTCGAGCTGCTTGGACAGCGCCTCCGCCTGCTCCTCGACGGCCGCGAGCCGCGCGGAGAGCTCGGCGAGCAGCCCCGCCGGCTCCTTGGCGCCACCCGCAGCGCCCTTGCCGCCACCGCCCTCCAACTGCAGCCGCAGCAGCGCCGCCTGCTCACGCAGCTGGCAGTTCTTCATGTACAGCTCGACGAACACCGAGACCTTCGCGCGCAGCACCCACGGGTCGAACGGCTTGGAGATGTAGTCCACCGCGCCCGCCGCATATCCGCGGAAGGTGTGGTGCGGCCCGTGGTTGATCGCGGTGAGGAAGATGATCGGGATGTCCCTGGTCCGCTCTCGCCTCTTGATGTGCGCGGCCGTCTCGAAGCCGTCCATGCCCGGCATCTGGACGTCCAGCAGAATGACCGCGAAGTCGTCCGTCAGCAGTGCTTTGAGCGCCTCTTCCCCGGACGATGCCCGCACCAGCGTCTGATCGAGCGCAGAGAGGATCGCCTCCAGCGCCAGCAGATTCTCCGGCCGGTCATCGACCAGGAGGATCTTGGCCTTCTGCACCATGGCCCGCCCTCCTCGCCCCGGCAGTGCACCGGGCGCCGCCCCTGGGGACGACTCCTTTGCGCCGCCCTTCCTTGTGCCGGTCATGGTAGCCGCACCCCGACCGTCGCCACACCCTGTCACCGTGATGTCACTGTGCACGTAGCAGGAACGCAGCAGGAGACCAGAAGGTTCCCCGAATTCCGCCTCGCTACACGGCGGCGGCCACCCTGAGTCAGCAACTCGGGGCGCACGCCGAAGGTTCCCGTCACGCCGTGTCTCCCTCACGCGTCCCGCATCCACTGCTGCATCACCGACAGCAGGTGATCGGGGTCGACCGGCTTCGTCACGTAGTCGGAGGCGCCCGACTCGATCGCCTTCTCCCGGTCGCCCTTCATCGCCTTCGCGGTCAGCGCGATGATCGGCAGCCCGGAGAACTGCGGCATCCGCCGGATCGCCGTCGTCGTCGCATAGCCGTCCATCTCGGGCATCATGATGTCCATCAGGACGACCGCCACGTCGTCGTGCTGCTCCAGGACCTCGATGCCCTCCCGGCCGTTCTCCGCGTACAGCACCGACAGGCCGTGCTGTTCCAGAACGCTGGTCAGCGCGAACACGTTGCGGATGTCGTCGTCGACGATCAGCACCTTCTCGCCGCCGAACCGGACGCCCACGCGCGCGCGGGCCCCCGCCTCCTGCCCGCGGGCCGGCCACTGCTCAGGACGCCCCACCTGCTCGCCGCCGCTCACCAGGCGGCGCCGGCGCCTGAAGAGGGCCGCCGGACCGTTCTGCGCGTCCTGGTACGACCTCACCTCGGCCGGCGTCTCGATCTCCACGTCGGACAGCTCCGACAGCTCCAGCGCCCCGTTCTCCGAAGCCACCAGGTCGCCGGCCTCCAGCGCCGGCACGACCTGCTGGTAGCCCTGCGGCGGCAGCTCGCTCGGATGCAGCGGCAGATACAGCGTGAACGTCGAACCACGGCCCGTCTCGCTCTGTGCGTAGATCTCACCGCCGAGCAACTGTGCGATCTCCCGCGAGATGGACAGCCCCAGGCCCGTGCCGCCGTACTTGCGGCTGGTGGTGCCGTCCGCCTGCTTGAACGCCTCGAAGATCACCCGCATCTTGCTGGCCGCGATCCCGATGCCGGTGTCCGTCACCGAGAACGCGATCAGGGCGGCGTCCGGATCGGTGAGCGAACCGGCCTCCAGCAACTGCTCCTTGATCGCCACCGGGACGTCCGCCCCGGCCGGCCGGATGACCAGCTCGACCGACCCGGAGTCGGTGAACTTCACCGCGTTGGACAGCAGGTTGCGCAGCACCTGCAGCAGCCGCTGCTCGTCGGTGTGCAGCGTGGCCGGCAGCTCAGGCGACACCCGCACCGACAGGTCGAGGCCCTTCTCCGCGGTCAGCGGCCGGAACGTGGCCTCCACGTAGTCGACGAGCTGGACCAGTGCGATCCGCGTCGGCGACACGTCCATCTTGCCCGCCTCGACCTTCGACAGGTCCAGGATGTCGTTGATCAGCTGGAGCAGATCGGAACCCGCCCCGTGGATCGTCTCGGCGAACTCGACCTGCTTCGGCGAGAGGTTGCCCTCCGCGTTGTCGGCGAGCAGCTTGGCCAGGATCAGCAGCGAGTTGAGCGGCGTCCGCAGCTCGTGCGACATGTTGGCGAGGAACTCGCTCTTGTAGCGCATCGACACCGCGAGCTGCTCGGCACGCTCCTCCAGGACCTGCCGCGCCTCCTCGATCTCGGTGTTCTTCACCTCGATGTCGCGGTTCTGCTGCGCCAGCAGCTCGGCCTTCTCCTCCAGTTCGGCGTTGGACGCCTGCAGAGCCTTCTGCCGCTGCTCCAACTCGGCCGACCGCTCCCTCAGTTGCTCGGTCAGCTCCTGCGACTGCTTCAGCAGCAGCTCGGTCTTGGTGTTGACGGAGATGGTGTTGACGCTGGTCGCGATCATCTCGGCGAGCTGGTTGAGGAAGTCCTTCTGGATCTGTGTGAACTTCGTGAACGACGCCAGCTCGATCACGCCGAGGACCTTGCCCTCGAACAGCACCGGCAGCACGATCACCTGCGCGGGCGGCGCCTCACCGAGCCCCGAGGAGATCTTCAGATAGCCGCTTGGGGCGTTCGCGACGAGGATCGTGCGCTTCTCCTCCGCGGCCGTCCCGACCAGCGCCTCACCCGGCCGGAACGACGTCGGCATGGAGCCCATCGAGTACCCGTACGAGCCCAGCATCCGCAGCTCGTACTGGTCGGCGTCGCCGTCGGTCGGCGGCATGGCCAGGAAGAAAGCGCCGTGCTGCGCGGCCACCAGGGGCGGCAGCTCGCTCATGATCAGCGAGGCCACGTCCGCCAGGTCGCGCCGCCCCTGCATCAGAGCGGACACGCGCGCGAGGTTGCCCTTGAGCCAGTCCTGCTCCTTGTTGGCGATCGTGGTGTCGCGCAGGTTAGTGATCATCTTGTTGATGTAGTCCTGAAGTTCCTGGATCTCCCCGGACGCGTCCACGTCGATCTTCAGGTTCAGGTCACCACGGGTCACCGCGGTCGCCACGCGCGCGATGGCACGCACCTGCCGGGTCAGGTTCCCGGCCATCTCGTTCACGGACTCGGTCAGGTCACGCCAGGTGCCGTCGACGTCACGCACGCGGGCCTGACCGCCCAGCTGCCCCTCCGTACCGACCTCGCGGGCAACGCGGGTGACCTCCTCGGCGAACGACGACAGCTGGTCGACCATCGTGTTGATGGTCGTCTTCAGTTCGAGGATCTCCCCGCGCGCGTCGATGTCGATCTTCTTCGTCAGGTCACCCTTGGCGATGGCCGTCGTGACCATGGCGATGTTGCGCACCTGGCCGGTCAGGTTGGACGCCATCTGATTCACCGACTCGGTGAGGTCCTTCCACGTACCCGCCACACCCGGCACGTGCGCCTGCCCGCCGAGGATGCCGTCCGTGCCCACCTCACGGGCCACCTTGGTGACCTGCTCGGCGAACGAACTCAGCGTCTTCACCATGGTGTTGATGGTGTCGGCGAGCTGCGCGACCTCGCCGCGCGCCTCGATCGTCACCTGCCGCGTCAGATCGCCGTTGGCCACCGCCGCCGCGACCTGCGAGATGTTGCGCACCTGCGTGGTCAGGTTCTTGGCCATCAGGTTGACGTTGCCGCTGAGGTCCTTCCAGATGCCCGTGATACCCGGAACGTGCGCCTGGCCGCCCAGGATGCCCTCGGTGCCCACCTCGCGGGCCACCCGGGTCACCTGCTCGGCGAACGACGACAGCTGGTCCACCATCGTGTTGACGGTGGTGACGAGCTCCAGGATCTCGCCCTTGGCGTCGACCGTGATCTTCTTCGACAGGTCGCCCTTGGCGACCGCGGTCGTGACCTCCGCGATCTGGCGCACCTGGATGGTCAGGTTGTTCGCCATGAAGTTCACGGACTGCGTGAGGTCCTTCCAGGTGCCGGAGACACCCTGCACCTCGGCCTGTCCGCCGAGCTGCCCCTCCGTACCCACCTCACGGGCCACACGCGTGACCTCCTGGGCGAACGACGACAGCTGGTCCACCATCGTGTTCAGCGTGTTCTTCAGCTCGAGGATCTCCCCGCGCGCGTCCACGGTGATCTTCTGGGACAGGTCACCGCGGGCCACCGCGGTGGCGACCTGAGCGATGTTGCGCACCTGGGCGGTGAGGTTGCCGGCCATGCCGTTCACCGAGTCGGTCAGATCGCGCCACACACCGGCCACACCGGGCACCTGCGCCTGCCCGCCGAGCCGCCCGTCCGTGCCCACCTCACGCGCGACCCGGGTCACCTGGTCGGCGAAGGCGGACAGCTGATCCACCATCGTGTTGATGGTGTTCTTGAGCTCCAGGATCTCCCCGCGCGCGTCGACGTCGATCTTCTGCGACAGGTCACCGCGGGCCACGGCCGTCGTCACCTGCGCGATGTTGCGCACCTGCGAGGTGAGGTTCCCCGCCATCGAGTTGACGGAGTCGGTGAGCTCCTTCCACGTACCCGACACACCGTCCACCCGGGCCTGACCGCCCAGCCTGCCCTCGGTGCCCACGTCCCGGGCCATCCGCGTCACCTGGTCGGCGAACGACGACAGCTGGTCCACCATCGTGTTCACGGTGTTCTTCAGCTGCGCCATCTCACCGGACACGTCGACGGTGACCTTCTGCGAGAGGTCGCCGTTGGCCACGGCCGTGGTGACCTGCGCGATGTTCCTCACCTGTCCGGTGAGATTCCTGAACGCCGTGTTGACGGAGTCCGTCAGGTCCTTCCATGTCCCGGCCACACCCGACACCTGCGCCTGACCGCCCAGCTCGCCCTCGACCCCGATCTCCCGCGCCACGCGCGTGACCTCGGCGCCGAAGGCCGACAGCTGGTCGACCATCCCGTTGACGGTGTTCTTCATCTCCAGCATCTCGCCGGCCACGTCCACTGTGACCTTCTGCGACAGATCGCCGCTGGCCACGGCCGTCGTCACCGCGGCGATGTCCCGCACCTGAGTGGTGAGGTTGCGGAACACCGTGTTGACGGAGTCCGTCAGGTCCTTCCACGTCCCCGCCGCACCCGGCACGTTCGCCTGACCGCCGAGCTGCCCCGCCGCGCCGACCTCGTTGGCCACGCGAGTGACCTCGTCCGCGAGGGTCCGCAGCGTCTCGGTCATCTGGTTGATCGTGTCGGCGAGCTGCGCGATCTCGCCGCGCGCCGACACCGTCACCTTCTGCGACAGATCGCCGTTGGCGACCGCCGTCGTCACCTCAGCGATCCCACGCACCTGAGCCGTCAGGTTGCCGGCCATGGTGTTCACCGAATCGGTGAGCTCTTTCCACACCCCGTCCACGCCGGACACCTGCGCCTGGCCGCCCAGGATGCCCTCGGTGCCGACCTCGCGGGCGACCCGGGTCACCTCCACCGAGAACGCGGAGAGCTGGTCCACCATCGTGTTGACGGTGTTCTTCAGCTCGAGCATCTCGCCCTCGACGTGAACCGTCACCTTCCGTGACAGATCACCCTTGGCCACGGCCGTCGTCACCAGCGCGATGTCCCGCACCTGCGCCGTGAGCCGGTACGCCATCGTGTTGACGGACTCCGTGAGATCCTTCCACGAACCGGACATACCGCGCACCTGGGCCTGCCCGCCCAGCTTGCCCTCGGTGCCGACCTCGCTGGCCACACGGGTGACCTCGTCGGTGAACGTCGACAACTGGTCGACCAGGTTGTTCACCGTCCGCCCGACCTTCAGGAACTCCCCGCGCAGCGGATGCCCGGTCCCCTCCGGCGTGTGCGTCCGAAGCTCCATCCGCGGCGACAGATCACCCTCGGCCACCGCCGACAGCACCCGCCCGACCTCGGAGACAGGCCGTACGAGGTCGTCGACCAGCGCGTTCGAGTTGTCGATGGCGGTCGCCCAGGACCCCTCGCAGGCGCCCGTCTCCAGCCGCTCGGTGAGCTTTCCCTCACGTCCCACCATGCGTCGCACCCGCGACAGTTCACCCGTGAGGTGCAGATTTCGGTCCGCGACCTCGTTGAACACGGCCGCGATCTCCGACATCACGCCATCGCCGGACACGGTGAGCCGCTTGCGGAAATTGCCGTCCCGCATGGACCCGAGAGCGACCAGCAGCCGGTCCAGGGCCGCTGTGTCCACGACGGTGGTCCCGCCGCGTGGTGTGCGCTGCCTGCTCAGGGACTGTCCGCCTTTCGCGCGCGTCTTAGTGCCCCGCGTCGCTGCGCCAGACTCCACTTGTCCCTCCCGCAGGGGTCGACCGTTGCCTCTGTACCTGGATGCTGCTCGCCGTACGTGCTGCCGCTGGGGTTTTCCGCCTGATGAAACCAGGCGGGCCCCGGGGGCTGCTGCCCCCTGTGCGCAGAAGACACCCAGTCTGCCCGGACCTTCACAAGAAGCTTGCCCAGTGTTTCACCCTTGCCGAACCCGGCCATAACAGTTCGGCAGCTTCGCACATCGTCCGCACACCCTCGGGCGTAAACACTGGTGACCGGCATCCGCGGGGACCGGGAAGGTAAGTAACCTTGCATGCGGCTGTCCAGCCGCGCCGGTCCGTCCGGCCTGGGCGGTGGCACGAGCACGAGCGGGCATCGGAGGGGCGGCCGCACACATGACCACCGGACTGATCCCGGGGGGACAGCCCCCGGACCCCCGGCCTTCAGGCATGCGTCCACCGCAACAGCGGCATGACCAGGACGGCCAGGGATTCCCGCACGTCGACAACCGGTCGAGGAGTTCTGTGATCACCGCGCGCGCGGCCGCCAGCTTCGAGCCCGTCGGGCGATCGGTAGCGACTGCCCGCTCCTTCGTCCGCGACACCCTGCAGGGGTGGGGCTTCGCCGACATCGTCGACGACGCCGTGGTCCTCACCAGTGAGCTGGTGACGAACGCCGTCGTCCACGCGGGCACCCACGCGGACGTCCTGTGCCTGCGCAGCGACGACGGCGTCCGCATCGAGGTGGCCGACCGGTATCCCGAACGCGAGATCCCCCTCCAGGGCTCCCTCGCCACCATGGGCAGCCCCGACCGCGAAGGCGGCCGCGGTCTCCAGCTCTGCGCGGCCATCGCCGGCCGCTGGGGCGTCGAGTACACCCCCACCCACAAGCAGGTCTGGTTCCAACTCGACCTCCCCGACCGCCCGGTGGGCACCCGCGCCGCCGGCCCGTCCCTCCCGGCCGATCTCCTCCCGCTCGCCGACAGCCGGGTGCGGGTGGCGGTCGTCCAGATCGACCGCGCGGGCGCCATCTCCGCCTGGAACGAGGACGCCGACGAACTCTTCGGCTACCCGGCCGACCAGGTCATCGGCAAACCCCTCACCGACCTCGCCGCCTGGCCGCACACCCCCGGCACCAGCACCGGCATCGTGGAAGCCCTCCAACTCTCCCGCTGGGAGGGCAGCTACGGCATCCGCGGCGCCAACGGCCGCGTCACGCCTGTCTACGCCTCCCACCTCCGCGTCCGCGACACCGACGGCGAGCCCTCCACGGTCTGTCTCCTCGTCCGCGACCACGAGCGCGCGGTCCTGCAGACCCCGTTGCGCGTCCCGGCCTCCGACACGACCACCGGCTCCGACGGCCAGAGCACCGACCCCTTCGAGGTGTTCATCGGCTCCCCGGCCCCGGACGACCTCGACGGCCTGCTCCAGCGCACGGTGGAACGCGCCCGCGACATGCTGGACGCCGACTCCGCCTTCCTCCTCCTGGCCACCGACGACGAGACGGAGTTGGAGGTCCGCGCCTCCACCGGCCTGCCCTCCGCCCGCCAACGCTTCGCGCGCGTGCCCGTGGAGGCGGGCCCCGGCCGCTACGGCTCGGCCCGCATGCCGGCCGTCCACGAGGACCTCCTGGCCGTCCCCGGCGCCCTCCCGCTGCTGAGCGGCACAGGCATGCGTTCGGTCGTCACGGTCCCGCTGAAGGTCGAGGGCCGCCTGACGGGCTCCCTGGGCGTCGCGGCGGAGGGCCCCGGCCGCTACTCCAACGAGGAGGCCCTGCGCCTGCAGTTCGCGGCCGACCGCATCGCGCTGGCCGTGGAATCGGCCCGCCTGGGCGAGCTGGAGCGCCTGCGCCGGGGATCCCTGAGCTTCCTCGTCGAGGCCTCAGACCTCCTCGCGGGCACCCTGGACCGCGACCAGACCCTGGCCCTGATGGCCCAGATGACGGTCCCGACCCTGGCCACCTGGTGCGCGGTCTACACGATCGCCGACCAGGCCTCCGACCCGTACCTGTCGTACGTCCTGCACGAGGACGAGGAACTCATCGACGGCATCAAGTCGTTGCTGTCGAAGATCGCGCCGCCGGACCCGGTCCCCACCCCCGGCGCCCGGGTCTGGTCGGCCCCCTCCGAGGCCGCGCACGACGCGGCCCTGCGCAGTTCGATGCGCAGCCTGGGCCTGACCGGCGGCCCGACCCACCAGGTCTCCTCGGGCATCGGCCCTACCCTGGCGACCGCCTCGGCGGTGGGCGGCGAGACCGTCGTCCTCCCGCTGGTCGCCCGCAACCGCGTCATCGGCATGCTGACCCTCGGCAAGCCCACCGACGAACACTTCCGCCAGGAGATCCTGGAGCTGGCCGAGGACCTGTCCCGACGCGCCGCGCTCGCCCTCGACAACGCCCGCCTCTACTCGGAGCGCACGGCCATCAGCCAGTCCCTCCAGCGCAGCCTCCTGCCCCCGGAACTCCCCACGGTCGACGGCGTCGAGGTCGAGGTCATCTACCGCGCGGCCGGCGAGGGCAACGAGGTGGGCGGTGACTTCTACGACGTCTTCCCCATCAGCGACGGCGCGTACGGCTTCGCCATCGGCGACGTCTGCGGCACAGGCCCGAACGCGGCGGCGGTGACGGGCCTGGCCCGCCACGCGCTACGGCTGCTGGCCCGCGAGGGCCTCAGCGGCCCGGCCGTCCTGGAGCGCCTGAACTCGGCGATCCTCGACGAGGGCGCCCGCAGCCGCTTCCTGACCCTCCTCTACGGCGAGATGCGCCCACAGGAGGACGGCAGCGCCGAGCTGAAGGTGGTCTGCGCCGGCCACCCGCTCCCCCTGCGTCTGCGTCAGGACGGCACGGTCGAGGCGGCAGCCGAACCCCAGCCGCTCCTGGGCGTCATGGAGGATCTGGAGCTCTACGAGCAGACGGTCACCCTCGACCGGGGCGACGTCCTGCTCTGCGTCACGGACGGCGTCACAGAGCGCCGTGAGGGCACCCGCATGCTGGGCGACGACGGTCTCGCCGACGTCCTGTCCACCTGCACCGGTCTCACCGCCGGCGCGGTCGCGGCCCGCATCATGCGTGCGGTCGAACGCTTCGCGTCGGACGCCCCCTCGGACGACATGGCGATCCTCGCGATGCGGATGGCGTGAGGGAAGCGGGACACGAAAAAAGCCCCCGCCCGAAAGGGCGGAGGCCTTTTTTGTGGAGCCCCCTAACGGAATCGAACCGTTGACCTTCTCCTTACCATGGAGACGCTCTGCCGACTGAGCTAAGGGGGCCAGTTACTTTTCGAGGTTTCCCTCGCGGCAACGGAATAGATCATACCCCGAACAAGCCGGTGCTCCCAAACTCGTTCAGGGGGCGGGCTGAAGCAGTCCGCCGAGCGTGTTGCAGGCCGACACGATCCGCTGCATGTCCCGCTTCGTCAACGAGGCGTCCACCGGCAACGCGAGAGTCTCGTCCGCCGCCAGTTCGGTCTCCGGCAGCGACACACACCGCCTGAACTCCGGCAACCGGTGCAACGGAGTCTTCACCGGCACCCGGCACTCGACTCCCCTGCCCCGCAAGGCGCGTGCGAACGCATCCCGGTCGGGCCGCCCGTTCCCCGGCACCCGTACGACGTACTGCTGATAGGTGTGCCCGTCTCCACCGTCGGGCATCCGCACCCCACGCAGCCGCCCGTCCAGATAAGCGGCCCGCTCCCGACGCTGAGCGATCTCGTCGTACGGGGCCTCGGACTCCCCCTGTTCCAACACCAACAGCCCATGCCGCTCCCCCACAGCATGCAACCGCCCGACATCCGCCGGCCGACCGAAGCGGTGCACGGCAACGACGGCCGCGGTCCGCGGAGTTACGACTGCTTCGACGACGACCGGGTCCAGGCAGTACGTCACCGGATCGACATCGGCGAACACCGGCGACGCACCCGCCAGGGTTACCGCTCCGGCGATTTCCACATTCCCGAAGGCCGGCACGATGACCTCGTCACCGACTCCGACGCCTGCAGCCCTGAGCATTGCAGCAGTACCCATGCCGTGGATGCTGGGGGCGCAACATGAACTTCAAGTGACCACAAACAAAAAAGGGTTGGGCACCGAACCGAAGTTCAGAGCCCAACCCTTTTCAATATTTGTTCGGCGGTGTCCTACTCTCCCACAGGGTCCCCCCTGCAGTACCATCGGCGCTGTAAGGCTTAGCTTCCGGGTTCGGAATGTAAC